>NZ_BAAAIF010000133.1:0-12610 GCF_039525925.1 Streptomyces javensis | reverse complement strand
CACGCTGAGAACCCTGACCCGAAAACACCACCCCAACCCGACCATCACCACCCGTCCCGGAAACCACACCAGCCACAGCCCCGCCCACAGCCGCAGCACTCAAACCCTCCAGCAACTCCTCACGACCCTGGCCAACGACAGCCAGCCGGTGAGAGAACGCAGTGGTTCGGGTGACAGCCAGCGAGAACGCGAGATCCTTAACCGGGACCTCGGGACGCGCCGTCACGAACTCCGCCAGCCGACCCGCCTGCGCAGCCAACGCCGCACCGGACCGCGCCGACAACACCCACGCCACCGGACCCGAAGACTCCAGCCCCGCCCCGGCCTCAGGTGCCGCCGACCGCTCGGGGGCGGGCGCCTCGCCGACCACCACGTGGCAGTTCGTACCGCCCATCCCGAAGGAACTGACCCCGGCGATGAGCGGCCGATCGGCCTGCGGCCAGGGCGTGGTGCGGGTCTGGACCCGCAGGTTCAGCTCGTCGAGCGGGATCTGCGGGTTCGGCTCGCGGAAGTTCAGGCTGGGCGGGAGCTCGCGCCGACGGATGGCCAACGCGACCTTGAGGAAGCCGGCGATGCCCGCCGCGGACTCAAGGTGGCCGATGTTCGTCTTGACCGAGCCGACGGCCAGCGGGCCGTGCTCGCGGCGGTCCCGGCCGAGCGTGGCCCCGAGCGCCGCCGCCTCGACCGGGTCGCCGACCCGGGTCCCGGTGCCGTGCAGCTCGACGTACTGCACGTCCGCCGGCCGCAGGTCAGCGAGCTGGTGGGCGCGCCTGATGACGGCTTCCTGCGCGGCGCTGCTCGGGACCGTCAGGCCGTCGCTGGCGCCGTCGCTGTTGACGGCGCTGCCGCGGATCACGCAGTACACGGGGTCGCCGGCGGCCAGCGCGCTCGCCAGTGGCTTCAGGACGAGTACGCCGCCGCCCTCGCCGCGGGCGTAGCCGTTGGCGCGCTCGTCGAACGTGAAGCAGCGCCCGTCCGGCGAGAGGCCGCCGAACTTCGCCTCCTCGGCGGCCGTCTCCTGGCTGATGCTGAGCTTGACGCCGCCGACCAGCGCGCTGGTGCACTCGCCGCGGCGCAGGCTCTCGCACGCCAGGTGGACGGCGACCAGCGAGGAGGACTGGGCCGTGTCCACCGTCATGCTCGGGCCGTTCAGTCCGAGCGCGTAGGACACCCGGTTGGCGATCATTCCGCGCTGTAGACCGGTGTTGCTGTGCGCCGTCACGGCGTCCGTGCCGCGGCCGCGCAGCAGTGCTGCGTAGTCGTCGCGGTTCGCTCCGATGAAGACGCCGATACGGTCGCCGCGGACGTCGCCGGGCACGATTCCGGCGTCCTCGAGCGCCTCCCAGCTCAGTTCGAGCACCAGCCGCTGCTGGGGGTCCATCGCGACGGCTTCCCGGGGCGAGATGCCGAAGAATTCGGCGTCGAACCGGTCGACGCTCTCCAGGTAGCCGCCGAATGCGGTGCCGGGCAGGGCTTCGCCCGCGCGCGGGCGACCGATCTCCTCCCGGTCCGCCGGCACTCGCGTGATCGCGTCGCCGCCACTGCGGAGGAGCTGCCAGAAGGCATCGAGGTCCGGCGCCTTGGGCAGACGGCATGACATGCCGATGACCGCGATCATGTCATCCTGCGCAGGAAGTTGTTCAGCGCCCGGCATGTCCATCCGTCCCCTGCGAAGAAGGAAATTAGCGTTCTCAGAGAGCTGTGAGCCTGTTACTGCCGGCACCGTCCGCCGCTGCGGCGCCTCTGTGCCGTGCCGGGTGCCGATCCTCGGGTAGCCGCTGACGGTGCGTCAGGTCGGTCTGCCGGGAGTCGCTGGAAGCCGTTCCGCCCCGCGCCGGGTGATCCGGCGGCACGCACACTCCGAGCACCGCGGGCCGGTCGCTCCCGACCGAGCCGCGGCGACTCACCCCCGAAGACACGCAGCAGGCTCACCGGCCGATCTTCCAGTCCTTCATGGGAAGAAGCTCATCACGTGGACGGACGGCCCGAAAATGACGCCGTTCCACCAGACGCCCATCGGGAGGCAACCAGGTCATCCCGGCAGGGCGCCGAATCGGACAGACAGCGACGCCCAGGTGAGCGGGCATGCGGATCCGGGCGGTCATCGCGGGGGAAGCGTGGAGTTCCCGGTGGATGGAATCCCGCCATCGGGCGGTTCGCGCGCCGTCCCGAGGCCATCTACCGGTCCGTCGGCGTTCAGGCCGCCGTGCCGCGTCTGGCGCGGCCCGCGAGCCCGGTGCGCGCGCTGCCGCCGGTGGACGGCGGACCGCCCTGCCGTCCTTGCGTGCTGACTACCAGGCAGCCGAGACCTACCGGTGCGCTCCGGACGCGGTCGTCGGGTGCCCGGTCACGGTCCTGACCGGCGACACCGACCCGGAGACGACGCTGCCCGAGGCCCGTGCGTGGGAGCAGCACACCACCGGCACCTGCACGGTCCGCACCTTCCCGGGCGGGCACTTCTTCATCACGGCGCACGTGGGCGCGATCGACTCCCCTCTCAGGGAGCGCTTTTCGCAGTAGGCCGACGCCGAGCGCGGGACGGCGGTCCGGCTTCGACGGCCAACGCCTCTACCGCCTCCGCGATGCAGCGGTAGGCGGTAGGCGGTAGGTGGTAGGCGTGTTGGTGGCGATGGCGGTGGCGGTGGCGGTAGGGCGCGGCCCCGGTGCGGAGCCCGGCTGCTCAGCGGAGCAGGCCGGTTCCCGTCCCGGTGGCGAGGCGGTCGGACACCACCGACACGACCCCGGCGGTCTCCTTGACCAGGTAGAAGTGCCCGCCGGGGAAGACCCGGAAGTCGAAGTCGCCTTCGGACGCCTGCTCCTCCCAGTCCCTGACCTCCTCGACGCTGGCCTCCCGGTCCCGGTCCCCGACCAGCGCGGTCACGGGGCAGCGCAGCGGCTCGCCGGCGACGTAGCGGTACCGCCCCACGGCCGTGTAGTCACCGCGGAGCGTCGGCAGCACCATCTCCCGCACTTCCGGGTTCTCCATCGCCCGGGCTTGCGGGCCGCGCCGCGAGCGGATCTCCGCGATGATCCCTTCGTCGTCGAGCAGGTGGTGCGTCTCCTCGCGCAGGCGGGTCGGGGCGCGCCGGCCGGAGACGAACAGGTGCGCGGGCTGGCCCGGGTGGTCCCGCTGGAGGCGCCGGGCGACCTCGAAGGCGAGCACGGCGCCCATGCTGTGGCCGAACAGCGACAGTGGACGGTCCAGCGACCCGGTCAGTGCGCGGGCGATGTGGTCCGCCAAGGTGGGGATGTCCTCGATGCAGGGCTCAGCCCGCCGGTCCTGGCGTCCGGGGTACTGCACCGCGAGGACGTCGACGGCCGGAGCCAGCGCTCGCGCCATCGGCAGGAAGAACGGGGCGGAGGCGCCCGCGTGCGGGAAGCAGACCAGGCGGTTCTCCGCATGGTCTGCTGGCGCGAAACGCCTGAGCCACAGGTTCTCGTCACCATCGTCGATTCCCATCCGGCCCCTCCTGGCAGTCCTTGTGTTCTCGGCGTTCCTGGTGCTTCTGGCGTTCCTGGTGCTTCTGGCGTTCCTGGTGCTTCTGGTGTTCTTGGTGCTTCTGGCGTTCCTGGTCGGTCTGCGGGCCTGAAGCGGGGTTCACGCGCCCTCCGACAGCGCCGCCCAGCCGTGCGCGGCGTCCGAGGGCAGCAGGACGCTCACGGTGACCTCGACCACCGCGTTCTCCGGTATGCCGTCGCCGCGGCGACTGATTCCCTCGATCAGCGGCGAGGCGTGCACCCCGCTGATGCCGGCGAGCAGCCCGCTCAGCTTCTTGATCTTGTCCGGGCCTCCGATGACCATCTTCACCCGGTCCGGCCGTTGCGGTTGCGGAAGGAGTTCGACCGCCTCCCACGCGCCGTCGCCGACCTGCTCGTACCGGACGCAGCACTCGGTGGCGCGCTTGGTCTCCTCCCCGACCCAGACCTGTCCCGCCGGGGCGGCGCTGGCCAGTTGGAGGCAGCGGCCGACGACCGCGCTGTCGAGGGCGCGCAGTGTGCCGTTGTCGGGGCGGTAGCTGTGGGTCGCGTCGGTGGACACGACCGCGACCTTGACAACCACCGGCGGGATCCCGTCGTCGGCAGCGGCTCGGACGGGCCGGGCCCGTCCGAGCGCGGCACGGATCGCCAGGGCTGCCTCGACGGCACGATCGGGGGGGTGCTCGACGTCGTCGAACAGGATCCAGCTCACGGACGCGATCCTGCTGATGACCACGCCACCGTACCGGCTGACCTCGCGGTCCACCGTCGCGGCCACCGTGTCGAACGCGGAGACCATTTCGGCGACGTCCGCCCCGGGCCTGACCTCGCCGACGACGGCCAGCACGGTGGCCAACTGCCTCTGGGGCAGCGGCGCGTCGCAGCCATCCGTCGGGACGAGCTCCGTGCGGCGGGGGTCGGCGGGAAGTTCCTCGCGCGGCGCGGCGGCCGGTACCGGCTGGTCGGCCGGGACGGCGGTCGGCCAGGGGCCGCCCACGATGCCGTTGTCGCCGAGCGCGGGCATCTCACCGCCGTGCCAGTCCAGCCTCACGTCCTGATTGAGGATCAGGTGTTCGAGCTCCTGGAGCTCCCGGCTGGGTTCCAGTCCGTGGGCCTCGATCAGCGACACGCGGGCGCGGCGGTAGACCTCGAGCGCGTCCGACTGCCGTCCGCACCGGTACATCGCGAGCATCAGTTGTGCCACCAGGCGTTCGTGGGACAGCTCCCGTGCCGCGAAAAGTTCGAGTTCCGCGATCACCTCGCGGTGCCGCCCGCAGGCAAGTTCGGCATCGAACAGTTCCTCGACGGCGACGACGTACTCGTTCTGGACCGCGGCGGCCTCGGGCCAAGCGGTGCACGTCTCGGCCAGGTCGGCGAGGACCGGGCCACGCCAGACGTCGAGTGCGTCGCGGAGCACTCGGCGCGCGGATTCCCAGTCGGCGTCGGCGGCGTACGCACGGCCCCGTTCGGTGCGCTGCGTGAACAGGCTCAGGTCGATGCTGCTGGGTTCGACGCGCAGCAGGTACCCGGGCGCGTGGGTGAGCAGTAGGGGCGGGTCGGGGCTTCCGTCGTCGTAGGCCAGCATTCCGCGCAGCGCAGAAGCCGCATTCTGTAGCATCTTCCGTGCGGTTGGCGGAATGCGGCCGTCCCAGAGGGAATCGAGCAGTTTGCTCGACGGGACGATCCGATTCGCCCTCAAGAGCAGCATGCCCAGCATCGCGCGCTGCTTGACCCCACCGAGCAGCACGACCCTGTCCTGGGAAACCACTTCCAGTGGACCTAAGATATTGAACTGCAATTTAGCCTCCCGCCATGCGCGACGCCGTTCGCTCTCAAGTGCACAGGTCTGCAAAGCGCTCAGGAGTCAATGACCTCCAGGAATTCATGGGCTATCGGGGCTTGTGCCGACACCGTTGGCGGCACCAATGAACGCATCTGGCACTGCGTCAGAGAACGATGGTGGCCTCAGAAGGGATCGCGGTGGAGTAGCACATTCCACCAGCGGCTCAAGGTGCGTAACCTTTTCGTGGAAGCGCGGCGCTCACCTGCCCGACCGGCTCCCGTCCGGGGACGTCGCGGCCGTGCCGGACACCCGAATGGGCCGTGACCTGCGCGGAGAGCACCTATCCCGTCATCATCCCCACCGTCCCCCGATCGCCGCCCACTGAGATCACACGAGTGCGACTTGAAGAAATTGCGGATATGTGTCCACGCAGATCTCGTTGCGCTCCCCGCGACACCTTTCCTTAACTCTCCCTCCACACCCGCCGCAAAACCTCGACTCCCCCCGGATAACGATTGAAACATGATTCACGCCAGAGCGTGTTCGTAATATCGCCTGGAGTATCTGATTTGTCCGCATTTTCCCTGCATCCGATATTCGTAAAGCTTTGGTGTGGTGACTCAAAAAAGCAGCTGACTTAGCGTCCAAATCACGCCACGCGCCTCGGGCCGGGCCCGTCAGGGGGTGTGCGTCCCCGTCTGCCCGTCCGGGCCGGTCGTGGCGGGGGCGTCGGCCAACTGGTTGAGCAGTTGGGCGGCCAGGGCCAGCAGCTGCTGTTCGACCGGACTGAGCGCGCCGAGGGCGCTGCCGAGCCATGCGGCGCGCTGCGCGAGATCGTCGGACAGGGCCCGGGCGCCGGCGTCGGCGATCGAGAGGATCGAGGCGCGCCGGTCGGTCTCCGAGCGCTGCCTGGTGATCAGGCCGTCGGCCTCCAGCTCGGCGAACGTCCGGGTCAGAGCCTGGAGTTGCTGGTGCTCGGCGAGGGCCACGGCACTGGGGGTGCAGGGCCCGTTCCGCCGCAGGTGGCCCAGCACGATGATCTTGTTCGCGGTCAGGGCACCGGCCGGGCGCTCGTGGCGCAGCCGGGAGCCCAGGCGGAGCAGGCCTTGGAGCAGGGCCTGGGCGCAGTCATCGGTGTCCATCCTTCAATACTAAGCAGTATGTAGTATTAGCGAAAGCGGTGCCCCGGTAATCTGCACAGAATCGGCCATGCAGAGGGTGGGAATGCTAACCAAAGTCTATTATTCGGCGGTGGCTATGGTCGCCGTGCTGGGCTCCTTCTTCACGGCGGTGGAGATCGCGCGCCTCGCCGCGGGGTACCCGGGGGCGGTGCTCGGGGTGCCGGCCGTCATCTTCGCGTTCACGGTGTCGCGCCGCCCCGGCGGTGAGCCGGTCCCGCAGAAGGTCATGGCGGCCCTCGCGCTCTCGGTCCTCGCGGGGGCGAGCGTCTGGCTCGGCGCGCAGATGGCCGTTCACCCCGTGATCGGCGGGGCGGTGTTCGTGGCGCTGATGGCGGGTTCGATCTGGACCAGGCGGTTCGGAGCGGCGGCCACCCGGCTGGGGGCACTGGTTCCGCTGGCGCTGATCGCCGCCCTGCTGCCCGCCGGATCCGCTACGGGGCACCTGGCGTGGTGGCCGATCTGCGGCTGGATGGCGCTGGTGGGGTTCAGTGCCTTCGTGTGGGTCCGCGTGGTTCGCCTGGTCGCCGAGAAGCTGACCGGCCTTCCGGGTTCGCCGCTGGCGCAGGCCCCCGCCAAGCGGTCGGCGCGGCGCGCCGGACTGTCGCCCCGCAGCCGGATGGCGCTCCAGATGGCGGTGGCGCTGACCGCCGCGTTCTCGCTCGGGCACCTGATATTCGGCGAGCACTGGCAGTGGTGCGTGATCAGTGCCATGGTCGTCAGCCTGGGCCCGGTCGGCCGCGGGGACCTCGCCCTCAAGGGCGTCGAGCGTGGTCTGGGCGCGATGGCGGGCACGCTCGTCGCGGCGCTGATCGCCGCGGTGGCCGACCCCCACGGCACGACCAGCATCGTGCTGATCTTCGTGGTGCTGGCCGTGGCCACGACCCTGCGCACCTACAACTACGCCTTCTACGCCGCGGGCATCACGACGGCGCTGTCCATGTTCTACGGGTACTTCGGCCAGTCCCCCGAGCACTTGCTGCTCATCCGCCTCCAGGCGCTGGTCCTGGGGGCGGTGCTGGCGGTGGTCGTGGGCTGGTTCCTGGTGCCGGTGCGCACCGGCGACGCGGTGCGCGTCCGGCTGGGCGCGACCCTCGCCGCACTCGCCTCGCTGCTCGATGCCCGCCGCGACGGGGCCTCCACCGCCAGGGCGCTCGCCGCGTTCGACGCCGCGGCCACCAACTTGAACGCGAGCGCCCGTTCACACCGGCTGTACCGCATGGCCACTCGGAGGCTGGGCGCGGGGCACAGGATCACGCCGGCCGATGCCGGCGAGGCGCTGCTCGCGGCTTTCGGCCCGGTGCACGCCCTGGCCGCGAGCGAGCCCGGCCCGCGCGAAGGCGCCACCGCCGAGACCGTCAGGCTGCTGCGCCGTGCCGTGTCGGCCCCGACGGACCCCCTGCCCGAGCTGCCGGAACCCGCTGCGACGGCGCCGCTGGCCGACCTCGATGCCGCGCTCCGACGGTTCGCCGCCGCGATCCCGGCCCTCGCCAAGGGCCGGTCATCCGAGGTGGCCGGCAGCGGCGAGGCCCTCCAGCCGCCGGTTTCCGCCGCCTGACCGTCACTGGCCCACCTCTGGCTGACCCACCGTCAGTTCGACGTGGTCAGGCGGAGGCGCTCAAGACCGCGCAGGACGGTGTGGGGCTTCCACACGGGCGGCTCGGTCATCCGGGCCTCGGCGAGGACCGGCAGCAGGTGGCGCAGGGCGATGGCGGCCTCGGCGCGTCCCAGCGGGGCGCCCAGGCAGAAGTGGATCCCGTGGCCGAACGACAGGTGCCGGCGGGCGGGACGGAGGAAGTCGAAGTCCTCCGGGTCGTCGCCGAGCGCCTCGTCGCGGTTGGCCGCGCCGACGAGCATGAGGGCGCGCGCGCCGGCCGGGACCGTGGTGTCGCCGACCGTGGTGTCCTCCAGCGCGGAACGGACCAGGAGCTGGATGGGCGGGTAGTAGCGCAGGGCCTCTTCGACACACCGCTCGACCAGGTCCGGGTCGGCCCGCAGGGCGGCGAGCTGGGCGGGGTGGTTGAGCAGGGCGAGGACGGACCCGCCGATGAGGCTGCGGGTGGTCTCGTGGCCGGCGATGAGCAGCAGCCGGCAGGTGATGATGATCTCGTGCTCGGTCAGCGTGCCGTCCTCGTCGTGGACGTGGACGAGGGCGGAGACGAGGTCGTCGCCCGGCTCGCCGCGCCGCTTGGGAATCAGCGCCCCGAGGTACTCGTGGAAGCTGTCCCGGGCCGCGCGCATCGCCACGCGGTCCTCAGGCGTGATGAGGAAGCCGGGGTCGATGCTCCGGGACAGCTGCTCGGACCAGGTCACCACCATCGGCCGGTCGGCCTCCGGGATGCCGAGCAGCTCGCTGATCACCCGGACCGGCAGCGGGAGCGCGAGATCGCCGATGACGTCGAAGTCCGGGCCGAGCTCGCCCACCAGCTCGCCGGTGATCGCCTCGATGCGCGGCATCAGGGCCCGGACGCTCGCCGGGGTGAGGGCGCGGGACACCAGGCGGCGCAGCCGCGTGTGGTCGGGCGGGTTCAGCCGGAGCATGTTGCTGGCGTTGTCCTGGGCGGTGACCACGGCCATGTCGGCGTCGGCGGCACTGGCGGTGTCCGGGGCAGCGGGTGCGGGTCGGTCGGCGCCCCGCCACAGGCTGCGCAACGGGCTGGCCTCGCGCGGCGCGTGGCCGAAGGCCGAGCTGCCGAGGACCGCCGCGCAGTCCTCGTAGCGGCTGAAGACGAACAGCTTCTCGTGCGGGCGGACGACCGACTGCCGCGCACGCCACTTCGCGTATTCCGGGTACGGGTCACCGAGGCCGAAGAGAACGGCGAGGGCCTGGAGCTCCTCCGGGCGGACCTCAAGGTCAGTCATCAGTGTGTTCCCGTCGGCTGTGCGGGCTCACGGGTGAGCCGGGTGGTCAGTGTGGTGTCGAGCAACGTGGCGGGCAGGGGCCGGCCGACGAGCGGACGCGGCGTCAGGGCAGCTGCCGTCAGAGGACGGCGTCCTCGTACCCGGTCGGCCGGCCTTCGAGGATCACGGTCTTGGTCTCCAGGTAGGGCAGCAGTCCCTCGCGCCCGCCTTCGCGGCCGATGCCGGACTGCTTGTACCCGCCGAACGCGATGCCGAGGTCGCTGCGCAGCGCGTTGTGGCCGACGGTGCCGGAGCGCAGCTGCCTGGCGACCTCGCGGGCCCGGTTGACGTCGTTGGTGAACACCGCCGCGTTGAGGCCGTAGATGGTGTCGTTGGCGATCCGGATCGCGTCCTGCTCGTCGGCCGCGGGGATGACCGACAGCACGGGGCCGAAGATCTCCTCTTGGGCGATGACCGAGCGGTTGTCGACGTTGCCGAACACGGTGGGCTCGACGTACCAGCCGCGGGTCAGGCCCTTCGTGCGACCGCCCCCGGTGGCCAGTGTGGCCCCTTCCGCGACGCCCTTGGCGATGTACCCCTCGACCCGGTCCCGCTGCCGGCTGGCCGCCAGCGGCCCCATCTGCGAGCGCGGGTCGAACGGGTCCCCGACGCGCACCCGGGAGAACACGCCGACGAGGGCCTCGACCAGTTCGTCGTGGCGCGAGCGGCTGACCACGATCCGGGTCAGCGACGAGCAGACCTGCCCGGTGAGGAAGCACTCGGCCTGGGCGAGGCTGCGCGCAGCCGTCCCGAGGTCCATGTCGTCGAGGATCACGGCGGCGGACTTGCCGCCGAGCTCCAGCGTGCAGCGGGCCACCCGCTCGCCGCAGATCGAGGCGATGCGCCGGCCCGCGGCCGTCGACCCGGTGAACGTGATCTTGTCCACTCGCGGGTCGCGCACCAGCAGTTCGGACACCTCGCGGTCGGCGGTGACGACGTTGAGCACGCCGGGCGGCAGCCCGGCCGCCGCGGCGGCCTCGGCGATCAGGTAGCCCTCCCCCGGCGCCTCGGGCGCCGACTTCAGGACCACCGTGCACCCGGCGAGCAGCGCGGGGCCGACCTTGTTGGCGATCATCCCCATCGGGGCGTTCCACGGGATGATCGCACCGACCACACCGGCCGGCTCCCGGACGATCATGCCGAACTGTCCGCCGGCCGTCGGCTTGACCGGCTCCTCGAACGGGAAGGTGCGGGCCAGCGCGGCGTACCGCTTGAAGGCGGCCTCCGCGCCGGTGCCGGCGGTGGCGGCGAAGGTGTGCAGGACACCGGACTCGCGCGGCCAGATCTCGGCGATGTCCTCACCGCGGAGCCTGAGTTCCGCACCGATCGCCCGCAGGTACCCGGCCCGCTCGGCCGGCGTCAGGCGCGGCCAGGGACCTTCGTCGAAGGCCTCCCGCGCCGCCGCGACGGCCCTGGACACGTCGGGGGCCTGCGCCTGCGCGACCCTGAAGTAGACCTCCTCGGTCCCGGAGTCGATCACGTCAATCATGGCGCTGGACGACGGCGCCACCCACTGCCCGCCGATGAAGAAACGGCCCGTCCGACCGATCGGCGCCTCCGCGCGTCCCGCCAGGCTCATCCGGTCATCCTCCCGATCGCCGTCTCGACGGTGATCACGTTCGCGTGCGCCCGACGGAGGCGTAAATGGCGCTCCGCCTACGATCCGCCACTGCGGGGTAACTGGGACTTCCATCCCGGGGCACGGCCCGTCCGGGATCGCCACCGGCCCCTTGACTGACCGTCAACTGTCCGCCGGGACGGCCGACCGGGCTCTGCTACGCTGCCAACGGCCCCCTTCCGAGGGACCCGAGCTCTCTATGTGAGTCCCGTCGATACCGGGGCGACTCAACAGGATGGAACAGCGTGGACGTCGGCATCCGGGAAGCAGTCGGTCCGAAGCCGGGGTCCGGCAATGTCCAGCCCAAGAAGCTGCTCCTGCGCGCACTCGCGGGAGAGCGGACCGAGCGGCCGCCGGTCTGGCTGATGCGGCAGGCCGGACGGTACCTGCCCGAGTACCACAAGGTCCGCGAGGCGGCCGGGGGCATGGTGGGGCTCTGCACCACGCCCGAGCACGCCGTCGAGGTCACCCTGCAACCGCTGCGCCGCTTCCCCCTCGACGCCGCCATCGTGTTCGCGGACCTTCCGCAGGTCGCCGCCGCACTGGGCCAGACCCTGGACTACCGGGTCGGCGAGGGGCCGGTGTTGACGCCGCCCGTGCGCTCGACGGCGGACATCGCCGAGTTCCTGAGCATCTCCCGCCTCCACGAGGAACTGGCCCCGATCTACGAGACGGTCAGTCAGCTGACCCGCGCCCTGCCCGCCGAGACGGCCCTGATCGGTTATGCCGGCGCACCGTGGACCATCGCCACCTACATGGTCGAAGGCCGCGGCGGCGCCGCCTCGGAGCACTCCGTCGTCAAGCAGTGGGCGCTGAGCGACCCCGACGGGTTCCAGCCCCTGATGGACCTGCTGACGACCGCCATCATCCAGTTCCTCGGCCGTCAGATCGAGGCGGGCGCCGAAGCGGTCCAGCTGTTCGACAGCTGGGCCGGGGTGCTTCCGGACGTCCTCTTCGACCGCTGGTGCGTCAAGCCGATCGCCGCCATCATCAGCGCGCTCAAGGCGCAGTACCCGGACGTTCCCGTCATCGCGTTCCCCCGGGGCGCCGGGCTCTCCTACAACGGCTTCGCCGAGGCGACCGCCGCGGACTGCATCGGACTGGACTCCACGGTCCCCCTCGACTGGGCCGCGCGCAACCTCCAGCGCGGGCTGGGCCGTTGTGTGCAGGGCAACCTCGACCCCCAACTGCTGATCGCCGGCGGTCCCGCGCTCCACACCGAGACGGAGCGCATCCTGCGCGGCCTGAGCGGGGGGCCGTTCGTGTTCAACCTGGGACACGGCATCGTCAAGACCACGCCCATCGAGCACGTCACCGCCGTCGTCGAGCAGGTGCGCGCCTGGCGCACGCCCACGGCGTAGGCCCGGTTCGCCCCGAGGGGCGGCTTCGGTCAGGAAGGCGGACCGTGGCCGGTCCACCGGTGCAGTGGAAAGGGTTCTGGGGACCCGGCGCGCGCCGGGTCCCCGGGGCCCTTCGACGTACCGCGGTCCGCCCCCCGCGTCAGCTGATGAGGAGCGGAAGGCACAGCGGCCCGCGGGCCAGGCGCCCGCCCCAGACCACCGTGGACGGGTCCTGGAGGCTGAACTCCGGGATCCGCTCCAGCCAGACCTCGAGCGCGACGCGCAGTTCCATCCGGGCCAGGTGCGAACCGAG
>NZ_BAAAIF010000132.1:0-12835 GCF_039525925.1 Streptomyces javensis | reverse complement strand
CGAACGCGACTTTGGACGCGTTGGCGCAGTGGCGGCGCGGTGCGGGGCTCCCGGCCACCTCGGTGGCCTGGGGGCCGTGGGCCGACAACGGCATGGCCGTCAGCAGCGCTGAGGTCAGCCGCACCATCAGGCGCAATGGCATGACCGCGATGGATCCACGGCTGGCCCTGGCGGCGCTGGAGCGCGCGGTCACCCACCCGGACGCCGCTCTCGCCGTCGTCGACGCCGACTGGGAGCGGTTCGCCGACACCTTCGAGGCCCGGCGGCTGTCCCGGTTGCTCAGCGGAGTCCCGGAAGTCCGGAAGCTGACCGCGACCGCCCGGCCCGGCGAAACCGACCCCGCGCACACCGAGGAGTCCTCGGCACTCGTCCGTCGTCTGGAGCCCCTGTCCGAGACCGAACGGCAGCGCACCCTGCTGGAGCTCGTGCGTGTCCATGTGGCCGCCGTACTCGGCCACAGCGGTGTGGACGCCATCGGACCCGGCCGCGCCTTCATGGAGATCGGCTTCGACTCCCTGACCGCGGTGGGCCTGCGCAACCGGCTCAGCGAGGCCACGGGCGTCCAACTCCCGGCCACCCTGGTCTTCGACTACCCCACACCGACCGCGCTGGCCGGATATCTGCTCACCGAACTGCTCGGCAACCAGGGGCAGACGGATGGCGCGACGGCGGATGTGGCCACGATCGGGTCCACCGCGGCGGACGAGCCGATCGCGATCGTCTCGATGAGCTGCCGCTTCCCCGGCGACGTACGCTCCGCCGACGACCTGTGGCGGCTGCTGGCCGCCGGAGAGGACGCCGTCTCGCCCTTCCCCACGGACCGTGGCTGGGACCTCGAGGGGCTGTACGACACGGACCCCGACGCGATCGGGAAGAGCTACGTACGCGAGGGTGCGTTCCTCTCCGAGGTGAGCGGCTTCGACGCGTCCTTCTTCGGCATCTCGCCACGTGAGGCGCTGGCGATGGACCCCCAGCAGCGGCTGCTGCTGGAAACGTCATGGGAACTGTGGGAGCGGGCCGGAATCGACCCGGAGGCGGTGCGCGGCAGCCGTACCGGCGTGTTCATGGGCACCAACGGGCAGGAATACGTGTCCCTGGTCGACCGGGCCCCGGAGACCACCGAAGGCTATGTGGCCACCGGCAACGCGGCCAGCGTCGTCTCCGGCCGCATCTCCTACACCTTCGGCTTCGAGGGGCCAGCGGTCACGGTGGACACCGCGTGTTCGTCGTCCCTGGTGGCGCTGCACCTGGCGGCGCAGGCGCTGCGGCAGGGCGAGTGCTCCCTGGCGCTCGCCGGTGGCGTCTCGGTAATGGTGTCACCGCGTGGCTTCGTGGAGTTCAGCCGTCAGCGGGGCCTGGCGCCGGACGGCCGGTGCAAGCCGTTCGCGGCGGCCGCCGACGGCACCGCCTGGGGCGAGGGCGTCGGCATGCTGCTGCTGGAACGGCTGTCGGACGCGCGGCGCAACGGTCACCAGGTGCTGGCGGTGGTACGCGGCTCCGCCGTCAACCAGGACGGTGCGAGCAACGGCCTCACCGCGCCCAACGGCCCCTCACAGCAGCGGGTGATCCGCCAGGCACTGGCCAACGCCGGGCTCCCGGCCGGGCAGGTCGATGTCGTGGAGGCCCACGGTACGGGTACGACGCTGGGCGATCCGATCGAAGCCCAGGCGCTGCTGGCCACCTACGGCCGGGAGCACACCGACGAACAGCCCCTGTGGCTCGGCTCGATCAAGTCCAACATCGGGCATACGCAGGCGGCCGCCGGTGTGGCGGGCCTGATCAAGATGGTGCTGGCCATGCGCCACGGCCTGCTGCCCGGGATGCCGAACGTGAACGAGCCCTCCCCGTATGTGGACTGGTCTCCCGGCACCGTCCGGCTGCTGACCGACGCCACGCCGTGGCCCGAGACCGGTCGGCCCCGTCGGGCGGGCGTGTCCTCCTTCGGCGTCAGCGGCACCAACGCGCACGTCATCCTCGAGCAGGCGCCTCCGCCGCGGCCGGTGGCCGAGCGGCCCGCCGTGGACGAGCCGGTCGGCGGCCTGGGCCGGCTACCCGTCACGCCCTGGCTGGTCTCGGGCAAGTCCGAGGCCGCGCTGCGGACACAGGCGGACCGGCTGTTGGCCCATGTGCGCGAGCGGATGGAGCTGTCGGCCGAGGAGATCGGCCTGTCGTTGGCGACCACGCGGAGTGCGTTCGAGCACCGTGCGGTGGTGCTTGCCGGGGACCGGGACGGTCTGGTCGATGGCGTGGCGGCGCTCGCGGAGGGCCGGGACGTCTCGGGGCTGATCCGGGGTGTGGCCGGTGCTGACGGTCGTGCGGTTCTTGTTTTCCCTGGTCAGGGGTGGCAGTGGGTGGGGATGGCGGCGGGGTTGTTGGAGTCGTCGCCGGTGTTCGCGGAGCGGCTGGAGGAGTGTGCGGCGGCGTTGGCGCCGTTCGTGGAGTGGTCGTTGGTGGATGTGCTCGGCGATGCGGTGGCGTTGGAGCGGGTGGATGTGGTGCAGCCGGTGTTGTGGGCGGTGATGGTGTCGCTGGCTGAGTTGTGGCGTTCGTACGGTGTCGAGCCTGCGGCGGTCATCGGCCACTCGCAGGGTGAGATCGCGGCGGCGTGTGTGGCGGGTGCGTTGTCGTTGGAGGACGCGGCTCGCGTGGTGGCGTTGCGGAGCAGGGCGCTGCGCGCGTTGTCGGGGCTCGGCGGGATGGTGTCGGTGTCGTTGCCGGTGGAGTCGGTGCGGGAGCGGCTGGGCCGGTGGGGTGAGCGGCTGTCGGTGGCGGCGGTGAACGGGCCCTCGGCTGTCGTGGTCTCCGGTGACGCGGACGCGCTGGACGAGCTGCTGGCGACGTGCGAGGGCGAGGGAATCCGGGCGCGCCGTATCCCCGTGGACTACGCCTCCCACTGCGCCCATGTCGAGGCCATCGAGGGCGAGTTGTCGCATGATCTGGCGGGGATCAGTCCTCGGTCGGCGTCGATTCCCTTCTATTCGACGGTGACCGGCGGAGTGCTCGATACGGCCGATCTGGACGCCGCGTACTGGTACCGCAATCTGCGCCAGACCGTGCGCTTCGACGAGACCGTACGCGCACTGCTGGCCGACGGCTTCGATACGTTCATCGAGGCCAGCGCCCATCCGGTCCTCACCGTGGGTGTGGAGCAGACCGCCGAGGAGCACGGCACCCGGGTCACCGCCGTCGGGTCCCTGCGCCGTGACGAAGGCGGGCTCGACCGGTTCGCCATCTCCCTGGCCGAGGCGTACGTGGGCGGCGCGTCCGTCGGCTGGGCCGGGGTGTTCGCGGGCGCGGGCGCGCGGCGGGTCGATCTGCCGACGTACGCCTTCCAGCACCAGCGCTACTGGGTCGAGCCCTCAGCAGTGGCGGGCGATGTGTCGTCGGCCGGGCTGGTCTCCGCCGACCACCCCCTGCTCGGCGCGGCGGTCGCGCTGCCCGAGTCCGGTGGGTGGCTGTTCACCGGTCGGCTCTCGCTCCGTACGCACCCGTGGCTGGCCGACCACACCGTTCACGGCACCGCGCTGCTTCCCGGGTCCGCCCTGGTCGAGTTGGCGCTGCGAGCCGGTGACGCGGTCGGCCGCGGCCATCTGGAGCAGCTGACGCAGGAAACGCCCCTCGCCCTTCCCGAGCGTGGCGCCGTCCAGCTGCAACTGACGGTGGGCGGCCCGGACGACTCAGGACGACGCACCGTGAACCTCTACTCGCGCGTCGAGGACGGGCCCGCCGACCTCCCGTGGACCCACCACGCCACCGGTGTGCTGACCGCGGAGGGGCCCACGGCGCCGGCGGAGACCGGGCTCGGCCAGTGGCCACCGGCGGATGCCTCGCCGATCGACCTCGCCGACCGGTATGCGAGCGCGGCCGCGTACAGCGGTATCGAGTACGGTCCGGCGTTCCACGCCCTGCGCCATGCGTGGCGTCGTGGTGCGGAGATCTTCGCCGAGGTGGCGTTGGCGGAGGACATGCGCTCGGAGGCCGGTCGCTTCGGTCTGCATCCCGTGTTGCTCGACGCGGCCCTGCACGCCGTGGCCGATCCGATGGCCGACGACGGGGGCCGCGTCCGGCTCCCGTACCGGTGGACCGGGCTGTCCCTGTACGCCACCGGCGCGACGACCCTGCGCGTACGGCTCTCCACGGAGCGGCCGGACGGCATGGCGATCCTGCTGGCCGATGAATCGGGCCATGCGGTGGCCGAAGTGGCCGCGGTGGCGACCCGCACCTTCGTATCGGAGCAGCTCACCGGGGGCCGGAGGCCCCATGAGTCGCTGTTCCGGGTGGAGTGGATGAGTGTCCCGGCGGGCTCCGCCGGTGTCGTGCCGGATCACGCCCACTGGTCGATCGTCGGCCCTGAGAGTGCCGAGCTGCGTACCGCGCTCGAAACGAGCGGTGGCCGGATCGACGAGTACGACGACATGGGCGCGCTGCTCCGGCCCGACGCATCGGCCGCGGACGTACCCGACCTCGTACTCCTGCCGTTCCTCACCGCCTCGGCAACCGGTTCCGCCGTGGCGGAGGACGACCTGGTGTCTGCCACCCGCCGCGCGACACATCGCGCCCTGGACGCGCTCCAGGTGTGGCTGGCCGAGGAGCGGTGCGCCGACTCGCGACTGGTGATGGTGACGCGGGGTGCGGTGGCGGCCGTAGCGGGTGAGGACGTGCCGGATGCGGCGGCCGCCGCGGTCTGGGGTCTGGTGCGCTCGGCACAGGCCGAGCATCCGGACCGATTCGTCCTGGTGGACCTGGACAACCTGGAGTGGGCCGCCGAGGCGATCGGCGCGGCGGTGGCCACCGGAGAACCTCAGCTCGCCGTGCGTGGCGGCGGTGCGTACGCCCCCAGGCTGACCCGGGCCCTGGTACCCGTGACGACCCAGCGAGACGGGGTGTGGGAGCCCGGCGGTTCGGTGCTGATCACGGGCGCCAGTGGCGTACTGGGCGGCTTGGTGGCGCGTCATGTGGTCGCCCGCCACGGGGTGCGCAGCGTGGTGCTGGTGTCGCGTCGCGGCCGTGACGCGGCGGGCGCGGCGGAGCTGGAAGCCGAGCTCGCCGACATCGGCGCGCGCGTGGTGTTCGAGGCGTGCGATGTCGCCGACCGTGAGGCGCTGGCGGGGGTGTTGGCGCGCATTCCGGCGGATCGTCCGTTGCGTGGTGTGGTGCATGCGGCCGGTGTGCTGGATGACGGTCTGGTGGAGTCGTTGACGCCGGAGCGCATCGACGCTGTGTTGCGGCCGAAGGTCGATGCGGCGGTGTATCTGGATGAGTTGACGCGGGATCTGGATCTGTCGGCGTTGGTGATGTTCTCGTCGGCCGCTGCGACTTTTGGTGCGGCGGGGCAGGGGAACTATGCGGCGGCGAATATGTTCCTGGACGCTCTGGCGGCGCGGCGTCGGGCGCGTGGGCTCGCCGCGGTGTCGTTGGCCTGGGGTTTCTGGGCCGAACGCAGCGATATGACCGGCCACCTGGGCGAGGTCGACATGGCCCGGATGGCCCGGTTCGGGATGACCCCGCTGACCGCCGACGAGGGGCTCGCGCTCTTCGACGCGGCACCCACGACCGACGACGCCCTGCTGGTGCCGACGCGTATGGACGTCGCGGTGCTCCGCGCACACGCTCGGCCCGGCACCACCCCCGCTCTGCTGCGCCACCTCATCGGCGCCCCGGCCCGACGGGTGATCGACGCCACCGCCGACGACCAGGGCGGCGCCACCGCCCTCGTACGCCGTCTCCTGGATCTGCCCCGGTCCGAGCGGGAGGACGTCCTGCTGGAGCTGGTGACCGATCACGCGGGAGCCGTGCTCGGCCACACGGAGTCGGACGCGATCGCTCCCGACCGTGCGTTCAGCGACATCGGTTTCGACTCGCTCACCGCGGTCGAGCTGCGCAACCGCCTTAACGCCGCCACCGGTCTTCGGCTTCCGGCCACGCTGGTCTTCGACTACCCGACACCGACCGCGGTCGCCCGCCACGTCCTCGACGAGCTGGTGGGCTCCCTACCGGCCGCAGCCGAAACCCCGGATCTCGACCGGACCCGTGCCACGCCTTCGGTGCGCGGGGCCACGACCGACGACGAGCCGATCGCCATCGTCGGGATGGGCTGCCGCTTCCCGGGCGGTGTGCGTACCCCCGAAGAGCTGTGGCAACTGCTCATCAGCGGCGGGGACGCGATCTCGGGGCTGCCCGACGACCGTGGCTGGGACCTGGAGGGTCTGTATCACCCGGATCCCGATCACCGGGGTACGGCGTATGCGCGTGAGGGTGGTTTCCTGTACGACGCGGGTGATTTCGATCCGGAGTTCTTCGGGATTTCGCCGCGTGAGGCGCTGGCGATGGATCCGCAGCAGCGGTTGCTGCTGGAGACGTCGTGGGAGGCGCTGGAGCGGGCCGGTATCGACCCGGCGTCGGTGCGCGGCAGCCAGACCGGTGTGTTCTGCGGGCTGACCTACCACGACTACACCGATGCGGTGCAGCAGGCCGGCGAGGCCACCGAGGGCTACCTCATGACGGGCAACGCCGGAAGCGTCGCCTCGGGACGCATCTCCTACACCTTCGGCTTCGAGGGACCTGCGGTGACCGTGGACACCGCCTGCTCATCGTCGCTGGTGGCATTGCACTGGGCGGCACAGGCGCTGCGGCAGGACGAGTGCTCGCTGGCCCTCGCGGGCGGCGCGACGGTCATGGCCAGCCCGCTCGCGTTCGTCGAGTTCAGCCGCCAGCGCGGACTGGCTCCCGACGGGCGCTGCAAGCCCTTCACGGGCGCCGCGGACGGTACCGGCTGGGCCGAGGGCGTCGGGATGCTGCTGCTGGAGCGGCTGTCGGACGCGCGGCGGAACGGTCACCAGGTGCTCGCGGTGGTGCGGGGCAGCGCGGTCAACCAGGACGGTGCGTCGAACGGTCTGACCGCGCCGAATGGTCCGTCGCAGCAGCGGGTGATCCGGGCGGCGCTGGAGAGTGCTCGGTTGTCGGCCGCCGAGGTGGACGCGGTGGAGGCGCACGGTACGGGAACGAAGCTGGGCGACCCGATCGAGGCGCAGGCGTTGCTGGCGACGTACGGGCAGGAGCGTGGCGCCGAGGGACGGCCGCTGTGGCTGGGTGCGATCAAGTCGAATATCGGTCATGCGCAGGCGGCTGCCGGTGTGGCGGGTGTGATGAAGATGGTGCTGGCGATGCGGCACGGTGTGCTGCCGAAGACGCTGCACGTCGATGAGCCGTCGCCGCATGTGGATTGGTCGGCGGGAGCGGTGGAGCTGCTGACGGATGCGGTGGAGTGGCCGGAGACGGGCCGTCCGCGGCGCGCGGGTGTGTCGTCGTTCGGGATCAGTGGCACCAACGCGCACGTCATCCTGGAACACGCCCCCGAGGAGCGGTCCGTCGCCGAGCCGGTGACCGACGGGCTCGATGAGCCGGCGCTGGTGCCGTGGGTGGTGTCGGCGAAGTCCGAGGGTGCGCTGCGGGCTCAGGCTGAGCGGCTGCTGTCGTACGCGCGCAGTCGGGCCGGGGCGGAGGCGTCGGCGGCCGATGTGGCGTTGTCGCTGGTCACGACGCGTAGTGCGTTTGAGCATCGTGCGGTGGTGCTGGCCGCTGACCGGGCCGGTCTTGTCGGGGGTTTGGAGGCGCTGTCGATCGGCGATCCGGCGCCGGGGGTGGTCCAGGGCTCTGTGGTGTCGGGCAAGTTGGCGGTGTTGTTCTCGGGTCAGGGTAGTCAGCGGGTCGGGATGGGGCTGGGGCTGTGTGAGGCGTTTCCGGTGTTCGCGGAGGCGTTCGATGAGGTGTGTGGGCGGTTCGACGGGGTGTTGGATCGTCCTTTGCGGGAGGTGATCCGTGGGGGCGCGGATGGTCTGGATGAGACCGCGTATACGCAGTGTGGGTTGTTCGCGGTGGAGGTGGCGTTGTTCCGGTTGGTGGAGTCGTGGGGTGTGCGGCCGGACTTCGTGGCGGGGCATTCGATTGGTGAGTTGGTGGCGGCGTATGTGGCGGGGGTGTTGTCGCTTGCGGATGCGTGTGTGTTGGTGGCGGCTCGTGGGCGGTTGATGCAGGGGTTGCCGTCGGGTGGGGTGATGGTGTCGGTGCAGGCCGCCGAGGCCGATGTACTGCCGTTGCTGGCCGGTCGTGGGGCCGAGGTGAGTGTGGCGGCGGTCAATGGTCCGCGTTCGACCGTGATTTCCGGTGTGGAAGAGGCGGTGACGGAGGTCGCCGGGCAGTTTGAGGCTCAGGGGGTCAAGACCAAGCGGCTGCGCGTCTCCCACGCCTTCCACTCACCCCTGATGGAGCCGATGCTGGCCGAGTTCCGGCGGGTGGCCGAGGGGCTGTCGTACGCGCCTCCGCGTATCCCCGTCGTGTCGAACCTGACGGGCCTGGTGGCGGACGCCGAGGCGCTGTGCTCCGCCGAGTACTGGGTACGGCACGTCCGCGAGACCGTGCGCTTCGCCGACGGGGTAGCGAGCCTGGCCGACGCCGGAGTCACCAGCTACCTGGAGCTGGGCCCGGACGAGGTCCTGTCCACGATGGGTGAGCAATGCCTGCCGGAGGAGACGACAGACGTCGCCGTCTTCCTACCCGCCGCGCGATCCGGTCGCGACGAGGTCGAGACCGCTCTGATGCTCGCGGCCGGGGCCCATGTCCGAGGTGTTCCGGTGGAGTGGACGGCCGTGCTCGCGACGATCGCCGGACGACGCGCGCGGCGGGTGGAGCTGCCCACGTACGCCTTCCAGCGCACGCGCTACTGGGTTGCGACAGGGGCGGCGCCGGAAACCCATCACGGCACGGCAGACGCCCAACGCGACTCCGCCGACGCCGACTTCTGGGACGCGGTGGAACGCGAGGACCTCTCGGCGCTCGCGGACACGCTGGCCGTCGAGGGCGAGGCGGCCAGGGGTGAGTCGCTCGCGGCGGTGCTGCCGGTCCTGTCGTCGTGGCGGCGTCGTAGCCGTGAGCGGTCGCAGGTCGACGCGTGGCGCTACCGGATCGCCTGGTCGCCGGTCTCGGAGGTGGCGGCTGCCTCGCTGACGGGATCGTGGCTCGTGGCGGTTCCTTCCGGGCTGGCCGACGACGCATGGGTGGCGGACGTCGTGGCCGCTTTGGCCACGCGGGGCGCGCGGCCTGTGGTCGTCGAGCTCGAGGATGCCGACGCCGACCGTGAGGCGGTGGCGGCCCGGCTACGCGACGCCCTGGGCAGCGAGGACAGGGCCGCCGATGTCACTGGAGTGCTGTCGCTGCTGGCACTGGCGGAAGGGCGGCACGGCCGGTATGCGGCGGTGCCGTCGGGGCTTGCGCTGACCTTGGCCCTGCTCCAGGGGGTCGGGGACGCGGGTGTGGGTGGCCGTGTGTGGTGTGTGACGCGCGGTGCGGTGGCGACGGGCGGCTCTGAGCGCCCGTCGAGCCTGGAACAGGCGGCGGTGTGGGGGCTTGGCCGGGTCGCCGGACTGGAGGCCCCGGAGCGCTGGGGCGGCCTGGTCGACCTGCCGCAGATCCCGGACGGCCGGGCGCTGGACGGCCGGGCCCTGGAGCGGCTGACCGCCGTCATCAGCGGCGCCACCGGTGAGGACGAGGTGGCGGTGCGGGCGTCGGGTCCGTTCGCCCGCCGTGTGGTCCGTGCGGCGGTGGGCGCCGAGAGCGAAGAGGCGTGGCAGCCGTCGGGGACGGTGCTGGTGACCGGTGGCACGGGTGCGTTGGGCGCCCATGTGGCCCGGTGGCTGGCGCGGGCCGGGGCGGAGCATCTGCTGCTGGTCTCGCGGCGCGGCCCGGCGGCCGAGGGCGTGGACAAGTTGCGGGCACAGCTCGCCGAGTTGGGCGCTCGGGTGACGGTCGCGGCCTGCGACGTGGGCGACCGCGAGGCGCTGGCCGGGCTGTTGGCCCGGGTGCCGGAGGAGTTCCCGCTGACGGCGGTGGTGCACACGGCCGGTGTGCTGGACGACGGGGTGCTGGACGGGCTGTCGGTGGACCGGTTCGAAGGCGTGCTGCGGGCGAAGTCCGAGGCGGCGTGGCATCTGCACGAGCTGACGCGCGAGCTGGACCTTTCGGCGTTTGTGCTGTTCTCCTCGTTCTCCGCGACGGTGGGCGGAGCCGGACAGGGCAACTACGCGGCGGCGAACGCCTTCCTGGACGCGCTCGCCGAACACCGCCGTGCCGAGGGCCTGCCCGCCACCTCCGTGGCCTGGGGGCCATGGGCCGACGGTGGCATGGCCACCCAGGACGCGGCCGTCAGTGGCCGCATGGAGCGGTTCGGCCTGCCCGCGATGGAGCCCGAGCTGGCCGTCACCGCGATGGCGCGGGCCGTCAACCAGTCCGACACCTGCCCGGTCATCACCGACATCGACTGGCCGCGCTTCACCGCCGGTGTCGACGGCACCCGGCTCGGCCTGCTCTTCGGCGACATCGCCGAGGTCAGGATGGCACGGCAGACCGCCGGGGCCACTCTGGACGGGCAGGCGGCCGGCCCCGACCGGTCGACGCTCGCCTCGACACTCGCGGAGCTCCCGGCGGCGGAACGCGAGCCGGTCCTGCTCGATCTGGTGCGTACGCAGACGGCGGCCGTGCTCGGATACGCCACGCACGAGGGCATCGACGGCGAGCGTGGCTTCTTCGACATGGGGCTCGATTCGCTGACCGCCGTGGAACTGCGCAACCGGCTCAACGCGGCCACCGGGCTGCGGCTGCGGCCGACCGCACTGTTCGACTACGGATCGCCGTCCGCGCTGGCCCGCCACCTCAAGGGGGAGCTGGTCGAGGACGAGGCCGCCCCGGAGAAGTCCCTGCCCGTCGAGATCGACCGACTCGAAACCGTCCTCACGGCCATGCCGCAGGACGACATCACCCGGGCCAAGGCCATCGTCCGGCTCCAGTCGGTGCTGGCCAAGCTGAGCGAACCCGTCGGCGGGGGCGGGATCGCCGTACGGGGCGACGACGCCGACGACGACCTGGAAAGCGCATCGGTGGACGAGCTCTTCGACGTCATCGACCGAGAACTCGGAGACGCCTGACATGAACGAGAACCACCTGGTTTCTTCGAGGGGGCAGGGCCAAGTGTCAAACGAAAAGAAGCTCGTCGAGTACCTCAAGCGCGTCATGGCCGACCTGCGCCAGACGCAGCGGCGTCTCCGCGATGTCGAGGACAAGTCCCGGGAGCCGATCGCGATCGTGGCGATGAGCTGCCGCTTCCCCGGCGGTGTGCGGTCTCCGGAGGAGCTGTGGGGGCTGCTCGCCCGTGGCGAGGACGCCGTGAGCGCGTTCCCGGAGGACCGCGGCTGGGACCTGGCGGAGCTGTACGACCCGGACCCCGACCGCTCCGGCACCTCGTACGTCAAGGAGGGCGCGTTCCTCTCCGACGCGGGCGCCTTCGACCCCACCTTTTTCGGGATCTCACCGCGTGAGGCGCTGGCGATGGACCCCCAGCAGCGGCTGCTGCTGGAGACGTCGTGGGAGGCCATGGAGCGGGCCGGGGTCACCCCGGCTTCGTTGCGCGGCAGCAAGGCCGGTGTCTTCGTGGGCACCAACGGTCAGGACTACACCGTCGCGCTGCGGCAGGCCCCGAAGGGCGTCGAGGGCTTCCTGGCCACCAGTGGTGCGGCCAGTGTGATGTCCGGGCGGCTCTCGTACACCTTCGGCTTCGAAGGGCCCGCGGTGACCGTGGACACCGCCTGCTCATCGTCGCTGGTGGCACTGCATCTCGCGGTGCAGTCCCTGCGGCAGGGGGAGTGCCCGCTCGCCCTCGCCGGTGGCGTGACCGTGATGTCCACGCCCGGCCTCTTCGTGGAGTTCAGCCGTCAGCGGGGCCTCGCCCCGGACGGCCGGTGCAAGGCCTTCGCGGCGGCCGCGGATGGCACGGGCTGGGGTGAGGGTGTCGGCATGCTGCTGCTGGAGCGGCTGTCGGACGCGCGCCGCAACGGCCATCCGGTGCTCGCGGTGGTCCGGGGCTCGGCCGTCAACCAGGACGGCAGCAGCAGCGGCCTGACCGTGCCCAATGGCATCTCCCAGCAACGCGTCATCCTCCAGGCCCTGGCCAACGCGCGGCTGTCGGCCGCCGAGGTGGACGCGGTCGAGGCCCACGGCACGGGTACGACGCTGGGCGACCCCATCGAGGCCCAGGCGCTGCTGGCCACCTACGGGCAGGACCGCGCGGACGGTCGGCCACTGCTGCTGGGGTCGGTGAAGTCCAACCTCGGCCACACGCAGGCGGCGGCGGGCGTGGCCGGTGTGATGAAGATGGTCCTGGCCATGCGACACGGTGCGCTGCCGAAGACGCTGCACGTCGATGAGCCGACGCCGCATGTGGACTGGTCGGCCGGCGCGGTCGAGCTGCTGGCCGAGCAGGTCGCATGGCCGGAGAGCGGCGAACCGCGCCGGGCCGGTGTGTCGGCCTTCGGCGTCAGCGGCACCAACGCCCATGTGGTGCTGGAGCAGGCGCCGGTCGTCGATGAGGACGACGCGGCGGACGAGGGGGCGAGCGGGGACGACTCGGCGGTGGTGCCGTGGGTGCTTACGGCTCGCTCCGAGGCGGCGTTGCGGGCGCAGGCGGGTCGGCTGGCGTCGTACGTGGGGGAGCGGGCGGAGTTGTCGGCCGGGGATGTCGGATGGTCGCTGGCGACGACACGTACGGTCTTCGAGCATCGTGCGGTGGTGCTGGCCGGGGACCGGGGCGGTTTGGCCGGTGGGGTGGCGGCGCTGGCGGAGGGCCGGGACGTCTCTGGGCTGGTCCGGGGCGTGGCCGGTGGTGATGGTCGTGCGGTGTTGGTGTTTCCGGGTCAGGGGTCGCAGTGGGTGGGGATGGCGGCGGGGTTGTTGGAGTCGTCGCCGGTGTTCGCGGAGCGGTTGGGTGAGTGTGCGGCGGCGTTGGGGCCGT
>NZ_BAAAIF010000131.1:0-13401 GCF_039525925.1 Streptomyces javensis | reverse complement strand
AGGAGGCGCAGACCCGGGCGACCTCCTCGATGACGATCACGGTGGCCAGCGCGTCCGCGCCCGAGCCGCCGTAGGACTCGGGGACGTGCACCGCGTGGAGATCGTTCGCGACCAGGGCGTCCAGCGCCTCCTGGGGGAACCGGGCCTCCTCGTCGACCTCGGCGGCATAAGGGGCTATCTTCGCCTCGGCGAGAGAGCGGACGGCGTCCCGGAGCATGTCGTGCTCTTCGGACGGCCGGTACAGGTCGAAGTCGTTCACCGAGGACGCCAAGCCTCTCACTCCCCATAGAGCGCTAACTACCGTTAAGTAACTGAATTCTAGGGGCGCCGCCTCGATAGGTATACGTGAGCTACCTGACAGAGTCGGCTGAGCCCGTACCGCGGTCCCGACTATGCTCAGGCACCGCATCTGCGATCGACCGTTCTGGAGCACTGCATGGCCCTCAAGATCACTGTGATCGGCACCGGCTACCTCGGCGCCACCCACGCAGCGGCCATGGCGGAGCTGGGCTTCGAGGTGCTGGGCCTCGATGTCGTGCCGGAGAAGATCGCGATGCTCACCCAGGGCCGGGTGCCGATGTACGAGCCCGGGCTCGAGGATCTGCTGCGGCGCCACACGGCGGGGATCGAGGGGTCCAGCGGGCGGCTGCGCTTCACCACCTCCTACGAGGAGGCCGGGGAGTTCGGCGACATCCACTTCATCTGTGTGAACACCCCGCAGAAGCACGGCGAGTACGCCTGTGACATGAGCTACGTGAACTCCGCGGTGGAGTCGCTGGCCCCGCATCTGCGCCGCCCCGCGCTGGTCGTGGGCAAGTCCACGGTGCCGGTCGGCAGCGCCGACCTGCTCGCGGCCCGGCTGGCCGAGCTGGCCCCGGTGGGGGCGGACGCGGAGCTGGCCTGGAACCCGGAGTTCCTGCGCGAGGGGTTCGCCGTCCAGGACACCCTGCACCCGGACCGGATCGTGGTCGGCGTCGCGGGCGACCGGGCCGAGAAGCTGCTGCGCGAGGTGTACCAGACGCCCATCGGTGAGGGCTCGCCCTTCGTGGTGACCGACTTCCCGACCGCCGAGCTGGTCAAGGTCGCGGCCAACTCCTTCCTGGCGACCAAGATCTCCTTCATCAACGCGATGGCCGAGGTCTGCGAGGCCGCGGGCGGCGATGTGGTCAAGCTCGCCGAGGCCATCGGCTACGACGAGCGGATCGGCAAGAAGTTCCTGCGGGCCGGGATCGGCTTCGGCGGCGGCTGTCTGCCGAAGGACATCCGGGCCTTCATGGCGCGCGCCGGAGAGCTCGGCGCCGACCAGGCGCTGACCTTCCTCCGCGAGGTCGACTCGATCAACATGCGGCGCCGGGGCCATATGGTCGAGCTGGCCCGCGAGGCCGTCGGCGGCGCCTTCCTCGGCAAGCGGGTCGCGGTGCTGGGCGCGACCTTCAAGCCGGACTCCGACGACGTGCGGGACTCCCCCGCGCTCAATGTGGCCGGTCAGATACAGCTCCAGGGCGCCCAGGTGACCGTCTTCGACCCCAAGGGCATGGAGAACGCCCGGGCCCTCTTCCCGACCCTCGCCTACGCCCCGACCGCCGCCGCGGCGGCGGAGGGCGCCCATGCGGTGCTGCACCTCACCGAGTGGCGCGAGTTCCGCGAGCTGGACCCGGTGAGCCTCGGCACGGTCGTCGCCGAGCGCCGCATCCTCGACGGGCGCAACGCGCTGGACCCCGACGTCTGGCGCGACGCCGGGTGGACGTACCGGGCGCTCGGCCGCCCGATGGCGTGAAGCCGCCGTAAGGCTTCCTGTTTGGCGGGGCCCGTTCGGTCAACCCGGGACGGGACCCGAGGAGGAGCCATGGCCATCGCCAAGTTGATCGTCACCGCCGTCGACTGCCCCGACCCCACCGCGCTCGCCCACTTCTACCAGCAGGTGCTGGGCGGTGAGATCGAGAACGAGGGGAAGCCCTGGGTCGATCTCCTTCTGCCCGACGGGGCGCGGCTGGCCTTCCAGGAGGCGCCCGGCTTCGTCGCGCCGAGCTGGCCGTCGGCGAAGGAGTCACAGCAACTGCACTTCGATCTGCGGGTGGCCGACATGGAGGCGGCGCAGGAGCGGGTGCTGGCGCTGGGGGCTCGGGCCCTGGACCTCGACGACGAGGGCGGGAAGCGGGACTTCCGCGTCTTCGCCGACCCGGCGGGGCACCCCTTCTGCCTGATTCATCCCTGACCCGTCCCTGGAACGGCTGACCGGCGTCGAGGTGCTGGGTGTCGGCGCCGTTCAGTTATGCGGCGGCGTCCAGTTGGTCGATCGTCGCGATGGACGGGCCTCGGGTGGTCTGCGCCGCGCGGGCCGCGTCTTCCGCGCCGCGCAGCGTACGTACCGCGTTCTGCCAGGTCAGCTTGGCCAGGTCGGCCGGTGACCAGCGGCGGTCGAGGAGTTCGGCCACCAGGTTGGGATAGCCCGCGACATCGCTCAGGCCCTCGGGGGTGAACGCGGTGCCGTCGAAGTCGCCGCCGATGCCGATGTGGTCGACGCCCGCCACCTCGCGCATATGGTCGAGGTGGTCGGCGACGGTCGAAACGGTGGCCATGGGACGCGGGTTGGCCTCCTCGAAGGCGCGCTGCACCTTCATCGCGGCGGGCGTCATCTCCAGCGGATGCAGCCCGTGGGCGCGCATGTTCTCGTCCGCCTCCCGGGTCCAGGCGACCGCCTCGGGCAGTACGAACTTGGGGACGAAGGTGGCCATCGCCACGCCCCCGTTGGCGGGCAGCAGTTCCAGCACATCGTCCGGGATGTTGCGCGGATGGTCGCAGACGGCGCGCGCTGAGGAGTGCGAGAAGACCACGGGCGCCTCGGTCACCCGGAGCGCGTCCCGCATGGTGTCGGCCGAGACATGGGAGAGGTCGACGAGCATGCCCAGGCGGTTCATCTCGCGCACCACCTCCTCGCCGAAGGGGGTGAGGCCGTGTGCCTTCGGCTCGTCGGTCGCCGAGTCGGCCCAGGGGACGTTGTCGTTGTGGGTGAGCGTCATATAGCGCACGCCGAGGTCGTAGAGGGTGCGCAGGGTGGCCAGGGAGCAGTTGATGCTGTGGCCGCCCTCGGCGCCCATGAGGGAGGCGATCCGGCCCTCGGTCCGGGCCGCCTCCATGTCGTCGGCGGTGAAGGCGGGGCGCAGATCGGTCGCGTACCGGTCGGTGAACCGGCGGACGACGTCGATCTGTTCGAGGGTGGCGCTGACCGCCGTGTCGCCCTGGAAGTCGGAGCGGACGAACACCGACCAGAACTGGGCGCCTACGCCGCCGGTTCGGAGGCGGGCGATGTCGGTGTGGGTGTACGGGGTGAGGTCGGCGGCCATGTCGCGCTGGTCCAGGTCGTAGCGGACCTGCTCGCGCAGGGCCCAGGGGAAGTCGTTGTGGCCGTCCACGATGGGGTTCGCGGCCAGCAGGTCGTGGGCGTGCGCGAGGTGATCGGTCATCCCCGTAGTTTCGTATGGGGCGCGGTGGAAGTCACGTGTCGGGGCTGCGCCTGCGGCGGGCTCGCCCCCGCCCCGCCCCTTCCCGAAACTGGGGGCGCCGCCCCCAGACCCCCGCCGGGGCCCCGCCCCGGACCCCGCTCCTCAAACGCCGGAGGGGCTAGGGGGTGGCCCGGTCGGGCTGGGCGGGGTTCACCGGAAAAGGGCTCAGGAGGGAGCGGAATTCGCCGGGCCGTGCCCGGTTCAGTGGCCGAAGCCGAACGAGCCCGATCCGTCCACCTTCGCGCGCAGGCGCTTGCCCTTCTCCGTGGCCTGGGCGTTGAGTTCGTCCTGGAACTCGCGCATCCGGGCCTGGAGTCCGGCGTCGTGGGCGGCGAGGATCCGGGCGGCGAGCAGCCCCGCGTTGCGGGCGCCCCCTACGGAGACCGTGGCCACCGGGACCCCGGCGGGCATCTGGACGATCGACAGCAGGGAGTCCATGCCGTCGAGGTACTTCAGCGGTACGGGCACCCCGATGACCGGCAGCGGGGTGACGGACGCGAGCATGCCCGGGAGGTGGGCGGCGCCGCCCGCGCCCGCGATGATCGCCTTGAGGCCGCGGTCCGCCGCGTTCTCTCCGTAGGCGACCATCTCGCGCGGCATGCGGTGTGCCGAGACGACATCCACCTCGTAGGGGACCTCGAACTCGTCGAGGGCCTTGGCCGCTTCTTCCATGACGGGCCAGTCGGAGTCGGAGCCCATGACGATGCCGATCACAGGAGCGCTCATTCGGTGATGGTCCCTCGGAGGTAGTCGGCGGCGTGGCGCCCGCGCTCGCGGACGTCGGCCAGGTCGTCGCCGTAGGTGTTGACGTGGCCGACCTTGCGCCCGGGCTTCACGTCCTTGCCGTACATATGGATCTTGAGCGCCGGGTCGCGGGCCATGCAGTGCAGATACGCCGCGTACATGTCGGGGAAGTCACCGCCGAGCACATTGGTCATCACCGTCCACCGCGCGCGCGGGCGCGGCTCGCCCAGCGGGAGGTCGAGCACGGCCCGTACGTGGTTGGCGAACTGGGAGGTGACGGCGCCGTCCTGGGTCCAGTGGCCGGAGTTGTGGGGGCGCATCGCCAGCTCGTTGACCAGTAGCCGGCCGTCGCGGGTCTCGAAGAGCTCGACCGCGAGATGGCCGACCACCCCGAGCTCGGCGGCGATCTTCAGCGCCATCTCCTGCGCCTGGCCGGACAGCTCCTCGGAGAGGCCGGGGGCCGGGGCGATCACGGTGTCACAGACCCCGTTCACCTGGATCGACTCCACGACGGGGTAGGCGACGGCCTGGCCGTGCGGGGACCGTACGACATTGGCGGCCAGCTCGCGGGCGAAGTCGACCATCTCCTCGGCGAGGACGGGCACGCCCGCGCGGAACGGCTCGGCCGCCTCCGCCGCGCCGCGCACGACCCAGACGCCCTTGCCGTCGTAGCCGCCGCGCACCGTCTTGAGGACGACCGGGAAGCCGTCACCCTCGTCCGCGAAGCGCGCCACGTCCTCGGGGTCGGCCACGATGCGGTGGCGGGGGCACGGCACACCGACCGTACGCAGCCGCTCGCGCATCACGCCCTTGTCCTGGGCGTGCAGCAGCGCCTCGACTCCGGGGCGGATGACCACACCGTCCGCTTCCAGGGCGCGCAGATGCTCGGCCGGGACATGTTCGTGGTCGAAGGTGACCACGTCACAGCCCTGTGCGAAAGCACGAAGGGTGTCCAGGTCGCGGTAGTCGCCGATGACGACATCGCTGACCACCTGGGCCGCCGAGTCCTGGGGGGTGTCACTGAGCAGCTTGAACCTGATGCCGAGGGGGATGCCCGCCTCATGGGTCATACGGGCGAGCTGGCCGCCGCCGACCATGCCGACTACCGGGAATGTCACCCTCCCAGGGTAACTTCCCCGTTCGACCGGCCCTGACCTGCGTTGGAGGAACCTCCAGACAATCCGCCGGGCCCAGCCTCACGGCCTGAAGGGCGCGGGGCGCGGCCGCTGGTTAGCATGGGGTGATTGACAACGCCGACGGGACGGGGCTGAACGATCACCATGAGTGAACGGAGCACACTCGGTGGGCTGCGTGCCCGGATGGGGCAACTGACCCGCGAGATCGCGAAGTTCGGGGTGGTCGGCGGTGCCGGCGTCTTCGTCAATCTCGCGGTGTTCAACCTGGTGCGCGGGGTCACCGAACTCCCCGTGGTGCGGGCCAGCATCGTGGCCACGGTGGTCGCCACCGGCTTCAACTACCTGGGATACCGGTACTTCACCTACCGGGACCGCGACAAGCAGGGCCGCACCAAGGAACTCAGCCTCTTTCTGCTGTTCAGCGCCATCGGCCTGATCATCGAGAACGGTGTGCTCTACACCGCCACCTATGGCTTCGGGTGGGACAGCTCACTCCAGAGCAATGTGTTCAAGTTCCTCGGCATCGGCCTGGGCACCCTCTTCCGCTTCTGGTCCTACCGGACCTGGGTGTTCCGGACGCTGCCCGCGCGGGAGGCCGTCGAGCGCGCGGAGTCCTTCCTGTCCGAGGCGTCCGAGGCGTCCGAGGCGCCGCCCGCCCAGGCCACCCGGAAGCAGCCGATCCGCAAGTAGGCGCTCGGCCTGCACTCTCCCCTCCCCGCCGCAGGCGTCACGATCCGCCGGACGCCCCTAGGCAGGGCCGCTCAGGAGGCCGAGGGGTCCTCGGCCTCGCGGCTGAGGAAGAGCGCGAACACCGGCGGATGCTGCTGGAGCAGCTCCAGTCGGCCGCCGTCCGCCTCCGCCAGGTCCCGCGCCACGGCGAGTCCGAGACCCGTGGAGTTGCGCCCGCTGACCGTGCGCTCGAAGACCCGCGCCCCCAGGTCCGGCGACACCCCCGGCCCCTCGTCGGAGACCTCCACCACGGCCTGGTTGCCGGTGACGCGGGTACGCAGCGCGACCGTGCCGTCACCGTGCATCAGCGAGTTCTCGATCAGCGTGGCCAGCACCTGGGCGACCGCGCCCGGGGTGCCCACCGCGCGCAGCCCCTTCTTGCCCGAGCGCACGATGGCACGGCCCTCGCTGCGCGAGGCCGGGCGCCACTCCTCGATCTGCTGCTTGACGACCTCGTCCAGGTCGAAGGCGACCGCGGAGCCGCTGCGCGGATCGCGCGAATTGGTCAGCAGCCGCTGGACGACATCGGTGAGCCGCTCCACCTGGCCCAGCGCGATCGTCGCCTCCTCCTTGACCGTCTCCGGGTCGTCGGTGAGCGTGATCTCCTCCAGCCGCATCGACAGCGCGGTCAGCGGCGTACGGAGCTGATGGGAGGCGTCGGCGGCCAGCCGCCGCTCGGCGGTGAGCATCCGGGCGATGCGCTCGGCGCTCGCGTCCAGGACATCGGCGACCCGGTCCAGCTCCGGCACCCCGTAGCGCCGGTGGCGCGGCCGGGGGTCCCCGGAGCCCAGCCGCTCGGCGGTCTCCGCGAGATCGGTGAGCGGCGCGGAGAGCCGGTGCGCCTGGCGCACGGCGAGGGCCACCGCGGCGAGCACGGCGAGCAGCGCCACCGCCAGGATGATCAGCATGGTGCGGCCGATCTCCCGGCTCACCGTGGAGCGGGACGCCTCGACCCGTACGACCTCGCCCTGCTCCCCCGGCTCGTCGGCGGAGATGACGCTGCCCGTGGGGCGCTTGCCGATCTCCACCGTGCGGTGGTCGGGCATCCTGATCACCGCGTAGCGCCCGGGCTCGATCTGCTCGCGCAGCACCCTGGGGGTGACTCCCTCGCCGCCCAGCAGCCTGCTGTCGACGATGCTGACCAGGCGCACGGCGTCGGAGCTCACGCTCTCCTGGGCGCTGTTCTCGATGGTCCGGGTCTCGACGATGACCAGCGAAAGACCGAAGACCGCGATGACGACGAGCACCACGGCCAGGGTGGAGTTGATCAAGCGACGGCGCATTGCCCTACCGTGTCAGCTCTGGTCAGCTTTTCTCGAATCTGAAGCCGACGCCGCGGACGGTGGCGATATAGCGGGGGTTGGCCGCATCGTCACCGAGCTTCTTGCGCAGCCAGGAGATGTGCATGTCGAGGGTCTTGGTGGAGGACCACCAGGTGGTGTCCCACACCTCGCGCATCAGCTGATCGCGGGTGACCACCCGCCCGGCGTCCCGCACCAGGACCCGCAGCAGATCGAACTCCTTGGCGGTCAGCTGAAGCTCCTCGTCGCCCATCCAAGCGCGGTGCGACTCGACGTCGATCCGCACCCCGTGGGTGGCCGGCTGCTGTTGCTGCGTCTCGACCGCGCCGCGCCGCAGCAGCGCCCGGACCCGGGCGAGCAGCTCGGCGAGCCGGAACGGCTTGGTCACGTAGTCGTCGGCGCCGGCGTCCAGGCCGACCACCGTGTCCACCTCGTCCGCGCGGGCCGTGAGCACCAGCACCGGAAAGCCATGGCCCTCCGTGCGGAGCCGACGGCAGACCTCGAGCCCGTCCATCCCGGGCAGGCCGAGGTCGAGGACGATCAGATCGACGCCTCCTTGCAGACCGGCGTCGAGCGCGGTGGGTCCGTCCTCACGCACCTCGACCTCGTACCCCTCGCGGCGCAGGGCGCGGGCGAGCGGCTCCGAGATGGATGCGTCATCCTCGGCGAGCAGTACTCGGGTCATGGGGGTGATGGTAGTCCGCTGAGGTCGGAGCACGGGGCGCGTACGGCGCGACGGACGGAGCGCGGAAGGTTGCACGCCTCGCTCGTGAGGTATCTCTCACCATCTGCGAGGGTGTCAAGAACGTGTCGTATGGTGAAACAACGTCTGTAGCACTCCTCCGGGGCCTTTGGTGGCGACGACGCACCCAAAGGTCTCTGTCATGTCCGGAGCGGGACGGGGTCGGCACAACCGGCCCGGCCGCGCCCGGCCGCTCAGTCGCTCAGCCATCCCCCCACAGGGCGCTGGCCCGCCTGGCAGCGCTCCCTGAGCACGCAAGGAAACCACCATGGCGTCCAGCCTGACGAAGGGCGCCACCGCGCAGGGGACCCCTGCCGGCGGCAAAACCTTCTTCGGCCACCCCCGCGGCCTGGCCACTCTCTTCATGATCGAGATGTGGGAGCGATTCAGCTTCTACGGCATGCGGGCCCTCCTCGTCGTCTATCTGATCTCCGGTGGCCCCGACGCCAAGCACGGCGGCCAGGGCGGCGGACTCGGGATGACCGAGGGCAACGCGGTGGCCATCTACTCGGTGTACCTGGCCATGGTCTATCTGCTGGCCATGCCGGGCGGCTGGTTCGGCGACCGGGTCTGGGGTCCGCGCAAGACGGTGGTGATCGCTTCCGGCGTCGTCATGGCCGGGCATCTGGCGCTCTCCGTCCCCGGCCAGGCGACCTTCTTCGCCGGACTCGGCCTGGTGGCGCTCGGCTCCGGTCTGATCAAGGCCAATATCTCGACGATGGTGGGCCAGCTCTACGACGGTCCGCAGGACCCGCGCCGGGACGGCGGCTTCACCATCTTCTACATCGGCATCAACCTCGGCGCCTTCGCCGCTCCCCTGGTGATCGGCACCGTCGGCCAGTCGTACAACTGGCACCTGGGCTTCGCGCTCGCCGCCCTCGGCATGGCGCTTGGCCTGGTCCAGTTCCTGATCGGCACCCGCCACCTGAGCGCGGAGAGCAGCGTCGTCCCGACCCCGCTGGCCGCCGAGGAGCGCCGCTCCTGGCTGCGCAAGGCGATGATCTGGCTGATCGTGGCCGCGGTCTTCTACACCGGCGTGGTGCTCAGCGGCAGCTGGACCCTCAACTGGGTGCTGATCCCGATCACCATCCTCGGCCTGATCATCCCGACCGGGGTGCTGATCCGGATCAAGCGCGACCGGGAGCTCTCGGCGGTCGAGCAGACCAAGGTGAGCGGCTACATCTGGTTCTTCGTGGCCGCCGCCGTGTTCTGGATGATCTACGACCAGGGCGGTTCGACGATGTCGGCCTTCGCCGACTCCAAGACCGCGGACACGATCTTCGGGCTGCACTTCCCGTCCTCGTGGTTCCAGTCCGTCAACCCGCTGATGATCATGGCGCTGGCGCCGGTCTTCGCCTGGCTGTGGCTGTGGCTGGCGCGGCGTGACCGGGAGCCGAACACCACGCTGAAGTTCGCGATGGCCCTGGTCCTGGTCGGTGCCTCGTTCTTCGTCTTCGTCGTGCCGATGGGGATGGCCGGGGACGGGACGAAGGTCAGCCCGCTGTGGCTGGTGTCGATCTACATGATCCAGACGATGGGTGAGCTGTGCCTGTCGCCGGTCGGCCTGTCGGTGACCACCAAGATGGCACCGGCGAAGTACGCCAGCCAGATGATGGGCGTGTGGTTCCTGGCCGTGACCGCGGGCGACTGCGTCACGGGTCTGCTGTCCATCGCCGGGGTCGATCTGAGCGGGGTCGGGGTGATCGCGCTGGAGGCGACGATGGCGGCGCTCGCGGGCTTCGCGGTCTTCATGTACCGGAAGAAGGTCGTGGCGTTGATGGCCGACGTCCACTGACGTCCTCACTCACGTCCGCGGGGACGTCAGTAAGAGGCTCACGAGGGGCCCGGCGCGGGGAGATCCGCGCCGGGCCCTTCGCCCTTCCCTGTGGGCCGCTGTTCAGCGGGTGGTGCCGCGCAGCTTGCGCCACGGGGTGAGGGTGAAGATGGCGCCGCCGAGCAGCACCGTGGTACCGGCGATCAGGGCGAGCGCCTTCAGCCCGCCGTGGTCACTGGCACCGGTGTCGGCGAGCCCGCCGCTGGTGGACGAACCGCCGCTGCTGCCCGAGCCGCCGCCACCGGAGGTGCCGCCCCCGGAACCGCTGCCGCCGCCGGTCGAGTCACCGCCGGTGGTGCCGCCGGGCTGGCCGGTGGTGTCCAGTTCCAGCGAGACACCGGTGTCCTTGGCCGGGGTGCAGGTGGTGGTCGTACCGAGCGCCTTGACCGTCAGCACTCCGGGGGTGAGCGTCGACTTGCCGCTCGCACCCGGCTTGTAGGTGCCGGTGAGGTCGGGGATCTCGATCGGATCGCCGGACTTGATGGGCTCCTTGTTGGTCGGCCCCGCCACGGCGACGGTGCCCTTGTCCGCACCGCCGACCTTGACGGCCATCGACGGCTTGACCGAATCGGCGGGGATGTCGGCCGGGCTGTCCATCACGGACTTGCCGAACTTCACGGTCAGCTCGAAGTCCCCGCCGCTCTTGGTGGCGTTGATCTGCACCGGGGAGGTCGCGTTCTTGTCGCCGATGGGGGTCTTGCAGGCGTAGGCGACCTGAACCTCCTTACCGGTGTACGAATCGCCACCGCCGTCTCCGCCACCGGTGGTGCCGCTGGTGGTGCCACTTGTCGTACCGCTCGTGGTCCCACTCGTGGTGCCGCTGGTCGTCCCGCTCGTCGTACCGCTGGTGGTGCCGCTCGTGGTACCGCTGGTCGTCCCGCTCGTGGTCCCACTTGTCGTACCGCTCGTCGTGCCGCTCGTCGTGCCGCCCGGACCGCTGCCGCCGTCCGTCACCTTGATGGTCGCGGCGGCCTTCACGTCCTCCTTCGCCGAGCACTTGGTGTCCGTGGGCAGCGGCTTGCTGACGTTGATGTTGTAGCCGCCGGGCGTCAGCGTCACCTCTCCCGCCTTGGTGAGCTTCAGCTTCCCCTTCATGTCGGAGAGCTTCATCTCACCGCCCTTGGGGATCGCCGGGTTCTCTCGCGGCCCCTCCATGGCCAGTTCGCCGGTCTGCGCGCCGCCCACCGTGACGGTGCCGGTCGGCAGCACGGTGTCGGCCTCCAGGTCGAGGATGGGCGGGTTCTTGGAGGCGGCCTGCACCGTCTTCCACACCACCTCGACCTCGTCCCCGACCTTCGCCGTCTCCGGTGCCGTCACGGCCACGGTCGTGGTGCCCTCCACCGGGGGCAGACCGGAGATGGGGGGCGGTAAGCACTCGGTCTTGTACGAGACCTCGGCGCCCTCCGCGCTGCCCGCGCCGAGCAGCACGCCCGCACCGCCGAGCAGCAGCGCGACGGCGGCCGCACTCACTCTTGGTCGCATCTCACGTGGTTCCTTTCGGGGTCGGTCGGATCTCCTCGGTCGGTGCGGAAATCTGGTGGTGCGGCCGAGCCTCCGGCGCGGTGTCCGGGGTGAACCAGGGCAGCGCCGGCGGTGCGCCGTCCGCCGCGGCCGGTCCGGACGGCGGCGACGAGGGCGGGAACGGGGGCGGGGGCGGCGCGGTCCGGGCCGTACGGGGCCGTACCTTGTCCACGACGGCCATGCCGATCCGGAAGAGCGTCGCCGAGACCACCACGCACAGCAGGACCCAGAAGAGCGTGACGCCCCAGGGCCGCCCCACCGCCCACGGCTGTTCGACGAGCAGCTTGTGGCCGTAGCGCAGTGAGACCAGATAGTCGCCATGGGCCCCGGCGGACAGTTCGACGTCCAGCTTGACCTGTGCCTTCTTCCCCGGCTGGATGGTCCCCCGCCAGCGCTGCTCCTCCCAGGAGGGGGCGAAGACGCCGTGCGAGCTGCCCACCTCGAAGACCGGGTCGCGGGCCGGGGTCGAGCCGAGATTGCCGACGGTGACCACGAGCTTCCGCCTCGGCGGTGCGCCGAACCAGGTCAGCACCCCGCTGGAGCCGTCGAGCCGGGCCGAGAGCACGCTCAGCCGCTCGCCCCCGGTCCGCTCCTTCGGCAGCGGCGCGACCGGGTGCCCGGCGACCTTGAACGCCACGTCCGCGGCGGCGGCCTTCCCCGTGACGGTCGCTATATGGATGACACAGGGGCAGGGTTTGGGCGGCTCGGACACCGGCAGTTTCTTGGTGAAGGTGCCGTCCTCGCCGACGGTGACCGCCCTGCCGTCACCATTGGCGCACGCGTTGGTGCCGCCGATCATGTTCTGCCCGCAGATGAGCAGCGTGAGCAGGGCGCGCGGCCGCCAGTGGGCGCCGGTCACGGTGACCGTGCCGCCCGTGCCGGCCTCGGCCTTGGAGACCTTCGCGGTCGGGCCCTCGGCCGCCGCGGCGCCGCCCGTAAGGGGCGCGCCGAGGGTGAGGAGGACCAGGGCGAGCACGGTGAGCACGGCGGAGGGCCGGACCGGGGTGGCTGGGTGTCGGCGTGCGTTCACGTGGTCGCTCCTGCCCCTGTGCGCTGCGGTTGCGGCTGCGGTTCCGGCTGCGGTTCCGGCTGCGGCTGCGGTTCCTGTTCCGGCTGCGGCTGCGATCGCGGTGTGCGGTGTCGGCGTCGCCGTCTGCGCAGCAGCAGCCAGACGCCTCCCCCGGCGGCCGCCAAGGCGGTCGCCGCCGGTGCGAGCAGCCACCAGGGGACGGCCGTGTAGCCGGCGGTCGCGGTGGCGTGCGCGCCCCCGCCCGCGGTGACGGTGAGCGTCACGTCCACCGAGTCCAGGGCGGGCGGGTCCGGCCAGCTCTCGGTGAGCCGTACCCGCTTGCCCGGCGGCAGCTCGACCGGCAGGGTGCGGGGGCCGCGGCTCAGCACCTGGCCGAAGAGCCCGTCGGCGCGTACGGCCAGCCGGGGGGTGAGCACGGTGTTGCCGCGGTTGACCAGGGCGTAGCGGATGGCCGCCCCGCCGCCGTGGTCCTGGACCGTCACGTCCTCGACGGAGAGGGCGGACAGCGTCGCGCCGCTGATCCGCAGCCGCAGCCGGACCGCGATCTCCCGGCCGCCGGAGGAGACCATGACCGCGCCGGGGTGCTCACCGGGCACCGCGTCGGAGGGGACGGTGACGGTGAAGGGGATGTCGGCGCGGGTGCGGGGCGGCACCGTCACCTGCCGTTCGGCGAGCGCGATCCGGGCGCCCTCGCCGCCGCGCAGCCGGACGGTGCGGGGGTGCTCGCTCCGGTTGGTGACCGAGAGCTTGTCCTCGAGGACGGCGCCGGGCCCGCCTTCGAGGTAGATGTACGGCCGGTCGCCCGCGCCCGGCGCGCCGCCGCCCCCGGCGGCGGGGGCCGCCGACCAGTCGGGCCCGGCG
>NZ_BAAAIF010000130.1:0-13409 GCF_039525925.1 Streptomyces javensis | reverse complement strand
CCGTCGCCCGGCTCCTGGCCGGGGGCAGCCGTCTGCCGCACGGCGGTCCGCGGGTCCGGGACCGCGCCGTGCGCGTCGTCGGGCGCGGCCGCGCCCGGGGCGGCGGCAGAGGTGGCCGCCTGCCGCCTGCTGTGGGAGGTGGAGTGCTCCGTCACGCGTGGGTTTCCATCCGTCCGGGGCCGTGCGCCCGCGTCTCGTGGGCGCACCGAGTGTCAGGCACGTCGTCGGCAGTTCAGATAGAGCTGGATCTCGGGTGGTACGTCCGTGCTGGCCGGGGCGTACGCGTGCGAGTCCTCCCCGGCGATCTCGAAGCCCGCATCGCGGACGGCCTGGCGCAGCTCGTCCCGCAGATAACCGGATACCCGGACCGAGTTGCCGAGGAACGGAATGGGGAAATCGTCGATGTCCGCCTCCACCATGCCCAGCCCCAGCAGCCCCCCGGGTCTGAGGGCGGCATGCATGGTCCGCAGTGCGTACGGGATCTCCGGGCGGGGCAGCAGCAGCAGCGTGAAGTAGGCGGCGATGCCGTCGAACGGGCCGAGCTCCCGGGGGCCTCCGGGGCCGTACCGGCCGCCCACCCGCAGATCGACGATGTCCACATGGTGGAAGGTGGCCTCCGGGACATTGTCCCGGGCCAGCTTGAGCATCCCCGGGGAGATGTCGATGCCGACCACCTCGTGCCCCGCGTCGACCAGCTGACGGGCCGTGGGCAGGCCCGTACCGCAGCCGACGTCGAGCACCCGGGAGCCGGGCGGAAGCGTCTCGGCCAGCCAGCGCCCGGCGTCGATCTGGCCCTCCTTGTGCGGAAAGGCGTCGTCGTAGCGGTCGCCGATGTGGTCGAAGGCTTCCGCCTGACCGCTGCGGTCCAGCGCGAGGCGGTCGAAGTCCTCGTAGCCCTCGTAACCGTCTCCGTGCTCGTCCTCACCGCTCACGACTCCGCCCCCTCCTGTGACATTACGTCAGATCTTGCGCATCGCCCGTGACTTGCGCCGGCGTCTGGCTGTCCCGCATGGGCAGTGTTCCGGACGACGATCCTACGTTTGAAACACTGGGACACGACAAGAGGTTCATGACCTCGAGTGTGCCGAGGTGTGCTTCTTGTCCGTACGGCCCCAGTCCGCCGGAAGAGCGGGCACGGACCACGCGGGGTCGGGCCGCCAGTTCTCCCACCCGTCCCGGAAGGGCGCTCCCCAGGACTCGATGGTCGCCACGGCCGCCCGCCCCGCGGCCCGGACCCGCTCCGCCTGCTCGGGACCCATCAGCCCGGCCCGCTGCGCCTGCGCGAACTCGTCCTCGTCCTTCCATTCCCAGCCGCGGTCGGCGTAGACCGCGATGTCCAGGAAGTGGTCCTCGGAGTCCACTCCGCGGTCCCAGCGGACCAGCGGCTCCTCCAGGTTCACGTACCAGTTCCGGAACCGCCAGCCCTGGTCCCAGAACAGCCACACCGACCACGGCTCCCCGGGCCGGGCCAGCTTCAGCACACCGGTGCCGAACCACTGGGACCGCGCGGTGGTCCGCGGCTTGGTGTACCGGGTGGACAGGGGTTCGTGGTGCACCGAGGTGCCGTCGGTGAGCTGCGGTTTGACGCAGACGGTGCCGGGGGCGAGCCAGACGGCGAGCAGCTCCGCGGTGTCCTCGACGACGGTCACGGGACGGCAGATGTGGATGAGGTGGGAGGCGTTCGCCCGATAGCGCCACAGAATGTGGTCGCCCGGTGCCCACCGGGCGATGTCCGCCGTCCCCGTCGTCTCCACGATGTCCGCTGTCATGAGCAGATCTTAGGTGCGCGCGGGCCGCGGCGCCGTGACCTATGACGCAACCGGGGACCAACGCCCGGCTAAGGATGTGTCATGCGCAGGACGTCCAGCGCCTCGTCCAGCTGGTCCAGCGTCAGCAGCCCCCGCTCCACGTAGCCGGACTCCAGCACCACCTCGCGGATCGTCTTGCGCTCCGCGAGCGACCGCTTGGCCACCTTCGCCGCCTCCTCGTAGCCGAGGTAGCGGTTGAGCGGCGTGACGACGGACGGCGAGGACTCCGCGTACTCCCGGGCCCGCTCGGCGTTGGCGGTGATCCCGTCGATGGTGCGGTCCGCGAGCAGCCGGGAGACATTGGTCAGCAGCCGGATCGACTCCAGCAGATTCTTCGCGATCACCGGGAGCATCACATTGAGCTCGAAGTTCCCGGCGGCCCCGGCCGTGGCGACCGTGGTGTCATTGCCGGTGACCTGCGCCGCGACCATCAGCGTCGCCTCGGGGATCACCGGGTTGACCTTCCCCGGCATGATCGACGAGCCGGGCTGGAGATCGGGCAGCGCGATCTCGGCGAGCCCGGTGCGCGGGCCCGAGGCCATCCAGCGCAGATCGTTGGCGATCTTGGTGAGGCCGACCGCGATGGTCCTCAGCTGCCCGGACGTCTCGACCAGCCCGTCCCGCGCGCCCTGCGCCTCGAAGTGGTCCCGGGCCTCGGTCAGCGGCAGCCCGGTGGTGCGGGTCAGCTCCGCGATGACGGCGGCGGCGAACCCGGGCGGGGTGTTGATCCCGGTGCCCACCGCCGTACCGCCGAGCGGCAGCTCGGCCAGCCGGGGGAGCGCGGCGCGCAGCCGCTCGATCCCGTACCGCACCTGGGCCGCGTAGCCGCCGAACTCCTGGCCGAGGGTCACCGGAGTGGCGTCCATCAGATGGGTCCGCCCCGCCTTGACCACCTCGGCGAACTCGGCGGCCTTGCGCTCCAGCGCCTCCGCCAGATGGGCCAGGGCCGGGATCAGATCGCCGGTGACGGCGGCGGTGGCCGCGATGTGGATGGAGGAAGGGAAGACGTCATTGGAGGACTGGCTGGCGTTGACGTGGTCATTGGGGTGCACCGGGCGGCCCAGGCGCTCGCTCGCCAGGGTGGCCAGCACCTCGTTGGTGTTCATGTTGGACGAGGTGCCGGAGCCGGTCTGGAAGACGTCCACCGGGAAGTGGTCGTCCCAGCGGCCCTCGGCGACCTCGGCCGCCGCCTCCGAGATCGCCCGCGCGACGTCCTTGTCCACCACGCCCAGCTCGGCGTTGACCAGGGCGGCCGCGCCCTTGATCCGGGCCAGCGCCTGGATGTGCGCCCGCTCCAGGCGCTGCCCGCTGACGGGGAAGTTCTCCACCGCCCGCTGGGTCTGGGCGCGCCACTTGGCGTCCGCGGGCACCCTGACCTCTCCCATCGAGTCGTGCTCGATGCGGTAGCCCTCCTGGGGGCTGTCGTCGCGGTGGCTCTCGTCGGTCATGGGGACACCTCCGTCCAGCACAGCGTCTTCACACCACGCCGTGTTCCCGCGCCCGCTGAGCCGAACGGGTGAGCCCGGTCACCGTACGGCCTCGGGCGCCCGAGGGGTGTCCACCTCGCCGGTGCGCTTGAGCTTCTGCCACGGCAGCAGGGCGCCGGTGGCCGCGGTGACGCAGGAGTGCAGCAGTACCAGATACATCAACTGGCGGTAGGCGATCTGCTGCAAGGGCAGTACGGCCAGTGCCCGGTAGTTCTCCCGGTCCAGCCGGAACGCGTACGCGGCGCCCAGCAGCTGCACCAGCAGCAGCGCCGCCCACGCCAGCAGCGAGCGCACCGGGTCCAGGAAGATCACCCCGTAGAGGGTGAAGAGGTCGATCAGCGGCGCGCACAGCGGGGTGAGGATCTGGAAGAGCACCACCAGCGGCATACCCACCCGCCCGAACCGCCCCGAGGGCCCCCGGTCGATCAGCGAGCGGCGGTGCTTCCACAGCGCCTGCATGGTGCCGTAGGACCAGCGGTAGCGCTGCTTCCACAGCTGCCCGAGCGAGCTGGGCGCCTCGGTCCAGGCGCGGGCGTGCTCCTGGTAGACCACCCGCCAGCCGGCCCGGTGCAGGGCGATGGTGATGTCGGTGTCCTCGGCCAGGGTGTCCGCGCTCATGCCCCCGGCCTCCAGCAGCGCCCGGCGGCGGAAGGCGCCGATCGCGCCCGGGATGGTGGGCATGCAGCGCAGCAGGTCGTACATCCGCCGGTCGAGGTTGAAGCCCATCACATACTCGATGTGCTGCCAGGCGCCGATCAGCCTGCCCCGGTTGCCCACCTTGGCGTTGCCCGCAACCGCGCCCACCCGCGAATCGGCGAACGGACGGACCAGCTCCCGGATGGTGGTGGGCTCGAAGACGGTGTCGCCGTCCATCATCACGATCAGCTCGTGGCCGGCATGGGCGATGCCCCGGTTGAGGGCCGCGGGCTTGCCCGCGTTGGCCTGGCGCAGCACCCGTACGTTGGGCAGCCCCATCGCCTCGGCGATATCGGCGGTGCCGTCGGTGGAACCGTCGTCCACGACCAGGATCTCGATCGGGTGGGTGGAGGCGGACAGCGACTTCAGGGTGTTGGCGATGCACTCCTTCTCGTTGTACGCGGGCACGATCACGCTCACCGGATCCGTGACCTCCTGCACCCGGCTCCAGCGCCGCCGCTCCCGGGAGCGCCGGTGCCACCAGGCGAGGACCACCATCAGCAGCAGCCGCCCGATCACCGAGAAGCCCACCAGGCCCAGCAGCCCCATCAGGAACGGCAGCGCGCTGTGGCTGACCGCGGCCGCCCAGATCAGCGCCCGGCCCTCCCAGACCGGCAGGGCGCGGGCCGGGTGGTTGGCGCTGTGGGCGCCGAGCGCGCCGGTGACCGTGGTGAAGGAGTAGCCCTTCTTCTTCATCCGCTCGATGTAGATCGACAGGGCTTTCACGGTGCGGGCGCGGTTGCCGCCCGCGTCGTGGAAGAGCACCGACGCGCCCTTCCCGCCCTCGGGGGTGGCGTTCTGGACGATCTCCTTCACCGGGGGCCGCTGCCAGTCCTCGCTGTCGGTGTCCACGAAGGCGCTGATGTAGCCCTTGGAGCCGATGTGCTGCTGCACCGGCCAGGTGCGGTCGTCCAGCGCGCGGACCTTGGAGGCGTACGGCGCGCGGAACAGCGAGCTGGTGATGGACGCCGCACCGGCCAGGGCCAGCTGGGACTGGGCCAGTTCGCGGTCCATGCGCCCCTTGTCCTGGTACGACAGGTCGACATGGGAGAAGGTGTGCACCCCGACCTCATGGCCCGCGGCCCGCATCCGGCGGACCAGCTCCGGATGGCGGAGCACCATCTGGCCCAGTACGAAGAAGGTCCCCCGCACCTTGTGGCGGCGCAGCACGTCGAGGATCTCCGGGGTCCAGCGCGGGTCCGGGCCGTCGTCGAAGGTCAGCGCGATGGTCTTGGACGGGATGGCGTGCTCGGTGGCCTTTCCCCGGTGGTCGAAGGTGATCACCGGGCCGCCCTTGCGCAGCCGGTCGGGGACGGTGCGCGAGGCCTGTGAGCGGTGCACCCGGGCGTCGTTGCCGACCTCGGCGTGCAGATAGCCGTCCAGCAGCAGGGTGCACACCAGCGCGAGGAGGGTCGCGAGGGCGAGCGCCATCCGGGTGCGGGTGCGGAGCTTGCGCAGCTTGACGGTGCGGAACCTGCCGGTGAGCCCGAGTCTGCGGGTGAGTCTGAGCCTGCCCGTGAGCCTGAGCCCGAGCCTGCCCGTGAGTCTGAGCCTGCCCTTGGCGCCCGGTCCGCCCGTGCGGCGTGCGGCGCGGCGGTTGGAGCCGGTCAGGCGGAATACCGTACGGGGCGCGCCGTCCTGACGGGGCGCGGGGAGCCGGCGGCGCGGCCGCGGCAGCCTCGGCGGTCTGCCGCCGCTCACGACGTCCCGTCCTCGGCCTTGGGGCCGCCCTTGGCGGTGCCCGGACCGTCGGCCGGGGCGCCGCCTCCGGCGGGCCCCTCCGGGGGCTTGGGCGTATCGGCCTGCGGGGGCTTCTGGGACTGGGGCTTCTGGGACTGGGGTTTCTGGGGGGACGCGTGGCCGGGCCGCGTGGTGTGGCCGGGGGCCTGCGGACGGCCGGAGCCCTTGGCGGGCGGCTCGGCGCCGGCGGGGTGCTGCTTCGACGGGGAGTGCGACGCGCCCGTGGGCCGCTTGCCCGGCGCGTGGCCGCCCGGATGTGACGGCGGGTGGCCGGCCTTGTGGTGCTTGCCGGACCGGTGCCCCGCGGTGGACTGGCGGCCGCCGGTGCGGTGGTGCGCGGGGGAGTGCCGCGCCGCCGCGCGGGGGGCCTTGGGCGGGTCGGGCTGCGGAGGCGCGGGCCGTGGTCGGGTGGTGATGGGGGGCAGGGCGATGGGCTCCCGGGCGTCCCGGTGCGCCGGGCGCCCCGGGGCGTGCCGCTCGCGCCGGTGCTGACGGTGGGTCGGCCCGTACCCGTCGTCCCCGTACTCGTCCCCGTACTCGTCCTCGTAGCCGTACGCGTGCGCGTCACGCCGCTCGTGCGACTCGGAGGGCCCCGAACGTCCCCCGGGCGTGTGGGTCGGCCCCCGGCCGAACGCGTCGGTGGAGACGGGATGTCCGGGGATCAGCGTCTGTGGTGCGAACGGCGTACCGCCCGCGTAGCCCAACCCCAGGACCGCCGAATAGCCGAGGCAGGCGGCTCCCGCGATGACGCCCACATGTCGTACGAGTCGGCCACGGCGCCCGGACAGGTCCACGAACACGGGCCCCTTCCGGGCCACGTCAGCGCGGAGGGGACGCGATGGCGCGCGCTCGGCCACATCTGACTGAGGATCCATACGAAAGAGGTTAATGCAGAAAATACGACATGCGACATATAAGCCAAACATGCGGTGTGTCATAGTTCAGTAGGCTTCACCGAATATGCGAGGTTTGGCGGAGAGGGCGGCACGGGCGGCACAGGCCCCCGACGCCTCGTACCGGACCACAAGGAGGAGCCAGAGCCATGAGGGCCAGCCCCCGCATGAGCGGAATCGCCGTGGCCGGCGCGGTGGTCTGCGCCACCATCGCCGTATGGGCGGGACACCAGAAGCAGTCGCCCGAGCCGCATGCCGCGCCCTCACGGCCCCGGGCGTCACAGCCCCCCGCGGCGCGTCCGCCCGCCGAGTTCGTGCCGTACGTCAACGCCTGGTCGGACCCGGGGTACGACATGGCCGCCGCGGCGTCGCGCGGGGTCAAGGAGTTCTCGCTGGGCTTCGTCGTCGCGGGCGACGGCTGCGCCCCGGTGTGGGACGGCGGCACCTCGCTGGAGGACCAGGGAGTGGAGACCCGGATCGAGCGCGTCCGCCGGGCGGGCGGCGACGTACGGATCTCCTTCGGCGGCGCCGAGGGCACCGAGCTCGCCACCGTCTGCACCGACGTCCCCGAACTCGCCTCCGCCTACGCCGAGGTGATCGAGCGCTACCAGGCCGCCAGGATCGACTTCGACCTCGAGGGCGAGGCGCTCGCCAACAGCGAGGCCGCCGCCCGCCGCGCCCAGGCGCTCGCGCTCATCCAGCGCACCCACGAGGGCCTGAACATCTCCTTCACCCTGCCCGCCATGCCGGACGGGCTGACCCCGCAGGGCGTCGCCCAGTTGGAGGCCGCCAAACAGGAGGGGGTCATCCTCTCGGGCGTCAACATCATGGCGATGAACTACAGCGGCGACCACACCGGCGACATGGGCGACTACGCCGTCCAGGCGGCCACCGCCGCCCAGGCCCGGATCCGCGAGGTGTTCGGCATGTCCGACGCCGCCGCCTGGAAGATCCTCGCCGTGACGCCGATGATCGGGGTCAACGACGTCACCGGCGAGACCTTCACGCTGGAGGACGCGGCCGGGCTGGCGCGGTTCGCCGCGGAGAAGGGGATCGGACGGCTGTCGATGTGGTCCGCCGAACGGGACCAGCCGTGCACCCCGGAGATGACCCGGTCCGCCCCCCCGACCGCCCCCACGGACGGTGCCGCGGCCCCCGAGCCGACCGCGGACGTCGTCCCCAACACCCGTTGCAGCGGTATCACCCAGCGCCCGGGCGCCTTCGAGGCGGCGCTGAGGGGGTGAGCCGAGCCGGCTCCGCCTACCGCCGTGTGAGACGGCGGACAGGCGGGGCTGATTCAGCCGATGACACGGGCTGTCAGGCGGTTACTTGCCGTCGCCTCCCTGCGGGGCGGGCTCGCGGGGAGCCTCGGGCGGCATCGGCCCTCCGTCGTGCTTCCCTCCGTCGGCCTGCGTGGCCCGCGTGCCCTGCGCCGTCTGCGTGTCCTGTTCGGTCACCAGGTCACGCGGGTGCCGGAACGGGACTCCGCGCCAGCCTTCGGCGTCAGGCGTGCGCGTCTCATACGTATCGACAGCCGCAACGCTCATCAGTTCGACCTCCTCTTTCGTGATGGGCCATGCCGCCGTACCGTCGATGACACGGCCCGTGATCCGCAGGGGGTTCCTCTGCGGTGTGGTCCCCCGCCCCGGCTGCTCGGCCTTTCCAGGGTTTCCGTCGCCGGGGCGGGAGTTCATGGGTTCGCGCGTGGGCCTTGTGGCCTCGTCTCAGCTGCCCTCGCATGGGCTTCATGGCTCGCTTATGGGCGGCCTCGATGGCGGGCACGCGCGACGACCGAGGTCGCTGGGGACCGCCCGCCCCTCGCTCTCCGGGCGGGCGGCCGTCCGCAGTCAGGTCTGTTACTGGGGCTGGTGGCCCTTGGCTTGGATCTTCGCGCGCATCCTGGCCACAAGGTCTGCACGCGCCCAGTCTTGCAACGCCTTGCCGCGCCCGGTCTTCTCTATGAGCTGCGCCCCCTTCACCCGTCCGGGACGCTTACTCAGCCGGATCTCTTTCGCCACTGATTCGCCTCTCAGATCTTCCCCGTGGCAGCGAGCGTGATGAGCGCGAAGCACGCCACGTGTCCCGTGACACGCGAATGGTCGTGCGACCATGCCCGGCCCTCAGGACTGCTCACTGTGTAGCGGCTCCGCGCGGGTGACGCGGGCATGGTCGGTCACCACGCGCCGGAAGAGGTCATGACCCGTGCGGCCGGTATGGCGAAGGCACCATTTCTGAGCCGCTTCCTGGTCTTCCTGAGGGCCCGATTCCTCATCACAGCCGGGCGTTGCGCAGAAGGCTTCGAAGGTCACTCCGCCCTCAGGTTCGTGCCGGATGGTGTGGTCCACGAACCGATAGACAGCGCGCGTACTCACTGGTGCCCTTCCGGGTGCCGACGCATGTAGACGTTGCAATCGGTCACAGTGGTCATGTCGCCACCCGCGCGGGCACGGTCACGCACGTTGGCAAGCTCTGCGCAGCCGGGGCAGCCCTCAACCGGTGCGGGCTCCAACTCACCCAGTTGCAACGGAGGTTGAACCGGATCACTCGGGTAGGTCTTGGCTTCGCTCACGTCCAACCCCCTGCATCGCTTCCTGTCGGATGAGCAGTCAACGACTGGCGGCACGCCCCGCTCCACAAGCTTGCACGGACTTGCACGCTGATTTATGGCAGGTGGTCTTGACTATCTAGGCCGTGGCGGAAGGATGGCTGTGCAAGTTCAGGCAAACCATGCACGGAAAGAGGCTGACATGGCGCTACGGTTCGTCGGGATTGACCCGGACACCGATCATGACCACTGCCCTACCGTCTGGGCTGACGAAGAGGCGGGAGAACTGGTATTGCAGGGCTGGAAGGCAAGCCCTGAACTCCGCGTGGCCTGTGAGTCGAACACTCCGGCTAACGGAACGATCCCGGACAGCGAAGAAGTGATCAGGATCCCGGCGCGTATGGCGCCGATGATCCGGAAAGCGTGCGATGCAGTTGAGCGTTCCGCCGTTCAGTGAGCTGCTGGCCAACACCCGCGAATCCGCCATTCATCTAGAAATGCGGGATGACTACGGCACCAACCCACGGCTAGAAGCATGGCAGCGCGGGGAACGCGTTGATTGGAGCGACCGTGAATCCTGGTGGCACCCGTTCCACCAAACCATTGCGGACACCGTTGCTCGTGGTGTGATTATTCGGCGGGCACGCGTGGTGTCGGAGCCTGTCAGTGAATACATCCGCTGGGAGCACGACGCGACGCATGGCAACATCGCCGCGGGGGAAGAAGTCCGATGGCTTCCACGGAGTCAGGCAACGGGCTTCCTGGTGCCCGCTAATGACTTCTGGCTCTTCGATGGCAACCTACTCCGCGTGCACCACTTCGCGGGGGACGGAAGTCATGTCACGGATGAACTGAGCACGGATCCCGATACGCTGAAACTCTGCGCTGACGCGTTTGAGAGCATCTGGCAGCGAGCAATCTCGCACAGCGAATACACCATCTGAGTGCAACCGGACAGCCAACTTATGTCATCTCCTTCGTCCAAAGCCCAAGAAGCCCGGGAAGCCGTAGCCGGTCGGTTGCGGGAAATGAGGCTTGACGCAGGAATCACGGGGCGTGAGTTGGCTGTCCGGTGCGGGTGGAGTGAGTCCAAGTCATCACGCATTGAACACGCCAAGACACCACCCAGTGACGCAGACATAAGAGCCTGGTGCACAGCGTGCGGCCCATCGGAACAAGCTGATGACTTGATTGCCGCCAAGCGTCAAGCGGATTCCATGTACGTCCAGTGGAAGCGACTACAGCGAACGGGACTCAGGCGGCTACAGGAGTCAGGCGTACCGCTCTACGAACAGACGCGACAATTCCATGTGTACTGTTCCAACGTGGTGCCCGGATTCTTTCAAACCCCCGGATACGCGTCAGCCCTGCTGACTTCCATTGCACAGTTTCGTGGAACACCAGACGATGTGTCGGACGCCGTGAAAGCCCGGATGGAGCGATCACGCGTCATCCGCGAAGGTGACCACCGATTTGCCGTTCTGATTGAGGAATCGGTGTTGCGGTACCGGATAGGGGCCGCCGAAATCATGGCCGCTCAACTAGGTCATCTGCTGTCCGTGATGGCGCTACCGTCAATCTCGCTAGGTATAATTCCGTTCACGGCGCCCCGGCAAGCGTGGCCGCTGGAAACGTTCACCATCTTTGACCGTCAGCGTGTCCATGTGGAAACCCTGTCAGCGGCCATCAAGGAGACTCAGCCGAGTGACGTTGCGCTGTACCTCAAGGCGTTTGGGAACCTGAAAGAAGTTGCCGCCTATGGAGCTGAGGCTCGTTCCCTCATCACAGCGGCCATTGATGCTGTGGGCTAAAACGCAGAAAGCCCCGCTGCGGTCACCAAACGGGCAGCGCGCACGAAGCTATGATCACGCGGTCAAAGCAAGGTAACGGCGTCCGGTCCTCTCGGATATGCCGAAATGATCAGCCACCATGCGGCCGGTCACGGGGCGGCCATGAGACAGCGCTAGGTCCGCTCAACGACAAAGCTAATGACCATGGCGGCATCAAGAGCCGCATACCGTACAGCGTTGGTAGTCAAAATGCGCTTCATCGTCACCCTCTGGGCATAAGGAAATCCCGTCATTCGCTGGCCGGGGCCGGGCCAGCTTGAATGACAAGAGCCCCTGGCGGTCGCCCAGGGGCTCTCTCTGTGCCTGCTGTGTCAGTGTCGGTGGCCGAGTTGCAGTCGAAGGCCAGCGCGGGGCGAGGCAGGCGGCTACGCCTGCCCGGGGCCCCGCACCGGAATGGTGGTGAACGTCGGCTGGGGCGCCGGATCTGTGAAGAAGTCGTTCCCCTTGTCGTCCACCACGATGAACGCCGGGAAGTCCTCGACCTCGATCCTCCAGACCGCCTCCATGCCCAGCTCCTCGTACTCGAGGACCTCGACCTTCTTGATGCAGTCCTGGGCCAGTCGCGCCGCCGGACCGCCGATCGAGCCCAGGTAGAAGCCGCCGTGCGCGGCACACGCGTCGGTGACTTGCTTGGAGCGGTTGCCCTTGGCCAGCATGACCTTCGAGCCGCCCGCCGCCTGGAACTGCTCGACGTACGCGTCCATCCGGCCCGCCGTCGTCGGCCCGAAGGAGCCCGAGGCGTAGCCCTCGGGGGTCTTGGCCGGGCCCGCGTAGTAGACCGGGTGGTTCTTCAGGTACTCCGGCATCTCCTCGCCCGCGTCCAGCCGCTCCTTGATCTTCGCGTGCGCGATGTCCCGGGCGACCACCAGCGTGCCGGTCAGCGAGAGCCGGGTCTTGACCGGGTGCTTGGTCAGCTCGGCCAGCACCTCGTCCATCGGCCGGTCGAGGTCGACGGCGACCGCGTCCAGGTCCGGGCCCGCGCCCTTGACCAGCTCCTCCTCCGTCGTCTCCGGCAGGAAGCGCGCCGGGTCGGTCTCCAGCTGCTCCAGGAAGACGCCCTCCGGCGTGATCTTGGCGAGCGCCTGGCGGTCGGCGGAGCACGAGACCGCGATCGCGACCGGGCAGGAGGCGCCGTGCCGCGGCAGCCGTACGACCCGCACGTCATGGCAGAAGTACTTGCCGCCGAACTGCGCGCCGATCCCGATCTTCTGCGTCAGCTCGAAGACCTTCTCCTCCAGCTCCTTGTCGCGGAAGCCGTGCCCGGTCGGCGAGCCCGAGGTGGGCAGCTCGTCCAGGTAGTGCGCGGAGGCGTACTTCGCGGTCTTCAGCGCGTACTCGGCGCTGGTGCCGCCGACCACGATCGCCAGATGGTACGGCGGGCAGGCGGCCGTGCCCAGCGAGCGGATCTTCTGCTCCAGGAACGTCATCATCGATGCCTCGTTCAGCACCGCCTTCGTCTCCTGGTAGAGGAAGGACTTGTTGGCCGAGCCGCCGCCCTTGGCCATGAAGAGGAACTTGTAGGCGCCGCCGTCGGTCGCGTACAGCTCGATCTGCGCGGGCAGATTGGAGCCGGTGTTCTTCTCGTCCCACATGGTCAGCGGGGCCATCTGGGAGTAGCGCAGGTTGAGCTTGGTGTACGCGTCGTAGACACCGCGCGAGAGTGCCTCCTCGTCGCCGCCCCGCGTGAGCACGTTCTGCCCGCGCTTGCCCATGACGATGGCCGTGCCGGTGTCCTGGCACATCGGGAGCACCCCGGCGGCCGCGATGTTGGCGTTCTTCAGCAGGTCCAGCGCGACGAAGCGGTCGTTGGCGCTGGCGTCGGGGTCGTCGAGGATGCGGCGCAGCTGGGCGAGGTGAGCGGGGCGCAGATAGTGCGAGATGTCGTGCATCGCCTCGGCCGCGAGCTTGCGCAGCGCCTCCGGCTCGACCTTCAGGAAGGTGCGCCCATCGGCCTCGAAGGTGCTCACGCCCTCGGAGGTCACCAGACGGTAGGGCGTGGTGTCCTCTCCCAGGGGCAGCAGGTCCGAATAGGCAAACTCTGGCATCGCGGCCATTCCTCACTCGACGGGGCTTCGGCTGACTTCGTCGACAGCGCGTCATAAGCGTAGAACGGAGCCGCGGGGCGGAGCCTGTGAGGTAGGGCTCAGTAGCAGAGGCGGGGTCCGGTAGGGGAAGGATCAGGGAGACTCCAGGGATCGTCCCCTAGTCGCGATAGATCGCGACTGGGTACGCTGAGCCCGTGGATGAGCAGCAGCCCGTGCCCTTGACCAAATCCGCCCCCGCTCCCGAGACCACGCCCGTGCCCGAGGCCGCGTCGGCCCCGGCGCCCGCGCCCGCTTGAACATCATGACGTGCAGCATGCCGATCATGCCCTTCGTGCCGAAGATCAG
>NZ_BAAAIF010000129.1:0-14370 GCF_039525925.1 Streptomyces javensis | reverse complement strand
TGGGCGTGGCCACCGCCCCCGCGGGCGGCTCGAAGAAGCCGAAGCGCAAGGCGGTCAAGAAGTCCGGCTCCGGCGCCTCCGGCGACGCCCTGGCCTCCCCGATGCAGGGCACCATCGTCAAGGTGGCCGTGGGCGAGGGCGACACCGTGGCCGAGGGCGACCTTGTCGTGGTCCTGGAGGCCATGAAGATGGAGCAGCCCATCAACGCCCACCGCGCGGGCACGGTCAAGGGCCTGGCCGCCGAGGTCGGCGCGTCCCTCACCTCGGGCGCGGTCATCTGCGAGATCAAGGACTGACGGACAGATCAAGGGCTGACGGGCAGATCAAGGGCTGACGGGCAGATCAAGGGCTGACCGCCCCACCACAAGCCCCATGACGGCGGGCCCCGGCCGGAACCATCCGGCCGGGGCCCGCCGTCGTCGCGTACGGCCCGCTCAGCGGCTGTGCACCACGTCCTGCGGGAAGGTCAGCTGACCGTTCATCCACCGCAGGGCGGTGGGCAGCTCGCGGCGCCAGGTGCGGAAGTTGTGGCTGCCCCGGTCCAGGATGATCGACTGCGCGCTCATCGGCGGCCGGACCGCGGCCAGGAAGTCGCGGGTGGCGCCGTAGTCGGGCTCGCCCCGGCGGCTGGAGGCCACCAGCACCGACACCTGCGGCTGCGGCAGATGGCGCAGCCGCCACAGCACATCGTGCTCCCGCTTCCTGCGCTCGCCCGCCGGGCCCCGGCCGAAGAGGTCGCCGGTGGTGGGGTCGTTGACCACGCGGTAGTCGGGTGACAGGGCCGCGGCCGCGCTGTAGACGCGGGGATGACGCAGGGTCAGCTGAAGGGCGCAGGTGCCGCCCGACGAATAGCCCAGCACGCCCCAGGCGCTGGGGTCATGGCCGATCCGGTAGTGCGCCCGCAGCGCCTCCGGCAGGTCCCGGGCGAAGTAGGTCTCGGCCTGGGGGCCGCCGGGGACGTCCACGCACTCGGTGTCGCGGGGCGGGGCGATGGTGGGCCGCACCATCACGATGACGGCCGGCTGGAGCGCCCCGCCGCGGATCAGACCGCCCGCGGTCTGGGGCAGCCGCAGATGCTGGGCCAGCAGGAAGGACCCGCCGGGGTAGCCGCTGATCGCCACGATCACGGGGAAGCGCTGCCGGGCGTACTGGCGCTGGAAGTACTGCGGCGGCAGATAGACATACGCCGGGTTGGCCACCTGGCTGCGGCGGCCCAGGATCCGCACCGACTCGACCTTGCCCGCCTCGGCGGGCGGCCCGCTCGGCAGTCCGTGCACCGTGTTCAGCCCCTGCGGCGGGGCGGGCCGCACCAGCCCGCCCGCCTCCCCGACCGGCCCCGCGGCGCCGCCCTGCACATGGGACAGGGCCGCCGGTGCCGCATCGTCCTCGCCCAGCAGCTCGGCCCAGGACCCGTAGAACTGGAAGGCGCTGTTCACCGCGAGGGCCAGGGCGGCCACGATCACGCACTGGGTCACGGCGAGGGCGGCCAGCCGGCCCGCCCAGGCCCGTACGCCCCGGCCCGCGAAGCGCGGCCACTGCCAGAGCGTCAGCCCCGCGCACGCCACGGCGAGGGCGATCATCACATACTCGAGTGATCGACTGGTCAGTCCCATTGTTCTTCCACTCCGGCGCACCGCAACGCACGGTGCCGTCGCCCTGTTTGATGCCGCCTCCGGCACCCGCGTTGCCTGGCCAGGGCGTGCCTCCGGTCACGAAATGGCATGCTTGACCCACGGGCAGGGACGGCAGGGAGGACCGCGATGGCGATCGAGACAGCCACGGCGCAGACGCCACCGCGCCCCATGCGCGCCGACGCGCGCCGCAACTACGAGCGGCTGCTGGCCGAGGCGCGCACGGCCTTCACCCAGCACGGTACCGATGCCTCGCTGGAGGACATCGCACGCCGCGCGGGCGTCGGCATCGGCACCCTCTATCGCCACTTCCCCAACCGCACCGCGCTGATGGGCGCGGTCTTCCAGGGCGAGATATGCGCCCTGCTGGAGCGGTCGCGGGAGCTGGCCCAGGCGCCGCGGCCGTGTCAGGCGTTGATCGACTGGCTGCGCGCGATCGTGGACCACGCGAGCACATACCGCGGGCTGTCCCAGGCCCTGATGGCGTGCTCGGGCGACGAGACCTCGGAGCTGTCCCGCGGCTGCGGTCTGCCGCTGCGCGAGGCGGGCAGCGAACTGCTCGCCCGCGCCCAGCAGAGCGGTGCCGTACGGTCCGATGTGGTCATCGCCGATCTGATGCAGCTCACGAACGCGATCGCACTGGCCGTGGAGCAGTCGCCGGACGACCCGGAGTTGGCCGACCGGCTGCTGGCGCTGGCCTTCACGGGTCTCAAGGCCCGCTGACACCGGAGCCTCCAGGCCCGCAGACCCCCGGGCCCCACGGCCCGCCGACCCCCGGGCCCCACGGCCCGCCGACCCCCGGGTCTCCGGGCCCGCTGACGTCCGTCGGCGACCACTCGCCACCGGGTGCCCGGCGGACCACGCCGCGGAGCCGCGGGGCAGGGGCTCCGCCCCGGACTCCGGGGCCCGGGGCTGAGCCCCACACGCGGCGGAGCCGCATATCGTCCAGGTGCCGGGAAGGGGCGGGTAGGGGAAGCATCGATATGCCGCTCCGCCGCGTGGCCCGCCGCAGGCGTCACGAGCCGTAGGACACCCCCTGGCCGTAGGGCACCCCCTAGCGGCGGCGCGGCGCCAGGTCCGCCACCCGCCCCGGCTGCTGCTCCGCCAGCGGCACCGCGGTGCGCAGCTGGGCGGAGCCGGGCCCGCCCGGGGGGTGGGGGTGGTTACGGCGCGGCCCCGGCAGCGGCAGGCCCTCCTCGCCGCCGCCACGGCCCTGGGACGCGCCCAGCCGCCCCGACTGCCGCCCCGCCGAACCACCGCCCTCACCGCCGCCGACCGGGCCGGACCCCGCGTCCGGCCCGGCCACGGCGATCTGAACCCCCTGGTCCGCGAGGGCCTGGAGCTCGGTCAGGGCACGGTCGTCATGGGCGGGCGGCTCATCGGTCACCAGCCGGGTGATCACATCGGTGGGCACCGTCTGGAACATGGTGTCGGAGCCCAGCTTCGTATGGTCGGCGAGCACGACCACCTCCGCCGCCGCCTGGACCAGCGCCCGGTCGACGCTGGCCGAGAGCATGTTGGAGGTGGACAGGCCGCGCTCGGCGGTCAGCCCGCTGCCGGACAGGAAGGCGCGCGAGACCCGCAGCCCCTGGAGGGACTGCTCGGCGCCGCTGCCGACCAGGGCGTAGTTGGAGCCGCGCAGGGTGCCGCCGGTCATCACGACCTCGACCCGGTTGGCATGCGCCAACGCCTGCGCGACCAGCAGGGAATTGGTGACCACGGTCAGCCCCGGAACCCGCGCGAGCCGACGGGCCAGCTCCTGGGTGGTGGTTCCGGCGCCGACGACGACGGCCTCGCCCTCCTCGACGAAACCGGCCGCGAGATCGGCGATGGCCGTCTTCTCCGCGGTCGCTAGATGGGATTTCTGCGGGAAGCCGGACTCCCTGGTGAATCCGCCCGGCAGCACCGCACCGCCGTGCCGGCGGTCGAGCAGTCCTTCTGCCTCCAGCGCCCGCACATCACGCCGGACGGTCACTTCGGAGGTCTGGACGACGCGGGCGAGCTCCCGGAGCGACACCGCTCCGTTCGCGCGCACCATTTCAAGGATCAATTGGCGACGTTCTGCAGCGAACACGAAACTGACAGTAACGCCAACGACCGTCTGTTTTCAGCAGCTTGCACCAATTAGCAGAAGTTGGACATCTGTGAGGGTACGAAGTGCTATAAGGACCGGGTCTATGACTCTTCCTGAGTCTTCCGGGTGTGCAACTGCCGGGCCACCTCGGCGATCGAACCGGACAGCGAGGGGTAGACCGTGAAGGCGTTGGCGATCTGCTCCACCGTCAGATTGTTGTCCACCGCCAGCGATATGGGGTGGATCAGCTCGCTCGCCCGCGGCGCGACCACCACACCGCCGACCACGATACCGGTGCCCGGACGGCAGAAGATCTTGACGAAGCCGTCCCGGATGCCCTGCATCTTCGCCCGCGGATTGCGCAGCAGCGGCAGCTTCACCACCCGGGCGTCGATCTTCCCGCCGTCCACGTCCGCCTGCGAGTAGCCGACCGTGGCGATCTCGGGGTCGGTGAAGACGTTCGCCGAGACCGTCTTCAGGTTCAGCGGGGTCACCGCGTCCCCGAGGAAGTGGTACATCGCGATCCGGCCCTGCATCGCCGCCACCGACGCCAGCGCCAGCACACCGGTACAGTCACCGGCCGCGTAGATCCCCGGCGCGCTGGTCCGGGACACCTTGTCGGTCAGGATGTGCCCCGACTCCGCCAGCTTGACCCCGGCCTCCTCCAGACCGATGCCCGCCGTGTTCGGGATCGAGCCGACCGCCATCAGACAGTGGGTGCCGGAGATGACCCGCCCGTCCGAGAGCGTCACCTCCACCCGGTCCCCCACCCGCTTGGCGGCCTGCGCCCTGGAGCGCGACATCACGTTCATCCCCCGGCGCCGGAAGACGTCCTCCAGCACCGCCGCCGCGTCCGGGTCCTCACCCGGCAGCACCCGGTCCCGGCTGGAGACCAGCGTGACCTTCGACCCCAGCGCCTGGTACGCACCCGCGAACTCCGCACCCGTGACACCGGAGCCGACCACGATCAGCTCCCGGGGCAGCTCGTCCAGGTCGTACACCTGCGTCCAGTTCAGGATCCGCTCGCCGTCCGGCTGCGCGTCCGGGATCTCCCTGGGGTGGGCGCCCGTCGCCAGCAGCACCGCGTCCGCCACCAGCGTCTGCTCGCTGCCGTCCGCGGCCCGTACGATCACCCGCCGCGAGCCGTCCAGCGACTGCTGCGGCTCCACCCGCGCACGCCCGCGCATGACCCGGCCGCCGGCCCGGGTGACCGAGGCCGTGATGTCGTGCGACTGGGCGAGCGCGAGCCGCTTCACCCGGCGGTTGACCTTGCCCAGATCCACGCCGACCACCCGCGCCGCCTGCTCCAGCGGCGGGGTGTCGTCGGCGACGATGATCCCCAGCTCCTCGTAGGAGGAGTCGAAGGTCGTCATCACCTCGGCAGTGGCGATCAACGTCTTCGACGGCACACAGTCGGTGAGCACCGACGCCCCGCCCAGACCGTCGCAGTCGACGACGGTCACCTCCGCGCCGAGCTGCGCGGCGACCAGCGCCGCCTCATAGCCGCCGGGTCCGCCACCAATGATCACGATCCGAGTCACATGCTCCATTGTCCCGCACCGGTTCGAATGCCTTCAGCCCGGGGGGTTTCGTGGGGGCGACCACCGTACGAAACCTCTCACCGAACCTCCCGCCAAACCTCCCACCCCGAGGGCCGTTCCACCCCACTCCCGTACCCTCAGACCCATGTCGCTCTACGCCGCGTACGCCGGCAACCTCGACGCGCGGCTGATGTCCCGCCGCGCCCCACACTCCCCGCTGCGCGGAACGGGCTGGCTGAACGGCTGGCGCCTCACCTTCGGCGGTGAGCAGATGGGCTGGGAGGGCGCCCTCCCCACGATCGTGGAGGCCCCGCGCTCCCAGGTCTTCGTCGCCCTCTACGACATCGCGCCCATGGACGAGGACTCCATGGACCGCTGGGAGGGCGTCGGCCTCGACATCTACCGCCGGATGCGGATCCGCGTCCACACGCTGGACGGCGACGAGGCCGCCTGGCTCTACGTCCTCAACGGCTACGAGGGCGGGCTGCCCTCGGCCCGCTACCTGGGCGAGATCGCGGACGCGGCGGAGTCGGCGGGGGCGCCGCACGACTATGTGATGGAGCTGCGGAAGCGTCCCTGCTGAGTCCGGTGTTTCCGGTTGGGCTGGTTTCCCGGTTGCTCTGGCTTCCCGGTTGCCCTGGTTTTCCGGTTGCTCTGGTTTCCCGGTTGCCCTGGTTTCCCAGTTGCTCTGGTTTGCGCTGGTTGCCGTGGTTACCGGGGGTGCCCCGGAGGGCCGGTTGCGCCGGTTCCGCTGGTTGGCTCGGGGCGGCGCGACGCGCGGGTCCGGCCGTGAGGCTTGCGGCAATGCAACGATCCGAACACCTCGGCGGACTCCGTCTACGCGCGTAGGCAGTTACCGGCTACCCTCGTGCGCGTGAACGCATCAGTTTCTTGGGACAACCAGAGCGACCCACACGCCGCCGCCGACGCCGCCGCCACCCGCCTGCGCGAGCTGACCGGCGCGGAAACCCACGACGTCGCGCTGGTCCTGGGCTCCGGCTGGGTCCCCGCCACCGACGCCCTCGGGGCGCCCGAGCACGAGTTCCCCGTCACCGAGCTGCCCGGCTTCCCGCCGCCCGCCGTCGCGGGCCACGCGGGCCGGATCCGGTCGTACCGGATCAACGACAAGCGGGCGCTGGTCTTCCTCGGCCGTACGCACTACTACGAGGGGCGTGGTGTCGCCGCCGTCGCACACGGCGTACGCACCGCCGTGGCCGCGGGCTGCAAGACCATCATCCTGACGAACGGCTGCGGCGGCCTCCGCGAGGGCATGCGCCCCGGCCAGCCGGTACTGATCAGCGACCACATCAACCTCACGGCCACCTCGCCGATCGTGGGCGCCAACTTCGTCGACCTCACCGACCTGTACTCGCCGCGGCTGCGCGCCCTGTGCCAGCAGGTCGACCCGACCCTGGAGGAGGGCGTCTACGCCCAGTTCCCCGGGCCGCACTACGAGACTCCGGCGGAGATCAACATGGCCCGCACGATAGGGGCCGACCTGGTGGGCATGTCGACCACCCTGGAGGCCATCGCGGCGCGCGAGGCGGGCGCGGAGGTGCTCGGGATCTCCCTGGTGACGAACCTCGCGGCCGGTATGACGGGCGAGCCCCTCAACCACGAGGAGGTCCTCCAGGCGGGCCGCGACTCCGCCTCCCGCATGGGCAGCCTGCTGGCCCAGGTCCTCGACCGGCTCTGATCCCCGGGCGGGGTCGGCGTCACGGCGTCCTGGGCGGGTACTCACCCCTTGGCTAACTGAACAGCGATGCGCGAGGCACGCGGGGCGCGGCGGGCCGCGGGCCGGGCGGACCGGGGTGCGCTGCGCGGGGCGGACCGGGGTGCGCGGTCGGTTGTGTGGTGGGTGCCGGGGGCGGGGCCTCCGGGGTGGCGCCCTGGACCGTATATTTACGGCGCCATTGACCGAGGGCTTTGTGTGGGCCGGAGATTGGCGCCACAAATACACGTAAGTGTCCAGGACACCACCCCTCCGACCCCACCCCCTCCCGCCGTCCCGCGGCCACCCACCGGTGGCACGGGCGCCTCCCGTCCCCGGCTCACGCCGAGACAGCGGCCACCCGCGAGTGGCCAAGCCTCTTCTTGGACTCCGGACCGCCGGGGGGCCGGACGCGGGACGAGTGGGCGCCACACCAGCGCCTTCCCACCGTCTCGCGGGTAGCCGCGAGTGGCTCGAGTCGCTTGTCCGACTCCGGGTCGCCGGAGGGGAACAGCGGCCACCCGCTGGTGGCGCAGGCTCCCGTCCGCCCCCCGGCCCACCCCGTTTCAGCGGCTACCCGCGAGTGGCACGGGCGCCTCTCCAACGTCCACCTGCCGGTGGCGCTTTTCGGCGACTCCCCGTCGCCGAGGAGCCATCGGGTACGGATGCCGACGAGGCGGGCGGAGACGGGACCGCCCTCAGAGGGCGAGGGCCCGGGGCTCGGTCGCCGACGAGGCTCAGGGACGCCCCGGACGGGTCCGGAACCGGCGGGGGTCCGTGTCACCGGGGGGCGGTCGCCGACGCTCGGGAGGGGGCGGGGTCGGAGGGGCGGGGTTCTGGACGCTTACGTGTATTTGTGGCGCCAATCTCCGGCCAGCTCAAAGCCCCCGGTCAATGGCGCCGTAAATATACGGTCCAGAGCCCCGCCCCGGAGGCCCCGCCCCCGCACCCGACCACGGACCCACCGCGCACCCCAGCAACCACCACCGCACCCGCACGACCCATACGACCACCCCCCAGGAGGCCCCCATGGCCACGGAGCCCGATCTCATCGCCCAGGCTCGCGCATGGCTTGCCGAGGATCCCGATCCCGAGACGCGGGACGAGCTCGGGAAACTGCTCCACGACGATGCCGTCGACGCGATCGCCGAGCGGTTCTCCGGCACGTTGCAGTTCGGTACCGCCGGTCTCCGGGGTGAGCTCGGTGCCGGGCCCATGCGGATGAACCGCGCCGTCGTCATCCGCGCCGCCGCCGGGCTCGCCGCGTATCTGCGCACGTATCACGGCCAGAGCGGCCAGGGCGGTCAGGGCAGTCAGGGCGGTCAGGGCCGTCAGGGCGGTCAAGGGCTCGTCGTCATCGGGTACGACGCCCGCTACAAGAGCGCCGAGTTCGCCCGCGACACCGCCGCCGTCATGACCGGCGCCGGCTTCCGCGCCGCCGTACTGCCCCGCCCCCTCCCCACGCCCGTGCTCGCCTTCGCCATCCGCCACCTCGGCGCGATCGCCGGAGTCGAGGTCACCGCGAGCCACAACCCGCCCCGCGACAACGGCTACAAGGTCTACCTCGGCGACGGCTCCCAGATCGTGCCGCCCGCCGACGCCGAGATCGCCGCCGAGATCGCGGCGATCCGCGGCCTGGACGACGTGCCCCGGCCCGAGACCGGCTGGGAGACGCTGAACGACGACGTCCTGGAGGCGTACCTCGCGCGGACCGACGCCGTTCTCACCCCGGGTTCGCCCCGGAACGCACGCGTCGTCTACACCCCGCTGCACGGGGTCGGCCGGGAGACCCTCACCGCGGCGTTCGCCCGTGCGGGGTTCCCCGAGCCCGCGGTCGTGCCCGAGCAGGCGGAGCCCGACCCGGCGTTCCCGACCGTCGCGTTCCCCAACCCGGAGGAGCCGGGGGCGATGGACCTGGCCTTCGCCACGGCCCGCAGGGTCGCGCCGGACATCATCATCGCCAACGACCCGGACGCCGACCGCTGCGCCGTGGCCATCCCCACGATCACGAACCCCACGGCCCCCACGGACGCCGCGAGCTGGCGGATGCTGCGCGGGGACGAGGTCGGCGCGCTCCTCGCCACCCATCTCGTCCACAAGTGCGCCCGCGGCGCGTTCGCGACCACGATCGTCTCGTCGTCGCTCCTGTCCCGGATCGCGGACGACGCGGGGCTGCCGTACGCCGAGACGCTGACCGGCTTCAAGTGGCTGGCCCGGGTGGACGGGCTGCGCTACGCGTACGAGGAGGCGCTCGGCTACTGCGTGGACCCGGAGGGCGTACGCGACAAGGACGGCATCACGGCCGCGCTGCTCGTGGCCGAGCTGACGTCCGAGCTCAAGGAGCAGGGCCGCACCCTCGCGGATCTGCTGGACGACATCGCGGTGGCCCACGGGCTGCACGCCACCGACCAGCTGTCCGTCCGGGTCACCGACCTCTCCGTGATCGGCACCGCGATGAAGCGGCTGCGCGAACAGCCGCCCACCGAGCTCGCGGGGCTCGCCGTGACTTCGGCGGAGGACCTGACGCGGGGCACGGACACCCTGCCCCCGACGGACGGCCTGCGCTATCAGCTCGCCGGGAAGGGGACCGTCCGCGGCGCCCGCGTGGTCGTCCGGCCCAGCGGCACCGAGCCGAAGCTGAAGTGCTACCTGGAGGTGGTCGTCGACGTCCCCGCCGCCGACTCCCTCACCCCGGCCCGCGCCACGGCGGACACCGTGCTGGCCGCGCTCAAGGCGGACCTTTCGGTGGCGGCGGGAATCCAGCCCCCGGAAGCGGCGACCGCGGATGCGGGTGCGGGCGGTTCGGCTGCCGAGCCCGTCGCCGTCGCCCACGGCGATCAGTGACGGCGCCGGAGCGGCTCGGATCCGGCTGAGGCAGCCGAAAAGGCCATGGACGACCCGGGGGCATCGCCCCGCCCCCGGGTGCACGCTGTAGCGGAACGTGTCACATGGGCCGTCACGGTGACGACCGCCCCGTCCGGCCGTCGGCCCCGGTCCGTACTGATGGCCGCGTGGCCTCCGGCCCCGGCCGCCCGGTCCTCTGGGGGCGGGACGTGGGTGCCGCCGGCTCGGCCCCCAGCGGCGGGTCAGGCACCCGACGGTCAGCCGGAATCAGGGCCACCGGTAACCGGACTCACCGGCCCAGCTCTCAGCCGATCGCCAGCATGACGCCCAGCAGCACCGCGCCCGCCAGCGTCGGCGCGATCATCTCGAAGGCCCATCGCACCTCCGGCGCGCCCTGGGCGCCCTCGCGCTGGGCGTTGAGTTCGGCCATCTCGCGCAGGTCGCCGATGGCCGCGTCGGAGGGGGCCCGGCGGTCCTCGTCGGGCTTGTTCGCCGCGACATGGGCGGACGTGGTGCCGAAGGGGTCCTCGGAGGCCGCCCTGGCCTGCTGCCGGGCGGCCCGCTTGCGCTGGCGCAGCGAGACCGGGATCGCCCACAGCTGGTAGGTGGCCCCGCCCGCGAGCACCTCGCTGGTGTATCCGGCGCGCAGCCCCTCGACCGAGGCCCAGGGCAACGTGATCGTACGGAACGGGTTGCGGACGAGCAGCCGGTCCTGGCCCGCGTACACCGCCGGGCGCACCGTGAAGGCGATCACCACCGGGACCGCGAAGAGCAGCCCGGCCAGCGCCAGCCACGGCGTCCGGCCCTCGCCCCGGATCATCGCGTCGATGCCCAGCCAGCCGCTGAGCCCGAGCAGCAGCACCCCGCCCGCGATACCGCTCGGGGAGCGGTAGATCCGGTCCGAGAAGGTCTCGGTCTCGGCATCGGAGGAGGCGGAGCTGGAGGCAGCGGGGGTGGAGTCGTCGTCCGGGCTCGTCATGCGCCCGATTGTGCACCACACTCAGGAGGCGGGGGGCGCCCAGGGGAGACGCGGGGTCGCCGGCCCCTGGCCCCGGTCGATTCCGGGCCCGGGGGTGACATCCGACTACGCGCGTAGATATGCTCATCTGGTGACCATGCCCACCACAGTTCCCGCATACGGCAAAGAGGCCGCGGAGCGACTCGCGTCAATGGCGGACGTGACCGCCACTGACGGCGCACTGCGCCGCTTCCTGCACGGCCTGCCGGGCGTCGACGCGGTCGGCCTACAGGCCCGTGCCGCGACCCTCGGCACCCGCTCGATCAAGACCACGGCGAAGGCGTACGCCATCGACCTGGCGATCTCGATGATCGACCTGACGACCCTCGAGGGTGCCGACACCCCGGGCAAGGTCCGGGCGCTCTGCGCCAAGGGGATCAACCCCGACCCCACCGACCGCACCACCCCGAAGGTCGCGGCGATCTGCGTCTACGGCGACATGGTGGCCACCGCCAAGGAGGCCCTGACCGGCAGCGGCATCCATGTGGCCGCCGTCGCCACCGCCTTCCCCTCCGGCCGGGCCTCGCTGCCGGTCAAGCTGGCGGACACCCGGGACGCGGTCGCCGCCGGGGCCGACGAGATCGACATGGTGATCGACCGCGGCGCCTTCCTCTCCGGCCGCTACCTCGAGGTCTTCGAGGAGATCCGGCAGGTGAAGGCGGCCTGCGTCCGCGAGGACGGCAGCGGCACCGCGGCCCACCTCAAGGTCATCTTCGAGACCGGCGAGCTCCAGACGTACGACAACGTCCGCCGCGCCTCCTGGCTGGCGATGCTCGCGGGCGCGGACTTCATCAAGACCTCCACCGGCAAGGTGGCCGTCAACGCGACCCCGCCCGTCACCCTCGTCCTGCTGGAGGCGGTCCGCGACTTCCGCGCTGCCACCGGCGTACAGGTGGGCGTGAAGCCCGCGGGCGGCATCCGCACCTCCAAGGACGCGATCAAGTACCTGGTGATGGTCAACGAGACGCTGGGCGACGAGTGGCTCTCCCCGGAGTGGTTCCGCTTCGGCGCCTCCAGCCTGCTCAACGATCTGCTCATGCAGCGCCAGAAGCTGAGCACCGGCCGGTACTCCGGTCCCGACTACGTGACGGTGGACTGATACGCCATGCCAGTTTTCGAGTACGCACCCGCGCCCGAGTCCCGCGCGGTCGTCGACATCGCCCCGTCCTACGGCCTGTTCATCGACGGGGAGTTCGCCGAGGCGGGCGACGGCAAGGTCTTCAAGACACTCTCCCCCTCCTCCGAGGAGGTCCTCTCCGAGGTCGCCCAGGCGGGCGTCGAGGACGTGGACCGCGCCGTCAAGGCCGCCCGTAAGGCGTTCGGGGCCTGGTCCGCGCTCCCCGGTTCCGAGCGCGCCAAGTACCTCTTCCGCATCGCGCGGATCGTCCAGGAGCGCTCCCGCGAACTGGCCGTCCTGGAGTCGCTGGACAACGGCAAGCCGATCCGTGAGTCGCGCGACGCCGATCTGCCGCTGGTCGCGGCGCACTTCTTCTACTACGCGGGCTGGGCCGACAAGCTCGCGTACGCGGGCTATGGACCCGACCCGAAGCCGCTGGGCGTCGCGGGCCAGATCATCCCCTGGAACTTCCCCCTCCTGATGCTGGCCTGGAAGATCGCCCCGGCGCTCGCCACCGGCAACACGGTCGTCCTCAAGCCCGCCGAGACGACCCCGCTGAGCGCCCTGTTCTTCGCGGACATCTGCCGTCAGGCGGGGCTGCCCAAGGGCGTGGTGAACATCGTCACCGGCGACGGCTCGACCGGCGCCGAGCTGGTCGCCCACCCCGGTGTCGACAAGGTGGCCTTCACCGGATCGACCGAGGTCGGCAAGGCCATCGCCCGTACGGTGGCCGGTACGAAGAAGAAGGTCACCCTCGAACTCGGGGGCAAGGCCGCGAACATCGTCTTCGACGACGCCCCCATCGACCAGGCGGTCGAGGGCATCATCGGCGGCATCTTCTTCAACCAGGGCCATGTCTGCTGCGCGGGCTCCCGCCTCCTGGTCCAGGAGTCCGTCCAGGACGAGCTGCTCGACGCGCTCAAGCGCCGGATGAGCACCCTGCGCGTGGGCGATCCGCTGGACAAGAACACCGACATCGGCGCCATCAACTCCGCCGAGCAGCTGGCCCGGATCCGCGCCCTGGCCGACGCGGGCGAGGCCGAGGGCGCCGAGCGCTGGGCCCCCGCGTGCGAACTCCCCAGCTCCGGCTACTGGTTCGCGCCCACCCTCTTCACCGGCGTCACCCAGGCCCACCGGATCGCCCGCGAGGAGATCTTCGGCCCGGTGCTCTCGGTGCTCACCTTCCGCACCCCCGAAGAGGCCGTGGCCAAGGCCAACAACACGCCGTACGGGCTGTCGGCGGGCATCTGGACGGAGAAGGGCTCGCGCATCCTGTGGATGGCGAACAAGCTCCGGGCGGGCGTGGTGTGGTCCAACACCTTCAACAAGTTCGACCCGGCCTCCCCGTTCGGCGGCTACAAGGAGTCCGGATACGGCCGCGAGGGCGGCCGGCACGGCCTGGAGGCATACCTCGATGTCTGACCGCAACGACCGACTCTCCGTGCTCAAGACCTACAAGCTGTTCGTCGGGGGCACGTTCCCCCGGTCCGAGAGCGGGCGGGTGTACGAGGTGACCGACGCAAAGGGCAAGTGGCTGGCCAACGCCCCGCTGGCCTCCCGCAAGGACGCCCGGGACGCGGTCGTCGCCGCGCGCAAGGCGTTCGGCGGCTGGTCGGGGGCCACCGCCTACAACCGGGGCCAGATCCTCTACCGCGTCGCCGAGATGCTGGAGGGCCGCCGCGACCAGTTCGTCCGCGAGGTCGCGGACGCCGAGGGCCTGTCGAAGTCCAAGGCGGGTCTCCAGGTCGACGCCGCGATCGACCGCTGGGTCTGGTACGCGGGCTGGTCCGACAAGACGGCCCAGATCGCCGGGTCCGCCAACCCCGTGGCCGGGCCGTACTTCAACCTCTCCTCCCCCGAACCGACCGGCGTCGTCGCGCTCCTCGCGCCCCAGGACTCGTCGTTCCTGGGCCTGGTGTCGGTGATCGCCCCGGCGATCGTCACCGGGAACACGACGGTGGTCGTCGCCGCCGAGCGCGCCCCACTGCCCGCCCTCTCCCTGGCCGAGGTCCTGGCCACCTCCGACCTCCCCGGCGGCGTGGTCAACGTCCTGTCCGGCCGCACGGCGGAGATCGCCGCCCCGCTCGCCGCACACCAGGACGTCAACGCGATCGACCTCGCGGGCGCGGACGCGGAACTCGCGACCGAGCTGGAGAAGGCCGCCGCGGAGAACCTCAAGCGCGTCCTGCGTCCACAGCCTGTGGATTGGCCCACCGACCCCGGCACGGGCCGCCTGTTGGCCTTCCTGGAGACGAAGACGGTCTGGCACCCGATGGGCGCCTAGCCCACCGGCCGGGTGGGTCCATCCCCTCCCCGCCCCTTCCCGTCACCAAGGGCTCCGCCCCTGGCCCCCGGCCCTCGACAAGCCGACCGCCGCCCCCGCGAACACCCGTGTCGGCGGGCTGACCGCGCTCAGCCCGCCGACACGGCGAAC
>NZ_BAAAIF010000128.1:0-14400 GCF_039525925.1 Streptomyces javensis | reverse complement strand
GCGGTGCCGCAAAGCTCGTGGGCAGGGAGACCACCACATCATCCGGCAACGCCACAGCACCGGACTCAACCGCCGCAGCCAGCGCCTCCAGATCGGCATAGGTGTCGAACCTCTGCCCCGCCGGCGCCAAGCCGAGGCCATCGGACCCCAGCAGGGCGCAGCGTCCGGCCCCGCCCTGGGCGGAGACTTCGACCCAGTCCAACCGGTACAACGACTCCTGACGGCCACCCCGCGCACCCTGGATCTGCTCGACCGACACCGGCCGCAGCACCAGCGAGTCCACCGACAGCACCGCACGCCCGGCACCATCCGCCACCGCCAACGACACCGCATCCGCACCCGCACCCGCCGCCGACAACCGCACCCGCAACACCGAAGCACCCACCGCGTGCAACGACACACCAGACCACGAGAACGGCAACCGAGCCCCCTCACCCTCGATCAGACCGCCCAACCCCACCGCATGCAGCGCGGAATCCAGCAGCGCCGGATGCAGACCAAACGCACCCGCATCGGACCGGGCGCCCTCCGGCAGCTCCAGCTCCGCGTAGACCTCATCGCCCAGCCGCCAGGCGGACGTCAGCCCCCGGAACACCGGGCCGTACGTCAGTCCCGCCTCGGCCAGGCCCTCGTACAGGCCCTCGACCGGCAGCGCCGACGCCCCCGCCGGGGGCCACGCCGCCAGGTCGAACGACGCCGTGGGCGCGCCCGAGGCCAGCACACCCGACGCATGCCGCGTCCACGGCTCGTCGACCGCCGCGTCCTCGGACCGCGAGTACACCGTCAGCGAGCGCCGCCCCGAACCGTCGGGCGCGCCCACCGAGAGCTGGAGCTGAACACCGCCCGCCTCCGGGAGCACCAGCGGCGCCTCCAGCGTCAGCTCCTCCAGCAGATCGCAACCGACCTGGTCACCGGCGCGTATCGCCAGTTCCACGAAGGCCGTTCCGGGCAGCAGCGCCGAGCCCGCCACCGCGTGGTCGGCCAGCCACGGATGGGTGTCCAGGGCGAGCCGGCCGGTGTAGAGGAAGCCGTCGGAGTCGGCGAGCGCCACGGCGGCGCCCAGCAGCGGATGGTCGGCCACGCCGAGCCCGGCGGACGCCATGTCGCCCGCCCAGTAGCCGGTGTCGAGCCAGTAGGTGTCGCGCTGGAAGGGGTAGAGCGGAAGGTCCGTACGGGCCGTGTCCGTCCCGGCGAACACCGCCGCCCAGTCCGGGGAGACACCGTGCACATGCGCCCCGGCGACGGCGGTGGCCAGGCTCTGGAGCTCCGGGCGGCCGGAGCGCAGCGCGGCCACAAGGGTGGCGTCGTCGCGGGTCAGGCAGTCCTGGGCCATGGCGGTGAGCACACCGTCCGGGCCCAGCTCCACGAACGTGGTGACGTTGCGCTCCTCCAGCGTCCGTACGCCGTCGAGGAAGCGGACGGCCTCGCGGACGTGGCGCACCCAGAAGTCGGGGGTCGTGATCTCCTCGGCGGACACCACGCCACCGGTCAGATTCGACACGATCGGAATCTTCGGAGCCTCGTACGACAGCCCCTGCGCCACCCGACGGAACGCCTCCAGCATCCCGTCCATACGCGGCGAATGGAACGCATGGCTGACGGTGAGCCGCTTGGTCTTACGACCCCGCGCCTCAAAACCGGACGCGATCGCGACAGCCGCGTCCTCATCACCCGCGATGACCACCGACGACGGGCCGTTCAGCGCGGCGATCGAGACACGCTCGGTCAGCAGCGGCGCCACCTCGTCCTCGGACGCCTGCACCGCGATCATCGCGCCACCGGCCGGAAGCTCCTGCATCAGACGGCCACGCGCCGCCACCAACTTCGCCGCGTCCGCCAGCGACAACACACCCGCCACATGCGCGGCAGCCAGCTCACCGATCGAATGCCCCGACAGGAAGTCGGGCCGCAGCCCCCACGCCTCCGAAACCAACCGGAACAACGCCACCTCGACCGCGAACAGCGCGGGCTGAGTGAACCCCGTCCGATCCAGTACCGACGCGTCGTCCCCGAACAGAACGTCCTTCAGCGGCCGCTCAAGATGCGGGTCCAGCTCCGCGCACACCTCATCCAGCGCCTCCGCGAAGACGGGAAACGCCTGGTAGAGCTCGCGCCCCATCCCCAGCCGCTGACTCCCCTGCCCCGTGAACAGGAACGCCACCTTGCCGCTCGCGACCTTGCCCTCGACCAGCCCGGTCGCGGGCTCCTCGCGGGACAGCGCGTCGAGGGCCCGTATCAGGCCCTCGCGGTCGTCGGCGACGACAGCCGCCCGGTGTTCGAAGGCGGCCCGGCCGGTGGCCAGCGAGAAGCCGACGTCGGTGAGGCGCAGTTCGGGGTTGGCCTCGAGGTGGGCACGCAGGTTGGCGGCCTGGGCGCGCAGCGCGGGGCGGCTCTTGGCGGCCACGGTCCACAGCGGCAGCGCGGTGGCGGCGCGGGTCTCGGCGGGCGCGTCGCCGTCAGCCGTCTTCGCGGCCTCCGCCTCCTCCGGCTCCGGCGCCTGTTCCAGGATGGTGTGCGCGTTGGTGCCGCTGATGCCGAACGAGGACACCGCGGCCCGACGCGGCTGACCGGTGTCCGGCCAGGCGCGCCCCTCGGTCAGCAGCGAGACGGCGCCCGCCGACCAGTCGACGTTGGGGGTGGGCTGGTCGACGTGCAGGGTGCGCGGAAGCATCCCGTGGCGCATCGCCATGACCATCTTGATGATGCCCGCGACACCGGCGGCGGCCTGGGTGTGCCCGATGTTGGACTTGATGGAGCCCAGCCACAGCGGCTGGTCCTCGCTGTGGTTGCGCCCGTACGTGGCGAGCAGGGCCTGTGCCTCGATGGGGTCGCCGAGGGTGGTGCCCGTGCCGTGGGCCTCGACCACGTCGATCTGGCCGGGGGCGAGCCGTGCGGCGGCCAGGGCCTGGCGGATGACGCGCTGCTGCGAGGGGCCGTTGGGAGCGGTCAGCCCGCTGCTGGCGCCGTCCTGGTTGATGGCGCTGCCACGGACGACGGCGAGCACCTGGTGGCCGTTGGCGCGGGCGTCGGAGAGCCGCTCCAGCAGCAGCATGCCCGCGCCCTCGCCCCAGCCGGTGCCGTCGGCGGCCGCCGCGAAGGACTTGCAGCGGCCGTCGGCGGCGAGTCCGCGCTGGCGGCTGAACTCGGTGAAGGTGCCGGGGGTGGACATGACGGTGACACCGCCGGCCAGGGCCAGCGAGCACTCCCGGCGGCGCAGGGCCTGCGCGGCGAAGTGCAGGGCGACCAGGGAGGAGGAGCAGGCCGTGTCGATGGTGACGGCCGGACCCTCAAGGCCGAAGGTGTAGGCGACGCGGCCGGAGGCGATGGAGCCGGAGCTGCCGTTGCCGAGGAAGCCCTCGACGTCCTCGGGTGCGGAGAACAGCCGGGACGCGTAGTCGTGGTACATGACGCCCGCGAACACACCGGTCTGGCTGCCCTGGAGGGTGGTCGGGTCGATGCCCGCGCGCTCGAACGCCTCCCACGAGGTCTCCAGCAGCAGCCGCTGCTGCGGGTCCATGGCCAGCGCCTCGCGCGGCGAGATGCCGAAGAACGCGGGGTCGAAGTCGGCCGCGTCGTGCAGGAAGCCGCCCTCGTGGACGTACGGCTCCTGGCCGCTTTCCGGGTCCGGCTCGAAGAGGACGTCGGTGGCCCAGCCGCGGTTGGTGGGGTACGGCGTGGCCGCGTCACCGCCGCGGGCGACGAGCTGCCACAGCTCCTCAGGGGTGCTGACCCCGCCGGGATAGCGGCAGCTCATCGCCACGATGGCGATGGGCTCCTGCTCGCGCTCCTCGACCTCGCGCAGCCGCCGCCGCGCCTCGCGCAGGTCGGTGGTGGCCCGCTTGAGGTAGTCGAGGTACTTCTCTTCGTTCGCCGTCGCCATTACGCCGTCCCCGCGGTGCTGAGGTGAGTCGATGCGCTCTTGTGGAGCTGGTCAGGAGAGCCCGAGCTCGTCGTCGAGGAGATCGAAGATCTCGTCTGCCGTCGCGGACTGGATTTCACGGTCTTCTGCGGTGCTGTCCGTAGCACTTTGCGTTTCATTCCACTTCGACAGGAGGTCGCGCAGGCGGGTGGTGATACCGGGGCGCTCGATGTCGTCCGGGGCGATCGTGGCGAGGATCGCCTCGAGCTTGTCGAGCTCCGCGTGTACGGGCTGGTGTCCGGCCGCGCCGTCCAGGCCCAGCTCCTCGCGCAGATACCCGGCGAGCGCGGTGGGCGTCGGGTAGTCGAAGATCAGCGTGACCGGCAGGCGCAGCCCGGCGGCGGCGCCCAGTCGGTTGCGCAGATCCACGGCGGTGAGCGAGTCGAAGCCGAGGTCGAGGAAGCCGCGGCCGGCGTCCACGTCGTCCGGGTTGGCGTGGCCGAGGACGGCCGCCACATGGCCGCGGACGACCTCCAGCAGCTCACGGTCGCGTTCGGCCTCCGAGAGCCCGGAGAGCCGTGCCGCGAGCGAGCCCGCGCCGGAGTCGGCCACGACAGCGGAGGTGGCCCCGGTGTCGGCGGAGCGCCGTACGGGGGTGCGGACCAGGCCGCGCAGCAGCGGCGGCAGCAGCCCGGCGGCGGCCTGGCCGCGCAGCGCTCCCGTGTCGATGCGGATCGGCACCAGCGCGGCCTCGGGCAGGGTGCCCGCCACGTCGAACAGCGCCAGGCCCTCGTCCTGTCCGAGCGCCGCGAAGCCACCGCGCGAGATGCGGCTGACGTCGGAGGTGTCGAGGCTTCCGGCCATGCCGTCGGCCGCTGCCCACAGGCCCCAGGCGAGCGAGCTCGCGGGCAGGCCCTGGGCGCGGCGGTGCTGGGCGAGCGCGTCCAGGAAGGTGTTGGCCGCGGCGTAGTTGCCCTGTCCTGAGCTGCCGAAGGCACCGGCGGCCGAGGAGAAGAGCACGAACGCGGCCAGGTCGAGGTCGCGGGTGAGCTCGTGGAGGTTCCATGCCGCGTCCACCTTGGGGCGCAGCACGGTGTCGATCCGCTCACCGGTCAGCGAGCTGATCACCCCGTCGTCCAGGACGCCCGCAGTGTGCACCACAGCGGTCAGCGGGTGCTCCGCCGGGATGGCCGCGAGGGTGGCGGCGAGGGCGTCCCGGTCGGCGGTGTCGCAGGCCGCCCAACGCACGCTCGCGCCCAACTCGGCCAGTTTGGTGGCGAGTTCGGCCGCTCCTGGGGCCTCGCCACCGCGGCGGCTCACCAGCAGCAGATGCCGCACGCCGCGCTCCGCCACCAGGTGGCGGGCGAAGAGTCCGCCCAGGGCGCCGGTGGCGCCGCTCAGCAGTACGGTGCCCTCCGGGTCGCCGAGTCCGCCCGGCTCGGGGGTGTCCGCCAGGGCCGGGACGCGGGCGAGGCGGTAGGCGTGACCGGTGCCGGAGCGCAGCGCGAGCTGCGGTTCGTCGGTGGCGAGCACCGACGGCAGGGCGCGCTGGGAGGCGTCGGTGCCATCGGTGTCGACCAGGACGAAGCGGCCGGGGTTCTCCGACTGCGCGGACTTCACCAGGCCCCACGCGGTGGTGTGGGCCAGGTCGGCGATGTCTTCGCCGGGGACCGCCGCGACCGCGCCACGGGTGACGAGGACGAGCCGGGTGTCGGCGAGCCGCTGGTCGTTCAACCAGGTCTGGACCAGGTCCAGGGCGTCCCGGGCGGCGGCCCGCGCGGTGTCGGGTACGGACGCGATGCCGCCGGTGGCGGCGAGGGGAGCCGTACCGTCCGTGGCGGGCAGGAGCGCCGCGCCGCCGGTCGCGGGCAGGGACACCGCGCCGCCGGTCGCGCGCAGAGGCGCCACACCGTCGGTCCCGGTGAGAGGTGCCGCGCCGCCGGTCGCGGGCAGGGACACCGCGCCGCCGGTCGCGCGCAGAGGCGCCACACCCGTGAGGGACGCCGCGCCCGTGAGCGGCGCCACGACCACGTCGGGGGCGGGCGCGCCGCCGTCGAGCGCGGTGGCGAGTGCCGCGAGGTCCGCGTAGTCGTCCAGCCGCTCGCCCGCGACGGTGAGGCCGGTGGCCGTGGAGCCGGTGGCCGGGAAACCGGTGGCCGGGAAACCGGTGGCCGCGCCGAGGGTCACCCAGCGCTCGCCGAGCGGGATGCCGGTGGCGGACGCGGACAGGGCGGTCCACTCGGGGCGGAACAGCGACTCGTGGTACGCGGCGCGCGAGGCGTCGAGCTGTTCGGCCGCCAGCGGGCGCAGCACCAGGCCGTCGATGGTGGCCACGGCGGCGCCGGTGCCGTCCGCGAGGTGCAGCGACACCCCGTCGGCGCCGGGCCGCAGCCGTACGCGCAGCGATGCGGCGCCCCCGGCGTGCAGCCGTACGCCGGTCCAGGCGAACGGCAGCCGCGCGCCCTCGCTCCCCTCGCCCTCGGAGTCGAGGCCGAGGGTGTGCAGGGCGGCGTCCAGCAGCGCCGGATGCACCCCGTACGCGGCGGCCTCCGGCTCGAAGCCCTGCGGCAGCCGGATCTCGGCGAACAGCTCCTCGCCGCGCCGCCAGGCGGTGTGCAGCCCCTGGAAGACCGGGCCGTAACCGAGTCCGGCGGCGGCCGCGCCCTCGTAGAACTCCTCGGTCGCCAGGGCCGTCGCGTCGGCCGGGGGCCAGGCGCTCAGGTCCACCTGCGCGTCCGGGGCACCCTGGGCGTTCGCGCCGCTCGGGGCGAGGAAGCCGGTGGCGTGGCGGATCCACGGCTCGTCGGCGGGCACGTCCTCCCGGCGGGAGTGCAGGGTGAGCGGGCGCCGTCCGGTCTCGTCGGCCGCCGCGAGCTCCAGCCGCAGCTGGACGGCGCCCTGTTCGGGCAGGACCAGCGGGGCCTGGAGGGTCAGCTCCTCGACCGTGTCGCAGCCCGCCTCGTGGCCCGCGCGCAGCGCGAGTTCCACGAAGGCGGTGCCGGGCAGCAGCACGGTGTCCATGACGGCGTGGTCGGCCAGCCAGGGGTGGGTCAGCAGCGACAGCCGCCCGGTGAACACGAAGCCACCGATGTCGGGGAGTTCCACCGCCGCGCCGAGCAGCGGGTGGTCGGCCGTGTCGAGGCCCGCGGAGATGACGTCCTCGACGGAGATGCCCACGTCGAGCCAGTAGCGCTGGCGCTGGAAGGCGTAGGTGGGCAGCTCCACGCGGCGGGCGCCGCGCCCGGCGTAGACCGCCGCCCAGTCGGGGGCCGCGCCGCGGACATGGACGTGGGCGAGGGCGGTGGCGAGCGCCTGGGCCTCGGAGCGGTCACCGCGCAGGGTGGGGACGAACACCGCGTCGGTGTCGCCATCCCTGTCGGTCCCGGGCCCGGCCCCGGTCCCGGCCCCGGCCCCGGTCTCCGTCCCGGCGAGGCAGTCCTCGCCCATCGCGGAGAGCACCCCGTCCGGGCCGAGCTCCAGGAAGGTGGTCACGCCCTGCTCGCGCAGGGTGCGGACACCGTCGGCGAAGCGGACGGAATCCCGGACATGGCGCACCCAGAACTCCGGCAGGCGGATCTCGTCGGCGGAGACCACGGCGCCGGTGAGGCAGGACACCAGCGGGATCTTGGGGGCGTTGTAGGTCAGGCACGCGGCCAGCTTGCGGAAGTCCGCGAGCATCGGGTCCATATGCGGCGAGTGGAAGGCGTGGCTCACCGTGAGCCGCTTGGTCTTGCGACCCCGCGCCTCGAAGTCCGCCGCGATCTGCGTCGCCGCGTCCTCGTCACCCGCGATGACCACGGAGTTCGGGCCGTTGAGCGCCGCGATGCTCACGCGGTCGGTGAGCAGCGGCGTCACCTCGTCCTCGGCCGCCTGGAGAGCGATCATCGCGCCACCGGCGGGCAGCTCCTGCATGAGCCGCCCACGGGCCGCCACCAGCACGGAGGCGTCGGCGAGCGAGAACACACCGGCCACATGCGCGGCGGCCAGCTCACCGATGGAGTGGCCGGACAGGTAGTCCGCCATCAGCCCCCACGCCTCGACCAGCCGGAACAGCGCCACCTCGACCGCGAACAGCGCGGGCTGGGTGACCGCGGTGCGGTCCAGCGCCTGGGCGTCCTCGCCGAACAGCACGGTCTTCAGCGGCCGTTCGAGATGCGGGTCCAGCGCGTCGCACACCTCGTCCAGCGCCTCCGCGAAGCGCGGGAACGTCCGGTACAGCTCACGGCCCATGCCGAGCCGCTGGCTGCCCTGCCCGGTGAACAGGAACGCCACCTTGCCCTCGGTGGCCACCCCGCGCAGCGTCTGCGCCGGGTGCTCACCGCGCGCCAGCGCGTCCAGCGCGCCCAGCGCCTCGTCATGGCCCTCGGCCACCAGCGCGACCCGGTGTTCCAGCGCGGCGCGGGTCGTGGCGAGCGAGAAGCCCAGGTCGGTGAGGGAGGCCCCGGGTTCGGCGGCGATTCGCGACCGCAGCCGCCGCGCCTGGGCCCGCACACCGTCCTCGGTACGGGCCGACAGCAGCACCGGCACGTACGGCAGCGCCTCGGGCTCCGCCGCGGGCTCGCTCGGCTCGGCGGCGGGCGGCTGCTCGATGATGGCGTGGGCGTTGGTGCCGCTGATGCCGAACGAGGACACCGCGGCCCGGCGCGGACGGCCGCTCTCCGGCCACTCCCGCGCCTCGGTCAGCAGCGACACCGCGCCCGCCGACCAGTCCACATGCGGCGACGGCTCGTCCACGTGCAGCGTCCGCGGCAGCAGACCGTGCCGCATCGACAGCACCATCTTGATGACACCGGCGACACCGGAGGCGGCCTGCGTGTGGCCCAGGTTGGACTTCACCGAGCCCAGCCACAGCGGCCGCTCCGCGTCCCGCTCCTGGCCGTAGGTGGCCAGCAGCGCCTGCGCCTCGATCGGGTCGCCCAGCGTGGTGCCCGTGCCGTGCGCCTCGACGACGTCCACCTCACCGGTGGTCAGCCGGGCGTTGGCGAGGGCCTGACGGATGACGCGCTGCTGGGACGGGCCGTTGGGCGCGGTCAGACCGTTGGACGCGCCGTCCTGGTTGACGGCCGAGCCGCGCACGATCGCCAGCACCTCGTGGCCGTTTCGACGGGCGTCCGACAGCCGCTCCAGGAGCAGCATGCCCGCGCCCTCGCCCCAGCCGGTGCCGTCGGCGGCCGCCGCGAAGGACTTGCAGCGGCCGTCCCTGGCCAGTCCGCGCTGGCGGCTGAAGTCGATGAACGTACCCGGGGTGAACATCACCGTGACACCGCCGGCCAGCGCCAGCGAGCACTCGCCCTGGCGCAGCGCCTGCGCCGCCAGGTGCAGCGCCACCAGCGACGACGAGCAGGCCGTGTCGACCGTGACGGCCGGGCCCTCGAGACCGAAGGTGTACGCCACCCGGCCGGACACCACGCTGCTGGAGCTGCCGGTGCCGAGGTAGCCCTCGACCTCGTTCGGGACGGCGTGCAGCCGGGACCCGTAGTCGTGGTACATGACGCCCGCGAACACTCCGGTCCTGCTGCCGCGCACGGACAGCGGGTCGATCCCGGCGCGCTCGAACGCCTCCCACGACGTCTCCAGCAGCAGCCGCTGCTGCGGGTCCATCGCCAGCGCCTCGCGCGGCGAGATGCCGAAGAACGCCGGATCGAACTCGGCGGCGTCGTGCAGGAAGCCGCCCTCGCGGGCGTAGGAGGTGCCCTGGGTCTCCGGGTCCGGGTCGTAGAGCGCCTCGAGGTCCCAGCCGCGGTTGTCCGGGAAGCGGGAGATGCCGTCCTCGCCCGCCGCGAGCAGCTGCCACAGCTCCTCGGGGGTGCTGACCCCGCCCGGGTAGCGGCAGCTCATCGCCACGATGGCGATCGGCTCGTCGTCGGTGGCGGCCACGACCGGCACCGGCGTGTGCACCACCGGGGACTCCGCGCCGACGAGCTCGGTGCGCAGATGGCGGGCCAGGACCTGCGGGTCCGGGTAGTCGAAGATCAGCGTGGCGGGCAGCCGCAGCCCGGTGACCGAGTTGAGCTGGTTGCGCAGCTCGACCGCCGTCAGCGAGTCGAAGCCCAGCTCCTTGAACGCCCGGCCCGATCCGATGGTGTCCGCACCGGCGTAGCCGAGCACGGTGGCCACCTGGCCGCGCACCAGGTCCAGCAGCAGCCGCTCCTGCTCGGGCTCGGACAGCCCGGCGAGCCGCCCGGCAAGACCGGACTCGCCGCCCGCCGCGACCGCGTCCACCGCGCGCCGCGCCGGGATCCGTACCAGTCCGCGGAACAGGGGCGAGACCGCGCCACTGGCGGCCTGGGTGCGCAGCGCCGCGAGGTCCACCCGCATCGGCACCAGCGACGCCTCGTCGACGGTCAGCGCGGTGTCGAGCAGGGCGAGGCTCTCGGCCACCGGCAGCGGCGGCAGTCCGGCGCGCCGCATCCGGGCGATGTCGGCCTCGTCCAGGGTGCTGCCCATACCGGCCCCGGCCCACAGGCCCCACGCGAGCGCGGTGGCGGGCAGGCCCTGGGCGGTGCGGTGTACGGCGAGGGCGTCGAGGAAGGCGTTGGAGGCCGCGTAGTTGCCCTGGCCCGGGCCGCCGAACACACCGGAGGAGGACGAGAACAGCACGAAGGCGGTCAGGTCCAGCTCGCGGGTGAGCTCGTGCAGATTCCAGGCGGCGTCCACCTTCGGGCGCATGACGTTCGCCATGCGCTCGGGAGTGAGCGAGCCGATCACACCGTCGTCCAGCACCCCGGCGGTGTGCACGACGGCCGTCAGCGGATGCTCGGGGGGGACGGCGGCGAGGGTCGCGGCGAGCGCGTCCCGGTCCGCCACATCACACGCCGACCAGCGCACGCTCGCGCCCAACTCGGCCAGCTCAGTGGTGAGTTCCGCCGCACCCGGCGCCTGGTCGCCACGACGGCTCACCAGCAGCAGCTGCCGTACGCCACGCTCGGCCACCAGATGCCGCGCCACCAGACCGCCCAGCGAACCGGACGCGCCGGTCACCAACACCGTGCCCGCGGGGTCGAGGCCCCGGGCCTCGTCGCCCTCCGGCTCCACGGCCACCCGCGCCAGCCTCGGCACGGACACCGAGCCCGCGCGGATCGCCAGCTGCGGCTCGCCGGAGGCCAGCGCGGCGGGCAGCGCCCGCAGCGACTCCTCCGCGCCGTCGGTGTCCACCAGCACGAAGCGGCCCGGGTTCTCCGACTGCGCCGAGCGCAGCAGACCCCAGACGGCCGCACCGGCCAGATCCGCCACCGGCTCGTCGGCCTCCACGGCCACCGCGCCACGGGTCACCACGACCAGCGGGGCGTCCCCGAACCGCTCCTCCTCCAGCCACCGCTGGACGACGGAGAGCGCCGCGGCGGCGGCGCGGTGTGCCGCACGGGCCACCCGCTCACCGACCTCCGCGGACGGCGACACGACGACGTACTCGGGCGCGGGCGCAGTGCCCGCGGCGACGGCCCCGGCCAGCGTCTCCAGGTCCCCGTACGCCGAGGTCCCGAGCCCGAGCGGATCCGCGCCCAGCACCGCCCACCGGCCGTCGGCGGGAACCTCCGCCCCGGCCGCGTCGGCGAGCCCGGCCGTGGTCGCCCACTCCAGGTGGAACAGCGACTCGTGGTAGGCCGTGCGCGCGCTCTGGATCTGCTCGGCCGAGACCGGGCGCAGCCCGAGCGTCTCGACGGCCGCGACCGGCGCGCCGGTGGTGTCGGCGATCTCCAGCCGGACGCCGTCGGTGCCCGCGGGGGCCAGCCGCACCCGCAGCGCCGAGGCGCCGCTCGCGTACAGCGACACGCCGGTCCAGGCGAACGGCAGCCGCCCTTCGCCACCCGTGTTGCCCAGGCCGCCCATGCCGATGGCGTGCAGGGCGGAGTCCAGCAGCGCCGGGTGCAGCCCGAACGCGGCGGCCTCCTCGGCCGTCTCCTCGTCCAGCGCCACCTCGGCGAACACCTCGCCGCCGCGCTGCCACGCCCTGCGCAGCCCCTGGAACGCGGGGCCGTAGGCGAAACCGATGTCCAGCAGGCCCTCGTAGCGGCCGTCCAGCTCCACCTCGGTCGCGTCCGCCGGGGGCCACGCGCTCAGCTCGAACGCCGCCTCCGGGCGGGCGCCGGACGCCAGGACACCGGCGGCGTGCCGGGTCCACGGCTCCTCGGCGGGCAGGCTCTCCAGCCGGGAGTGCAGCGACAGCGGACGGCGGCCCGTCTCGTCGGCGGCACCGACCGAGAGCCGCAGCTGGACACCGCCCCGCGCGGGCAGCACCAGCGGCGCCTCGAGGGTCAGCTCCTCCAGGTAGTCGCAGCCGACCTGGTCACCGGCGCGGATCGCCAGCTCCACGAACGCGGTGCCGGGCAGCAGCACGGTGTCCAGGATGGTGTGGCCCGCGAGCCACGGGTGCGTGGACAGCGCGAGCCGTCCGGTGAACAGCGTCCCGTCCGCGTCCGGCAGTTCGGCGCTGGCGCCGAGCAGCGGATGCTCGGCCTCGCCCAGCCCGACCGCGGCCACGTCGCCGAGGAACAGCGAGGAGACCTTCGGCCAGTAGCGCTGCCGCTGGAAGGCGTACGTGGGCAGCGCGACCCGCGCGGCGCCGGTACGGGCGTAGTACGCCGCCCAGTCCACCGCCACGCCACGCACATGCGCCCGCGCGACGGCCGACAGCAGCGCCTCGGCCTCGGGGCGGTCCTTGCGCAGCACGGCGGCGAAGGCGGCATCGGTCTCGGAGTCGGTGACGCAGTCCTGCGCCATGGCGGTGAGGACACCGTCGGGGCCGAGCTCGACGTACGTGGTGACGCCCTGGGCTTCGAGCGTCCGTACGCCGTCGAGGAAGCGGACGGCCTCGCGGACGTGGCGCACCCAGAAGTCTGCCGTCGCGATCTCGTCGGCGGAGACGACGTCCCCGGTGAGGTTGGAGACGATCGGGATGCGCGGGGCCTCGTACGACAACCCCTCCGCGACCTCGCGGAACGCCTCCAGCATGCCGTCCATACGCGGCGAGTGGAAGGCGTGGCTCACGGTGAGCCGCTTGGTCTTACGGCCCCGCGCCTCGAAACCATCGGCAATCGCGACAGCCGCGTCCTCATCACCCGCGATGACCACCGACGACGGCCCATTGAGCGCGGCAATCGACACCCGCTCGGTCAGCAGCGGCGCCACCTCGTCCTCCGACGCCTGGATGGCGATCATGGCGCCACCGGCCGGAAGCTCCTGCATCAGACGGCCACGCGCCGCCACCAGCTTCGCCGCGTCGGCGAGCGACAAAACACCCGCCACATGCGCGGCCGCCAGCTCACCGATCGAGTGACCCGACAGGAAGTCCGCCTTCAGACCCCACGCCTCGACCAGCCGGAACAACGCCACCTCAACCGCGAACAGCGCGGGCTGAGTGAACCCCGTCCGATCCAGCGCCTCCGCGTCATCCCCGAACAACACATCCCGCAGCGGCCGCTCCACGTGCCCGTCCAGATGGGCGCACACCTCATCCAGCGCATCCGCGAACACCGGGAAGGCGTCGTACAGCTCACGCCCCATCCCCAGCCGCTGACTCCCCTGCCCCGTGAACAGGAACGCCACCTTGCCACCGGCCACCGAACCCTGAACGAGCCCGGCCGCCGACTCACCACGTGCCAGCGCCTCCAGACCGGACAGCAGCCCGTCCCGGTCCCCGGCGACGAGCGCCGCGCGCTCCTCGAAGGCGGTACGGCGCGTGGCGAGCGTGAACGCTACGTCGGTGAGGTCAAGCTCGGGCCGCTCGTCGAGGTGGGCGCGCAGCCGTACGGCCTGGTCGCGCAGGCTCTCGGGGGACTTGGCGGAGAGCACCCAGGTGGCGGGGAGACCGGTCCGGGGCGCGGCGGCGGGCGTCGCGTCCTCGGTCTCGTCCGCGTACACCGGGGCCTGCTCGATGATGGTGTGCGCGTTGGTGCCGCTGATGCCGAACGACGACACCGCGGCCCGGCGCGGACGGCCGGTCTCCGGCCACTCCCGCGCCTCGGTCAGCAGGGCGACCGCGCCCGCCGACCAGTCCACATGCGGGGTGGGCTCATCGACGTTGAGGGTCTGCGGCAGCAGTCCGTGCTGGATGGCCAGCACCATCTTCATCACACCGGCGACACCGGCCGCGGCCTGCGTATGGCCGAAGTTGGACTTGATGGAGCCCAGCCACAGCGGCTGCTCCGGCTCCCGCTCCTGGCCGTACGTGGCGAGCAGCGCCTGTGCCTCGATCGGGTCACCCAGCGTCGTACCGGTGCCGTGGGCCTCGACCGCGTCCACCTCGGACGCCGACAACCCCGCACCCGCCAGCGCCTGCCGGATCACCCGCTGCTGCGAGGGACCATTCGGCGCCGTCAGACCATTCGACGCACCGTCCTGGTTGATCGCCGAACCACGCACCACGGCCAGCACCTCATGGCCGTTGCGCCGCGCGTCCGACAGCCGCTCCACCAGCAGCATGCCCACACCCTCGCCCCAACCAGTGCCATCCGCACCCGCCGCGAACGCCTTGATCCGCCCATCCGCCGCCAACCCACGCTGACGACTGAAGTCCACGAACGAACCCGGCGTCGACATCACCG
>NZ_BAAAIF010000127.1:0-14490 GCF_039525925.1 Streptomyces javensis | reverse complement strand
CCGAGGAGTACGGCGACAACGACTTCTACGGCACCAGCTACTTCGTCGATCCGCGCGGTCAGTTCGTCGGCGATGTGGCCAGTGACAAGGAGGAGGAGCTGGTCGTCCGCGACCTCGACTTCGGCCTGATCGACCAGGTGCGCCAGCAGTGGGCGTTCTACCGCGACCGGCGGCCCGACGCCTACGAGGGGCTGGTGCGGCCATGAGCAGCGACATGAGCGGCGGCGACGTCAGGAGCGGCCCCCACGCCACCCTCCACGCCCGCCACCAGGCCGTACTCCCCGACTGGCTCGCCGTCTACTACCAGCGCCCCATCGAGATCACCCACGGCGAGGGACGCCATGTCTGGGACGCCGAGGGCAACCGCTACCTCGACTTCTTCGGCGGCATCCTCACCACGATGACCGCCCACGCCCTCCCCGAGGTCACCAAGGCGATCAGCGAGCAGGCCGGGCGGATCCTGCACACCTCCACGCTCTACCTCGACCGGCCCATGGTCGACCTGGCCGAGCGGGTCGCCGCGCTGTCCGGCATCCCGGACGCGCGGGTCTTCTTCACCACGTCCGGCACCGAGGCCAATGACACGGCCCTGCTGCTCGCCACGGCCTACCGCCGCTCCAACCAGATCCTGGCGATGCGCAACAGCTACCACGGCCGCTCCTTCTCGGCCGTCGGCATCACCGGCAACCGCGGCTGGTCACCGACCAGCCTGTCGCCGTTGCAGACGCTGTACGTACACGGTGGGGTGCGCACCCGGGGTCCGTTCGCCGGGCTGTCCGACGGGGAGTTCATCAAGGCGTGCGTGGCCGACCTCGAGGACGTCCTCGGCCAGGGGTACGGCAATGTGGCCGCGCTGATCGCCGAGCCGATCCAGGGCGTCGGCGGCTTCACCTCCCCGCCCGACGGGCTGTTCGCCGCGTTCCGCGAGGTGCTCGACCGGCACGGCATCCTGTGGATCACCGATGAGGTGCAGACCGGCTGGGGCCGTACCGGGGACCATTTCTGGGGCTGGCAGGCGCACGACGGCTCCGGGCCGCCCGACATCCTCACCTTCGCCAAGGGCATCGGCAACGGCATGTCGATCGGCGGTGTCGTCGCCCGCGCCGAGGTCATGAACTGCCTGGGCGCCAACTCCATCTCCACCTTCGGCGGCAGCCCGATCACCATGGCCGCCGGTCTGGCCAACCTCAACCACCTGGTCGAACACGACCTCCAGGGCAATGCCCGCCGGGTCGGCGGGCTGCTGATCGAGCGGCTGCGCGCCGCCTGCGCCGGTCTGGACGGTGTGCGCGAGGTCCGTGGCCGGGGGCTGATGATCGGCATCGAGCTGGTGGACCCGGGAACCGGCGATCCGTCGCCCGAGGGCGCGTCCGCCGTGCTGGAGGCCGCCCGGGAGGGCGGGCTGCTCATCGGCAAGGGCGGCGGGCACAACAGCAGCGTGCTGCGCATCGCCCCGCCGCTCAGCCTCACCGTCGCCGAGGCCGAGGAGGGCGCGGAGATCCTCGAAGCGGCCCTCAGGACCGCCCTGGAGACCACCCGGTCCGGAAGGAGCGCGAGCTGATGTCCCGTACCGTGATCCGTGGCGGGCTGGTCGTCACCGCCGCCGAGGAGACCCCGGCCGATGTGCTGATCGAGGGCGGCAAGGTCGCCGCCCTCGCCGCGCCCGGCAGCGAGTGGGCCCAGGGCTGGACCGCCGACCGTACGATCGACGCCACCGGCAAGTACGTCATCCCGGGCGGGGTCGACGGGCACACCCATATGGAGATGCCGTTCGGCGGCACGTTCGCCTCCGACACCTTCGAGACCGGTACCCGGGCGGCGGCCTGGGGCGGGACCACCACCATCGTGGACTTCGCCGTCCAGACGGTGGGCCACGCCCTGCGCGAGGGGCTGGACGCCTGGCATCTCAAGGCGCGCGGCAACTGCGCCATCGACTACGGCTTCCACATGATCCTCTCCGATGTGAACGAGAGCACGCTCAAGGAGATGGATCTCCTGGTGGGGGAGGGCGTGAGCAGCTTCAAGCTGTTCATGGCCTATCCGGGGGTCTTCTACAGTGACGACGGGCAGATCCTGCGGGCCATGCAGCGCGCCTCCGGCAACGGCGGGCTGATCATGATGCACGCCGAGAACGGCATCGCCATCGACGTCCTGGTGGAGCAGGCGCTGGCCGAGGGCAGGACCGACCCCCGCTACCACGGTGAGGTCCGAAAGGCGCTGCTGGAGTCGGAGGCGACCCATCGGGCCATCCAGCTCGCCCGGGTGGCCGGCGCCCCGCTCTACGTCGTCCACGTCTCCGCGGAGCAGGCCGTCCAGGAGCTCACGGGAGCCCGTGACCTGGGGCTTCCGGTCTTCGGCGAGACCTGTCCGCAGTATCTGTTCCTGTCCACGGACAACCTCGCCGAACCGGACTTCGAGGGCGCCAAGTACGTCTGCTCCACCCCGCTGCGGCCCGTCGAGCACCAGGCCGCGCTGTGGCGGGGGCTGCGGACCAACGACCTCCAGGTGGTCTCCACCGACCACTGCCCGTTCTGCTTCACTGGGCAGAAGGAGCTGGGCCGGGGCGACTTCTCCAAGATCCCCAACGGAATGCCCGGCGTGGAGCACCGGATGGATCTGCTCCACCAGGCCGTGGTGGACGGCCATATCTCCCGCCGCCGCTGGATCGAGATCGCCTGCGCCACCCCGGCCAGGATGTTCGGCCTCTACCCGCGCAAGGGCACCATCGCGCCCGGGGCCGACGCCGACATCGTCGTCTACGACCCGGAGGCGCGGCAGACCCTGTCCGCCGAGACCCACCACATGAACGTCGACTACTCGGCGTACGAGGGCAAGCAGATCACCGGGCAGGTCGAGACCGTGCTCTCGCGCGGTGTCCCCGTCATCGAGCAGCGGGAGTACACCGGACGCGCCGGACACGGCCAGTTCCTCCCCCGCGACACCTGTCAGTACCTCGGCTGACCCAGGGAGCGAGCATGGACTTCGGACTCGTGCTACAGACCGATCCACCCGCCTCGGCCGTCGTCGAGCTGATGCGCCGCGCCGAGCGCAATGGCTTCGGCTACGGCTGGACGTTCGACTCCGCCGTGCTGTGGCAGGAGCCGTTCGTCATCTACAGCCAGATCCTGGCCCGGACCGAGCGGCTGATCGTCGGCCCGATGGTCACCAATCCGTCCACCCGCACCTGGGAGGTGACCGCCTCCACGTTCGCCACGCTCAACGAGATGTACGGCAACCGCACCGTGTGCGGGATCGGCCGGGGCGACTCCGCGCTGCGGGTGGCGGGGCGCAAGCCCAACACCCTCGCCCGGCTCGAGGACGCCATCGACGCCATCCGCGATCTGGCGGAGGGCAGGGAGGCCGTCGTGGACGGCAGCCGGATGCGCATCCCCTGGATCGAGGACAGCAGGCTGCCGGTGTGGATGGCGGCGTACGGCCCCAAGGCGCTCGCGCTGGCCGGGCGGAAGGCCGACGGCTTCATCCTCCAGCTCGCCGACCCTTATCTGACGGAGTGGATGGTCAAGGCGGTGCGCTCCGCCGCCGCAGGGGCCGGGCGAGACCCGGACGCGGTCACCATCTGCGTCGCCGCCCCCGCGTATGTGGGCGACGACCTGGACCACGCCCGTGAGCAGTGCCGCTGGTTCGGCGGCATGGTCGGCAACCACGTGGCCGACCTGGTCGGCCGCTACGGCGAGCACTCCGGCGCCGTACCCGAGTCCCTGACCGCGTACATCAAGGAGCGGCAGGGGTACGACTACGCCCACCACGGCCGGGCCGGCAACCCGGACACGGCGTTCGTGCCCGACGAGATCGTGGACCGGTTCTGTCTGCTCGGCCCGGCCGAGGCGCATATCGAGAAGCTGGAGCGGCTGCGCGAGCTGGGGGTCGGCCAGTTCGCGGTCTATGCGATGCATGACGCGAAGGAGCGCACGCTCGACGCGTACGGCGAGCATGTCATTCCGGCGCTCACCGGCTGACCGGAAGCCCGGCTGAGCCGCGCACCGGCAAGGCATGGCCCTTTTCCAAAGGAGGAGTCAATTCCGTTTTCGCGGCCGCTCGTCGACTATCGGCGGGCGGCCGCGGAGAAATAAAAAGCGGATCTCCGAAAACCTTCGAACATGGTTACAATCACCTCGGTTTTTGTGCTCTGGTGTGCGGTCGGTCGAACGACTCCTTGCCACAGAAGGGTTGGGCATGACACAAACCGAGGTGCCGATAGATCTGGAGCTCCGGGGGCTCTACAAGGCCCACTATCGGTTTCAGTTCCTGAGCGCGGCATTCCAGTTAGGACTCTTCGCACTGGTGGAGAAGGAGCCCGGCCTGGCCGTGGGTGAGATAGCCACCCGGCTGGGGCTCAAGGAGCAGCCCACCCGCATCCTCCTGCTCGGCTGTACGGTATTCGGGCTTTTGGGCAAGAAGGGCGACGGCTACCACACCACCCCTCTCTCGAAGCCGCTGACCGCCAACTTCGACGAGGCGCCCGCTTCCAACATTCCCTGGGAACAAGACGGTATCTACCGGGCGATGGCCTGGTTCTGTGAATCCCTCAAGGAAGACACCAACATCGGTCTGCGGCGGGAGATTCCGGGAACGGCGCCCACCCTCTACGGGCGGCTCGCCGAAAATCCCGAACTGGAAGCCACATTCCACACCATGATGTCCTCGGTGAGCAGGCTCGTGGGCGCGGAACTGGGAGAGAAGCTCGACCTCTCCGGGTGCACCCACCTCCTGGACATCGGCGGCGGAACGGCCATCAACGCCTCCAACGTCGCCGCCCGCCGGCCGGATCTGCGCATCACCATCGGGGATCTGCCCTCCGTCGCGGCGGCCGCCAACGAGAAGATCGAGAAGCTGGGGCTGGCCGACCGGGTGCGGGCGGTGAGCCTCGACGCCTTCCACGACGAGTTCCCGACCGGCTGCGACGGCGTCCTCTTCGCCCACTTCCTGGAGATCTGGTCCCCCGAGCGGGTCCGGGAACTCCTCGCCAAGGCCGCCCGCGCCCTCCCTCCCGGCGGCGCGGTCTACGTGGTCACCCCGCGCCAGGACGACGACGGCACCGGACCCGAGCGGGCGGCGCTGCTGTCCGCGTACTTCCACACCATCGCCTCCGGCGAGGGCATGGTCTACACGGGCGCCGAGTACGAGGAGTGGTTCCGCGCGGTGGGCATCGAGCCCGCCGGACGGGTGCCCCTCGGGGCCGACACCGTCGTGATCACCGGCCGCAAGGCATAGGCGGCGAACCATGGCCGGCGCCCCGAGAAAGTGGCTGATCCTGGGGATCTGCTGCATCAGCCTGTTCATGGTGGGCCTCGACACCACCATCGTGAACCTCGCCCTGCCGTCCATCCAGGACGATCTGGACGCCACGCCCTCGGGGCTCCAGTGGACGGTGGACGCCTACACCGTGGTGCTCGCCAGCCTGCTGATGCTCTCCGGCTCCATGGCCGACCGGTTCGGCAGGCGCAGAACGTTCCAGACCGGGCTGCTGCTGTTCAGCCTGGGGTCGCTGCTGTGCGGGCTGGCCTCCGACACCGGTTCGCTGATCGCCTTCCGGATGGTGCAGGCCATGGGCGGCGCCATGCTCAACCCGGTGGCAGTCTCGATCATCGCCAACACCTTCACCGACCTGAGGGAGCGGGCCAGGGCGATCGGGCTGTGGGGCGCGGTCGCGGGTGTGAGCATCGCGCTGGGGCCCGTCGTCGGCGGTGCGCTGGTGGACTCCACCGGCTGGCAGGCCGTCTTCTGGGTCAACCTCCCGGTGGCCGCCCTCGCCCTGGTCCTCACCGCGCTGTTCGTCCCCGAGTCCAAGGCCCCGCGGCCGCGCAGGCTCGATCCGCTGGGCCAGCTGCTGGTGATCGTGGCGCTGGCGACGCTCACGTTCGGCATCATCGAGGGCCCGGTCAGGGGCTGGGACTCGGCGCCGATCATCGGCTGCTTCACCGTCGCCGTGGCCGCCGCCGTCTCCCTCGTCCGCTATGAACTCCGCCGCGTCGAACCGCTGCTGGACGTCCGCTTCTTCCTCAGCCCCGCCTTCAGCGGCGCCATCGCCTCGGCGGTGTGCGGCTTCGCTGCGCTCGCCGGGTTCCTCTTCCTCAACGCCCTGTACCTCCAGGACGTCAAGGACTTCTCCCCGCTGCACACCGGGCTGCTCACGCTGCCGATGGCGGCCATGACCCTGGTCTCCTCGCCGCTCGCGGGCCGTATCGTCGGCGCCCGCGGCCCGCGCGTCCCGATGGTGATCGCCGGGGCCGGTACGGCGGTCTGCGGACTGCTGCTGACCCAGGTGGGGGCGGACACCCCGATCTGGTACCTCGTCGTCGCCTATGTGGCGTTCGGCATCGGCTTCGGCATGCTCGACGCCCCGCTGACCTACTCGGCCGTCTCCGGGATGCCGCGTTCCCAGGCGGGGGTGGCCGCCGCGGTCACCTCCACCGGCCGCCAGGTGGGGGCGGCCCTCGGTGTCGCCGTCCTCGGGTCGGTCTCCACCGCCCGGGTGCACGGCCCGTTCAGCTCCGGGTTCCCCCGGGCCAGCCACCTGGGCTGGGCGATCATGGCCGGGTGCGGGCTCGCCATCGTGACGCTGGGCCTGCTCACCACCGGCGCCCGGGCCCGCCGCCCGGCGGAGCCCAGCCCCGAACCGGCCCCCGACCAGCCCGCCGAACGTGTGCCCTGACCCGGCGCCCGTTCCCGCATATCGCCGGGGTGGGCCGTCATATCGCCGGAGTCGGCCGTGATGCCGGTCAAAGCGGGATTCGCGGCGGTCCCTCCCTTCACCTCGATGACACCTTCCCGCAGCCGCCGTGCCACCCGCTGTCGCGGAGACATGATTCGATGAACGCATGATCGATGAATTTCTCGCCGGTGATCTCGGCGCGGTGGAGAAGGCGGTCCGCGCGGCGGTCGCCGAAGAGGTCATACCGCGCTTCCGGCAGCTCGCCGCCCATGAGATCGTCGAGAAGCAGGGCCCGCACGACCTGGTCACCACCGCCGACCGGCTGGCCGAGGAGCATCTGACCGACGCCCTCACCAAGCTGCTGCCCGGCTCCGTGGTGGTCGGCGAGGAGGCGGTGCACGCCGATCCGGCCGTGCTCACCGCCCTCGGCGGGGACGCGCCCGTATGGATCGTCGACCCGGTCGACGGCACCCGGCAGTTCGTCCACGGCGACCCCGGCTTCTCGACGCTGGTGACCCTCGCCCACCGGGAAGAACTTCTCGCGTCCTGGACGTACGCCCCGGTGCTCGACCTGATGGCCATCGCCCGCCGTGGCGGGGGCGCGCTGCTGAACGGCGAGCCGATCCACAGCGGCTCCCCGCAGCCCGGCTCGGCCCTCCACGTCGCCATCTCCCACTTCGACTTCACCACCGACGCGGAGAAGCGCGCCCTGTCGGGCCTGCGGGCGCCGGGGGCCGAGGTGCGACCCTGCGGCTCGGCCGGTCTCGAGTATCTGAACGTGGCCCGGGGGCTGCTCGACGCCACCGCCTTCACCTGGGAGAACGCCTGGGACCACGCCGCCGGTCTGCTGCTGGTCGACGAGGCGGGCGGGGCACACAGCACGATCGAGGGCAAGCCGTTCCGGATCAGCGGGGGCAACGCCCTTCCTTTCACGGCGGCCAGGGACGAGGCGGCCGTTCGGCATATCCTGGGCCTGCTGGCCGACGCCGGCTGATCGTTCCACCGATACCTCGAGGACGAGGGGGAGCCGACGTGCCGTCCATGCTCGACGCGGTCGTAGTGGGTGCCGGACCGAACGGGCTGACCGCGGCCGTCGAACTCGCCCGCCGCGGCTGCGCGGTGGAGGTCTTCGAGGCCGCGGACACCATCGGCGGGGGCTCACGCACCGAAGAGCTGACCCTCCCCGGCTTCCGGCACGACCCCTGCTCCGCCGTGCACCCCCTCGCCATCGGCTCCCCGGCCTTCGAGCGGATGCCGCTGGCCCGGTACGGCCTGGAGTGGCTCCACCCCGAACTGCCGCTGGCCCACCCCTTCCCGGACGGCACGGCCGCGGTGCTGGCCCGCTCGGTCGGCGAGACCGCCATGTCGCTCGGGCCCCGCGACGCCGGCACCTACCGCCGGCTGCTCGCCCCCTACCTCGGCCGCTGGGCCACCCTCGCCCCCGATCTGCTGCGCGCCCACTGGGACGGGGTGCCCCGCGATCCGATCACCTGGGCCCGCTTCGGACTGCACGCGCTCCAGCCGGTCGCACTGCTCGCCGGTCCGCTCCGCTTCCGCGACGAGAAGGCGCGCGCCCTGTTCGCCGGACTGGCCGGGCACGCCATCGCGCCCACCAGCGCACCGGCCACCGGCGGCCCCGCCCTGATGTTCGCCATCGCGGCCCATGAGGTCGGCTGGCCGATCCCGCGCGGCGGCTCCCAGTCGATCGTGGACGCGCTGGGCGCGTACCTGCGCGCACACGGCGGGGCGATCCACGTCTCGACCGAGGTCAAGCGGCTGGATGAGCTGCCGCCCGCCCGCGCGTACATCTTCGACACCTCGCCGCGCGCCCTGGCCCGTATCGCCGGTCTCGGCAACGCCTACCGCCGCTACCGCTACGGGGCCAGCGCCTTCAAAATCGACTACGCGCTGTCCGGCCCGGTCCCCTGGACCGCGCCCGACGCCCGCCGCGCGGGCACCGTCCATGTAGGCCCCACCTCGGGCGAGATCGGCGCGGCGCTACGGGCCGCCGTCGAGGGCCGCGACCCCTCCGTCCCGTTCCTGATCACCGCCCAGCCCAGCCTCCTGGACCCCTCCCGCGCCCCGGAGGGCAAGCACACGTTCTGGGCGTACGGCCATGTGCCCAGCGGCTGGAAGGGCGACGCCACGGAGGTGATCGAGCGTCAGATCGAGCGCTTCGCCCCCGGCTTCCGCGATCTGGTCCTGTCCCGCGCGCTGGCCGGCCCACCCGAACTCGCCGCCCGCAACGCCAACTACATCGACGGAGACATCGCCTGCGGCGCCTTCGAGGGCATCCAGGCCGTCATACGCCCCAAGCTCGCCCGCGTCCCCTACGCCACCGCCCACCCGGCGGTCTACCTCTGCTCCTCCGCCACCCCACCGGGCCCCGGCGTCCACGGCATGTCGGGCCACCACGCGGCACGTGCGGTGTGGCGGAGGCTGCGGGCGCGATAGGCGGGGGAGGGCGAGCGGTGACGGAGCGGGGCGCCGACAGCGCGCCCACGGCACCACGATCAGAAGGGCCGTGGCCCGGCTAAACGGCCTTGTCGCCGCCGCGCCCCCGGCTACCGCGAGCTCGCGCCGAGTGGCCGCCTGAGCGCGGGATGCCGCCTCAGTGCGGGATGGTGTCGATGACCTCGCGGGCGCCCTGTCGGAGGAGTGCCACCGCGACCGACGTGCCCAGGGTGGCCGGGTCCAGGGGGCCCGCCCATTCGTGGGCGTCCAGGACCGTCTTGCCGTCGGGGCTGAAGACCCGGGCGCGCAGCGAGAGGCGGCCGTCGCGCTCGGCCCTGGCGTAGCCCGCGATGGGGGAGTTGCAGTGGCCCTGGAGGACATGCAGCAGCATGCGCTCCGCGGTGATTTCCTTCCAGACGGCGGCGTCGCCGAGCCCGGCCACGGCCTCGATCGTCTCGGTGTCGTCCTCCCGGCACTGGAGCCCCAGCACCCCGGCCCCGATCGGCGGGCACATGGTGTCCACCGGCAGGAGCTCGCTGATCCGGTCCGTACGGCCGATCCGCTCCAGGCCCGAGACGGCCAGCAGCAGCGCGTCGCACTCGCCCGCGTCCAGCTTCTCCAGCCGGCGGTTGGCGTTGCCGCGCATCGGCACGCACTCCAGCTGCGGGTGGGTGATGGCCAGCTGGGCGACGCGGCGGACCGAGGAGGTGCCGATCCGGGTCCCCGCGGGCATCTCGTCGAGGGTCAGCCCGCCGGGGTGGATCACGGCGTCGCGGATGTCGTCCCGCTTGAGGTAGGCGGCGAAGACCGTGCCCGCGGGCAGCGGACGGTCGGCGGGCACGTCCTTGATGCAGTGCACCGCGAGATCCGCCTCGCCCGCCAGCAGCGCGGCGTCCACCTCCTTGGTGAACGCCCCCTTCCCGCCCAGCTTCGACAGATCGCCCATCCACCGGTCGCCGGAGGTGGTGACCGGTACGACCTCCGTACGGATCCCCGGCCGCAGCGCGGCGAGCTCGGTACGGACCCGTTCGACCTGGGCGAGGGCCATGGGGGAGGAACGGGAGACGATGCGGATCAAATCGGCGGACATGGCGTAGAGGATAGGCCCTCGCGGCGGGCGCTATGTCCCGGCCCCGGGGAACCCCTCCGCGACCAGGGCGGCGAGGTCGATGTAGGCGTCGAGGGTCCTGGACGCGAGCCGCTGGAGGTCGATCTCGCCCCGGGATGCCAGATGCTCGTCGTACGGCACCACGACCACGCCGCGGCAGCGGTCCCGGAACGTCGCCGCGAGGCCCTCGTAGTGATCGGTCCAGGGCACGTCGTGCGACATGTTGATCACGGTGATGGCGCGTCGCACCAGATCCGCGTGACCGTCCTCGGCCAGCCGGTCCAGGGTGATGTGAGCGCTCCTCATCTGCTCCACCGAGGGAGTGGTGACGATGATCAGCTGGTCGGCGAGATCGACGATCCCCCGCATGCTGCTGTGGAGTGCGCCGGTGTCCGAGTCGCTGAGGGCGATCGGGTAGTGCGGCGCCAGAAGGGCCATGACGCGGCGGTACTCCACGTCGTCGACCGGGGCCGCCCGGCCCACGAGACTCATCGGGGTGGTGTCTCCGAGGAGGACCTCGAGCCCGGAGGGCAGCCGCGAGGTGAAGCGCCGGATGGAGTCCGCGTCGTCGCCGGGCAGGTCGGCGCGGGCCAGATCGTGGACGGTCAGCTCGGAGCGGTCGCCGGCCCGGCGGCTGAGAGAGTCACCGCCGGGCATCGCGTCCACCGCGATGACCTGGTCCTGGCGCTCGCCCGCGAGGACCGCGCCCAGAGCGAGGGTCGTGACGGCGCGCCCGGCACTCACGGGGCGGCTGATCACCACGATGCGATGGCAGGACGCCAGCGGCGTACGGATGAGGTCCAGCTTGCGCTGCCGCTGCTCCGCCCTGGCCGACCGCCCGCCGAGCCCCACGAGCGCGGCAAGGCGGGAGCGGGTGGAGCGAGGGGGCTGCGGCTGCTCGGGAGCCGTCGTGGGGGCGGGCCCGGCGTCCGGCGCTTGGGTGAGGGCCGAGGTCTCGACCTCGTACGCCGAGGCCGGCAGGGACGACAGGCACTGGACGAAGACGTCCGCCACCCGCCCCGCCGACGGCCGCCTGCTCGGCCGCTCGTCCAGACAGGCGGAGATGATCGAGAGCAGATGGGGGTTGCGCCACAGCTCACTGGTGCGGATGAGGTTACCGGTCGGCTGCGCGTCGCTCAGGGCGCGGAGGATCTCGCCCATCGCGTAGACGCTGTCCGCGGCGGTGGGAGCTCCCGGGAGGCGGTCGTCGAGGCTCGCGTCGGTCCAGCCGATGAGCTTCACCGTGCCGTCGGCGACGAGCACGGTGTCCGCCGTGAGGATCCCGGGCGCGATGCCCTTGAGCGCGCACATGTTCACCGCCTCGGCGACGCGGAGGCCGATGGTGGCGGCACGCACGGCGTCCAACCGGGGCGAGCCGTCGGGCCCGCGGCCCAGGAGCGAGGACAGCGGCGGCGCCGGTGAGCCGTCGGGGAGCCGGACGCATTCCATCATGAGCCACGGGGGGTTGCCGGAGGAGTCGTCGATGAAGAGCCGGGGCGCGTAGTGCCCGGACATCCGCCGCAGCGCCTCCGCCTCGGCCCGCAGCTCCCGACCGGCGCCCGGGGCGACGCGTACCACCACATCGTTTGACGCGCCCGACCGACGGGCCAGATAGACGTCCTGCCCCCGGCTGCCGCCCAGCCTCCGGTGGGCCCGGTACCCGTCGAACGACGGCAGGCCGCTCTCCGGCTCCGTGCGGGGAGCGCGGGCGGAGTCGGACGTGTCCGACGGGGGCGGTGCCGTGGACAGGTCCGTGCCGCACGCGTCGCAAAAGCGGTCGTACGGCTCCAGCGGATTGCCGCACAGCGGGCAGGCGGTGGGCTGCTCGGGCCGGGGGCGCCGGGGGTGGGCCCTCGGCGGCGCGGCGTCCGGCTGGAAGTCGCTGAGGAACTCCCAGACCTGCGCGGCCGTCGGGCGGCCCTGCCGCTCCAGGCATGCCATCACCATGTCCCGGACCGGCTGCCACGCGTCACCGCTCCAGCGCGGCATGTCGTAGACGTCCCGGCCGTACGCGTACAGCCGCCCCCCGCCGCCGAGGCACAGCAGGATGTCGCCCAGCCCGCCGACATTCTCCTCGGGGGTGGGCGGGCCGCTCCCGAGGGTCGTCGGGGACGGCACACCATCGATACGGGCCGAGGACCAGCCGGTCACGAAGATGTCCTCACCAGCGATGTGCACGGTGCTGATGGTGAGGTCGCCGTGCGCCATCCCCTCGGCCGCGCACACGCGTACCGCGTCCGCGATCCGCCGGGCGATGGCGAGGGCGGTGTGCCCGTCCCACTGACCGGCGCGCTCGAAGAGGACATCGTGCAGCCGGTGGCCGAGGAACACCTCTTCGGCCACCCACGGAACGTCCTCGTCCAGCCCCTCGCGCAGCAGCCGGGGCGCATGGCGGCCGTCCATCCGGCGCAGCGCCTCCGCCTGTACCCCGAGCACGGCCGCGGCCTGCGGAGCGGGATACTCGGGAACGACGGTGACGACGGCCTCCTCGCCGTAGGCGTCCTCGCCCAGATAGGGCACGACGCGCGCGCCTCGCGGTCCGGCCCTCAGCAGGCGGTACGGGCCGAGCAGCCGCGGATCGCGGGATGCCAGCGGGCGCCACCGCACCGCCGCTGTCGGTGTCGTGATCACCGACGGCCGCGGTGGCGCACCCAGCCGGGCCGCCAGCCGTCGCTCCACCGTGCTGAAGGGCCGGGCGCCGGGCGGGAGCCGGTCGCTGCCGCGCGGATCGGCCAGCCAGGCCGGGAAGTCGGGGGAGCGGCCCGCCAGTTGCTCGAGGCGACGGCCGATCAGCCGGCTGGTCGCGACCAGCTCCGCCAGCGGCACCGCGCCCAGCAGCGCCCGCTGTGCCGCGTCGGTGAAGGTGAAGGGGCGGTGTTCGGGCGGCAGCGGGTCAGCACCCGCCGAGGCGGGCGGCTCGACGGGGCGCATCAGCCCGCCCAGGAACACCTCGGCCAGCCGCCCGGTGTCGGTCCGGCCGTCCACCGCCTTCTGCACCATCCGCATCACCGGCACCGGCAGCGGGGCCACGGCGGCGAGATGGGCCGCCAGCCGGTACGCCTCCGGGGAAGCCGCGTCCCGGAAGCGCTGGACGCGGCCGAGTTCATCGGCCGGGGCGGGGGCGGCGGCGGTTGGGCCGGGGACGGTGGCGGCCGTGGCGGTGCGGAGGCCGTCGTGCGGGCCGTCGTGCGGGGCCTCGTGCGGGTCTTCGCGTGGGACTTCGCGCGGCGGGACCAGCAGCGGGAGTACCGCCGTACCGCTCGCGGAGGCGATCAGCCGGGCCCAGTCGGCCAGCGGCCCGGCGTCCGGCTCCAGCACCGGAACCGGCACCCCAGCGAAACGCGCCAGGGCGGCGGGCAGCACCGGATCCGCGACCGTCCAGTCCGCGTTGGCCGAGCCCGGTCTGCGGGTGCGCACCTGCCAGCGCCGGGTCCTGATCCCGGAGCCCTCCCACAGCCGGGGCGGCAGCGCGTGCACCACCGCCGTGGGGCCGAGCCCCGCCCAGCGCGCCAGTACCTGGCCCATCCGCCCGTCCCGCCACGCCGCGCCCACCCCGTCGCTCACCACGAGCACCAGCGTGTGCCCGGAGGGGTCGGACAGCGCCGTGGTGGGCAGCAGGGGCGCCTCCGGGGCGTACGGGCGGGTGCGCAGCGCGGGGGCGCCACCGCCGCGCGTGTGCAGGCCCAGCACCCGGACGACGCGGAAGGCGCCCGAGCGCTGTAGTACGGTGCGCAGCTCGACGGCGAGCCGCCGCCACAGCAGCATCGACATCCCGTCGTCGATGACGAGCGCGAGATCGAGCCAGCGTTCGCGGGCGGGGCGGGTCACCACGTCCGGCAGCCCGGTCTCGGCGAGCGCCGTGGCGGTGGCGGCCTCGTCGAACTCCCGCTTGAGCGGATTGGGGCGGTGCTGTTTGAGCGGGCGCAGGGCGCGGCCGATGGAGAGCTCCTGGTGCAGCGCCTTGTCCTCGGGCACGCGCAGCGGCAGCGCGCGCCGCGCGTCCGCGGATGTGCCCTCCACGCCCTCCGCACCCGCCACGCCCGCCTCGGCCTCCGCACCGGGCGCCTGGCTGCCGCCGTACAGACCGCGCAGCCGCTGATCGCCACCGCGCGGAGTCCGGGCGGGGCGCCGCTCCGGCGGGTCGTCCGGGCGCCCCTCGGCGGGGGCGGACGGCCGCTCGGTCCGCAGAGCGGACGCGGACGCGGGCGGCGAGGCCGTGGCCGCGGGACGGGGGGTGGGCTCGGGGCGCGTGGCG
>NZ_BAAAIF010000126.1:0-14716 GCF_039525925.1 Streptomyces javensis | reverse complement strand
CCACACGGGCACCGTCCTCCAGCGACAAACCACCCGCCACACACGCCGCAGCGATCTCACCCTGCGAATGCCCCACCACCGCCGACGGCACCACACCGTACGAACGCCACAGCTCGGCCAGCGACACCATCACCGCCCACAACACCGGCTGCACCACATCAACCCGCCCCAACGCCACCCCATCACCCAACACATCCCACAACGACCACTCCACAAACGGCGCCAACGCATCCGCACACTCACCCAAACGCCCCGCGAACACCGGCGAGAACCCCACCAACTCCAACGCCATCCCAACCCACTGCGACCCCTGCCCCGGGAAGACGAACACCACTTCGCGCCCCGCCACGGCGGCGCCCACGGATTCCACCGCGGCCAGCTCGCGCAGCAGCTCCGTGCGGTCCGCGCCCACGACGACGGCTCGGTGCGACAGGGCGGCGCGGGTCGAGGCCAGGGACCAGCCCACGTCCACGGGGTCGAGCCCGGGGTTCTCCCGCACGAAGGACGCCAGCCGCTGGGCCTGGGCCCGCAGCCCGGCCGCTCCCGCGCCCGACAGCACCCAGGGCACCGCGGGCAACCCCGACCGGCCGGTGTCCGGTTCGCCGTTCTCATCCGGCTCCGGGGCCTGTTCGAGGATCACATGGGCGTTGGTGCCACTCACTCCGAACGCGGACACCCCGGCCCGGCGCAGGTGGTCCCGGTCGGGCCACGCGGTCTGCTCGGTCAGCAGCTCCATGGCCCCGGCGGACCAGTCGACGTGCGGGGAGGGCTCGTCGACGTGCAGGGTGCGCGGCAGTACGCCGTTGCGCAGCGCCAGAACCATCTTGATGAGTCCGGCGGCTCCCGCGGCCGCCTGGGTGTGCCCGATGTTGGACTTCACGGAGCCCAACAGCAGCGGCCGATCCGGATCCCGGTCCTGGCCGTAGGTGGCCAGCAGCGCCTGTGCCTCGATGGGGTCGCCCAGCGTCGTACCCGTACCGTGCGCCTCCACCGCGTCGACATCCTGGGCGGCGAGCCCGGCGTTCACCAGCGCCTGCCGGATCACCCGCTGCTGCGACGGACCATTCGGCGCCGTCAATCCATTGGACGCACCGTCCTGGTTGACGGCGGAGCCACGGATCACCGCCAGCACCTGGTGGCCGTTCCGCGTGGCGTCGGAGAGCCGTTCCAGGACGAGCACCCCGGCGCCTTCGGCGAACCCGGTGCCGTCGGCGGCGGCGGCGAACGACTTGCACCGCCCGTCAGGTGCGAGTCCTCGCTGGCGGGAGAATTCGACCAGCAGGTCCGGTGTCGTCATCACCGCCACACCGCCCGCCAGCGCCAGTGTGCTTTCGCCCCGGCGCAGGGACTCACACGCCCAGTGCACGCTGACCAGCGAGGACGAGCACGCGGTGTCCACAGTGACGGCGGGGCCTTCGAGGCCGAGGGTGTAGGCCACGCGGCCGGAGATCACGGAGGTGGAGTTCCCGGTGAGCAGGTATCCCTCGGAGCCGTCCGGAGTGGCGGCCTGGCCCGCGCCGTACGTCGTCGAAGCGGCGCCCGCGAACACTCCGGTTCGGGTGCCCTTCAGGGCGAGCGGATCGATACCGGCGCGTTCGAAGGCTTCCCAGCACGCCTCGAGCCACAGCCGTTGCTGGGGATCCGCGGCGAGCGCCTCTCGCGGGGAGATGGTGAAGAACCCCGCGTCGAAGTCCGCCGCGTTCTTCAGGAAGCCACCGGTCCTGGCGTATGTCGTGCCGGGCCGACCCGGGTCCTGGTCGTAGAGCGCGTCGAGGTCCCAGCCGCGGTCGGTGGACAGCTCCGATATCGCGTCCGTGCCGCTCACCAGGAGTTTCCACAGCGCCTCCGGGGAGTCCACCCCGGCGGGGAGCCGGCAGCTCATGCCGACGATGGCGATCGGCTCGTCGGCCGGGTGCGCGACCGCCGGTGCCGGTACGGGCGTCGCCACGTCGGTGGCGCCGAACAGCTCGGTGTCGAGGTGGTGTGCGAGCGCGGCCGGAGTGGGGTGGTCGAAGATCAGGGTGGCCTGCAACCGTCGGCCGGTCGCCGTGCGCAGCCGGTTGCGCAGTTCCACGGCGGAGAGCGAGTCGAAGCCGAGTTCCTTGAACGGACGCCGGGGTGTCACCGATTCCGGACCGCCGTGGCCGAGCACGGCCGCCGCCTCCCGGCGGACCAGGTCGAGCAGGGCACCGAGTCGTTCGTCCACCGCCAGGCCCATGAGGTCCTCGGCCACACCCTTGCCCGCCCCATCGGCCGGGCCCGGAAGGGCGCGGGCGAGCGGAGCGCGTACGAGGCCACGCAGCAGGGCGGGTACCGGCTCGGGGCCCGGCGCGGACGGTTCGTAACGCATCGGCACCAGGAGGGTGTCGCCGGTCGCGCGGGCGGCGTCGAAGAGGACCAGCCCCTCGTCGGTGGACAGCGGCAGGACGCCGGACCGGACGAGCCGATCGGTGGTCAGGTGTTCGGTCAGTCCGCTGCGCTGCTCCCAGAAGCCCCAGGCCAGAGAGGTCGCGGGCAGTCCCTGTGCCCGGCGGCGCGCGGCCAGCGCGTCCAGGAAGGCGTTGGCCGCCGCGTAATTGCCCTGCCCTGGGCCACCGAGTACTCCGGCCGCCGAGGAGAACAGCACGAACTCGGCCAGGTCCCGGTCCCGGGTCAATTCATGCAGATGCCATGCGGCGTCCGCCTTGGGACGCAGTACCGTCCGCAGCCGCTCCGGGGTGAGCGACCCGATCACGGCGTCGTCGAGGACACCGGCCGTGTGCACCACGCTCCGCAGGTTCGGCAGCGAGGCGACGAGTGCGGCGGTGGCGTCCCGGTCCGACACATCGCATGCGACCACCCGCACCCGCGCCCCGGCGGCCTCCAGCTCGGCGACCAGCTCGGCCGCGCCCGGGGCGGTGCCACCACGACGGCCGACCAGCACCAGCTCCGTCACTCCGTGCTCCCGCACCAGATGGCGAGCCACCAGACCGCCCAGTGTCCCGGTGCCCCCGGTGATCAGTGCGGTGCCGCCGGACAACGGTCGCGGAATGGTGAGGGCCAGCTTGCCGATGTGGCGCGCCTGGGAGAGGTGGCGGAAGGCATCACTCGCCTGCCGTACGTCCTGGACGCGCAGTGGCAGCGGGGTGAACACGCCCTGCCGGAACAGGGAGAGCAGTTCGGTGAGCAGTCGGCCGATACGGTCCGGACCGGCGTCGAGCAGTTCGAAGGCCCGGTACGACACACCGTGGCGCGCCATCACCTCCTCGGCGTCCCGGAGGTCGGTCCTGCCCATCTCGATCAGCCGTCCACCGGGGCGCAGCAGTCCGAGCGACGCGTTGAGGAGTTCACCGGTCAGCGAGTTGAGTACGACATCCACACCGTCCGGTGCGTCCGAGCGGAAGCGGTCCGCGAACTCAGGCGAGCGGGAGGAAGCGATCCGCCGCGGGGCGACGCCGCATGCGCGCACCGCATCCCACTTGGCCGGGCTCGCGGTGGCGAACACCTCGGCGCCCAGCCAGCGCGCCACCTGCACCGCCGCCATCCCGACGCCACCGGCCGCCGCGTGCACCAGCACCGACTCGCCGCTCCGCACTTCGGCCAGGTCGATCAAGGCGTACATCGCGGTGAGGAAGGCGATCGGGGTGGCGGCGGCCTGCGGGAAGGACCATCCGTCCGGGATCGGCGCCACCAGCCGGTGATCGGTGATCGCCACCGGTCCGAAGGTGCCGGAGAACAGGCCCATCACCCGATCTCCGGGTGCCACTCCCGCTACCCCGGGGCCGATCTCCAGCACCGTTCCGGCGGCTTCGCTGCCCAGCAGACCGGCCTTGTCCGGGTACATCCCCAGGGCGAGCAGTACGTCGCGGAAGTTGACCCCGGCCGCGTGCACGGCCACCCGGATCTCGTCCGCGGCCAGCGGCCTGGACGCCTCCGCACAGGGCGCGAGGGTCAGGTTTTCCAAAGTGTCCTGACCGTCGGTCTCCAGCCGCCAGGTGTCCGTCTCGGCCGGTACGGGCAACGCCGACGAGGCGGCCCGTACCAGCCTGGGCACCAGCGCCTTCCCCGCCCTGATCGCCACCTGCGGCTCAGCGGTGGCGAGCACCCCCGGCAGCGCCGACGGATCCTCGTCCACCGTGTCCACGAGCACGAAACGGCCGGGGTTCTCGGTCTGCGCGGTGCGGACGAGACCCCAGACCGCGGCGGCGGCGAGGCTCTGCGGGTCTTCGCCGGGCGTGGTCGCGACCGCGCCCCGCGTCACCACGACGAGGCGGGCGTCCCCGAACCGGTCGTCCGCCAGCCACGCCTGCGTGGCCTCGAGGGCACGGCTGGTGAGCGCGTAGGTGTCCTCCGGGCCCTCCTCGGGGGCGCCTCCTGTGGTCTCCGTGGTGGAAAGCCGGAACACCACGGCCCCGTGTACGAGCTGGGGCTCCGCCAGCCCGGTCAGCTGGGCCATGGACTCGATGGCGGGGAAGGCAGCTTCATCCGAGGTGTCCGAGGCGTCCGAGGGCTCCGAGGCGGCCAGGGTGAGCTCGGTCCACTCCACGCGGAACAGCGAGTCGTCGTGGGAGCCGCCGAGCCCGCCCTCTGACACCGGGCGCAGAACCAGAGAGTCCGCCGTCAGCACCGGCGCACCCGTGCCGTCCATGGCCAGCAACGAGATGGCGTCCGGTCCGGCGGGCGACAGAACGACCCGCAAGGTGGTGGCTCCGACGGCGTGCAGAGTGACACCGGTCCAGGCGAACGGAAGGTGCGGTCGGCCTGGTTCGGCCACGAACGTGCCCAGTCCGGCACCGTGCAGGGCGGCGTCGAGGAGAGCGGGGTGGACGCCGCAACGGCCCGCGTCGCTCTCGGCCGCCTCAACCAGGACCACCTCGGCGAACACCTCGTCGCCACGCCGCCATGCGGCGCGCAGCCCCTGGAAGACGGGTCCGTACGCGTAGCCGCGTGTGCTCATCCCGGCGTAGACGTCGGTGAGATCGACCGGTGTGGCGTCCGCCGGGGGCCACACCGCCCGTTCCACGGTGGCCGCTTCACCGCCGGGGCTGATGCTGCCGGTGGCATGCCGTATCCAGGTCCTGTCCTGGCCCGGCCTGGAGTACACCGTGACCGGCCGCCGACCGCTGTCGTCCGGTCCGCCGACCGCCACCTGGATCTGTACGTCTCCGTGCGTGGGCAGCACGAGCGGCGCCTGTAGGGTCAGCTCGTCCAGCGTCCGGCAGCCCAGGTGCAGCCCGGCCTGAAGGGCCAGTTCCACGAATCCCGTGCCCGGCAGCAACACCTTGTCCAGTACGGCGTGATCGCGCAGCCAAGGATGGGTGGCCGAGGAGAGCGAGCCGGTCAGCACACAGCCGTCGGATTCGGGCAGGGGCAACACCGCGCTCACCAAGGGGTGCGCGAGACCGGCAAGTCCCGCGCCGTCCACATCACTCGCGCCGCGCACCGGATCCAGCCAGAACCACTCATGCTGGAACGCGTAGGTCGGAAGATCGACCTGCCGCGCTCCGGCCGCGGCGAACAGCGGCTGCCACTCCACGGGCACGCCCTCGGTGAACAGTCGGCCAACGGTGCTGAGGAAACGGACAGGACCGCCGTCGTCGCGGCGCAGTGACCCGCTTACGACGATGTCGGTCGCGGTGGCGTCTGCGGTGTCCTGGATGCCGACGGTCAGCACCGGATGCGGACTGGCCTCGACAAACACCGTATGGCCAAGCTCCAGCAGCCCCTCGATCGCGGACTGGAACTCCACCGTCTCACGCAGATTCCGAAACCAGTACGCCCCGTCCAACTCGACGGTGTCCATCAGCCGACCGGTCACCGTCGAATAGAACGGCACCTCACCCGTACGCGGCCGGACCGGAGCCAACGCCTCCGCCAGCCCCTCCCGCACCCCCTCCACCCACACCGAATGCGACGCATAATCCACCGGAATCCGCTTCGCCTCCGGAAACTCCGCCAACACCCCATCCAGCACCTCAACCGACCCCGACACCACCGTCGACGCCGGACCATTCACCGCCGCCACCGACAACCCCACACGACCCCGCAGCCGGTCCGCGGACACCGGAACCGACACCATCCCACCCCGACCCGACAAGGCGAGCAGCGCCCTGCTCCGCAAGGCCACCACACGGGCACCGTCCTCCAGCGACAGACCACCCGCCACACACGCCGCCGCGATCTCACCCTGCGAATGCCCCACCACCGCCGACGGCACCACACCGTACGAACGCCACAGCTCGGCCAGCGACACCATCACCGCCCACAACACCGGCTGCACCACATCAACCCGCCCCAACGCCACCTCATCACCCAACACATCCCACAACGACCACTCGACGAACGGCGCCAACGCATCCGCACACTCACTCATCCGCCCCGCGAACACCGGCGAGGACTCCAGCAGTTCCAGCGCCATCCCAACCCACTGCGACCCCTGCCCCGGGAACACGAACACCGCCCCGGAATGCGTGCGGGCCTCGCCGACTGTGGCGCTACCACTCGCCACGGCCTCCAGCTCACGGAGGAGCTCATCGCGGTCCGCGCCCACGACCACCGCACGGTGTGACAACACCGCGCGAGCCGACGCCAGCGACCAGCCGATGTCCACCGGTCGGAGTTCCGGCCGGTCGTCGACAAAGGCCATGAGGCGTGCGGCTTGTGCGCGGACACCGGCCTCGCTCGCACCCGTCACCACCCACGGCAGGGCCCCCGTTTCGCCGCGTTCCGGCGAGAGTTCGGGCCCGGACTCGGGCTGAGCGGTCGGCTCGGGGGCCTGCTCCAGAATCACATGCGCGTTGGTGCCGCTCACCCCGAAGGCGGACACCCCGGCGCGGCGGGGCCGTGTGGTCTCCGGCCATGCCGTCCGTTCGCTCAGGAGCTCTACCGCGCCGGTGGACCAGTCCACATGAGGTGTCGGCTCATCGACATGCAGCGTCTGCGGCAACACCCCATACCGCATCGCCATCACCATCTTGATCACACCGGCGACACCGGCGGCCGCTTGAGTGTGCCCGATGTTCGACTTGATCGACCCCAGCAGCAACGGCCGGTCCGCGTCACGGCCCTGACCATAGGTGGCCAGCAGCGCCTGCGCCTCGATCGGATCGCCCAGCGTCGTACCCGTACCGTGCGCCTCCACCGCGTCCACATCCACCGTGGACAGCCGGGCGTTCGCCAGCGCCTGCCGGATCACCCGCTGCTGCGACGGACCATTCGGCGCCGTCAGACCATTCGACGCACCATCCTGATTCACCGCACTGCCACGCACCACCGCCAACACCCGATGCCCAAGCCGCTCGGCATCCGACAACCGCTCCACCACCAGCATTCCGGCGCCCTCGCCCCAGCCGGTGCCGTCCGCCGCCGCCGCGAACGCCTTGCAGCGCCCATCGGCCGCCAACGCGCGCTGACGGGAGAACTCCACGAAAATGCCGGCGGTCGTCATGACGCTCGCGCCGCCCGCCAGGGCCAGTGAGCACTCGCCCGACCGCAGGGCCCGCATCGCCAGGTGCAATGCCACCAGCGACGACGAGCACGCCGTATCCACGGTCAGCGCGGGGCCTTCGAGACCGAGGACGTAGGAGATCCGGCCGGACATGACCGATGCCGAGTTGCCGGTGCCCACCCGGCCCTCGAAGTCACCCGTCTCGTCCGCCTTCAGCAACGACGCGTAGTCCTGGCCGTTCGTCCCCGTGAACACCCCGGTCTCGCTGCCCCGCAGGGTCATGGGGTCGATTCCGGCCCGCTCCAGCGCCTCCCACGACACTTCGAGCAGCAGCCGCTGTTGCGGGTCCATCGCCACCGCTTCCCGCGGGGAGATCCCGAAGAATCCGGCGTCGAACTCACCGGCACCTGAGACGAACGCGCCCGCTCGGGTGGCGGAGGTGCCTCGGTGGTCGGGGTCCGGGTGGAAGAGGTGCGCGGTGTCCCAGCCCCGGTTCTCGGGGAACTCGCCGATGGCATCGGAACCGTCGGCGAGCAGGCGCCAAAGGTCCTCGGGGGATGCGACGTCCCCGGGGAAACGGCAGGCCATCCCCACGATCGCGATGGGCTCGTCGTCCACCGCGCCGGTCGCGCGGACCGGGAGGGCGGGGACCGATCGATCCTGGGCGTCGTGCAGCAGTTCCCCACGTAGGTAGCGCGCCATCACCAGCGGGGTGGGCTGGTCGAACGTCACGGTGGCGGGCAGCCGTAGGCCGGTGGCCCGGTTGAGCCGGTTGCGCAGTTCGACCGCGGTGACCGAGTCGAAGCCGATCTCGTGGAAGGCCCGGCCGGGGTCGATCGCGTCGGGGCCGGAGTGTCCGAGCACCACCGCGACATGGCGCCGGACCAGGTCCAGCAACGCGTGGTTCCGGTCGGTCTCGGCCATGCCGACGAGCCGCTCCGCGAATTCCGAGCGCTCGTGGCCGGGGTCGGCGCTCTCCTGGCCGACTCCGGCGTCGAGCAGCGCACGCACCTCGGGGAGGTCGGACAGCAGCGGGCTGGGGCGGGTCGCGGTGAACGCGACGTAGTGCCGGTCCCAGTCGATCTCGGCGACTGTGACGACGGTGTCGTCCCCCTCGATGGCGCGTGCCATGGCGGCGACCGCCATCTCCGGCGCCATCTCCGGTACGCCATGGCGGCGGGCGACTTCGCCCACACCGCCCTCGCCCATGCCGTCACCGGCCCACAGCCCCCAGGCGATGGAGGTGGCCACCAGGCCCTCGGCCCGTCGCTGCTCGGCCAGCGTGTCCACGAAGACGTGGCCGGGTGCGTAGTTGCCCTGGCCGGGTGCGCCCAGAGTGCCGGACAGGGAGGAGAAGAGCACGAACGCGGACAGCTCCATGTCCCGCGTCAGTTCGTGCAGATGCACCGCGCCGTCGGTCTTGACGCGCAGCACGCGTTGCAGCTGGTCGGTGGTGAGCGAGTTCAGCGTGCCGTCGTCGAGCACCGCCGCGGTGTGCACCACGGCGGTCAGCGGGCCGACCTCGGCCAGCAACCCGGCCAGGGCGTCCCGGTCACCGACGTCGCACGCCGCCACCGTCACCCGGGCGCCGAGCGCCTCCAGCTCCCCGGCCAGCCGCTCGGCGCCGGGCGCGGCCATGCCTCGGCGACTGGTCAGCACGACGTGTTCAGCGCCCTGTCCGGCCAGCCATCGGGCGACATGGCCGCCCAGCGCTCCGGTGCCACCGGTGACCAGTACGGTGCCGCGGGGTTGCCAGCCCTCGCCGCGCTCGCGGGCCGGCGCGTGGGCCAGCCTTCGGCCGAAGAGTCCCGTCGGGCGGATCGCCACCTGGTCCTCGTCCGAGGTGCCGGACAGCACACCGGCGAGGTAGTCCTGGGTATGCGGGGCCACGCCCTCGGGCAGGTCGATCAAACCGCCCCAGCGCAGGGGCTGTTCCAGGGCGATCACCTTGCCGAGGCCCCAGGTCAGGGCCTGCTTCCGGCTGAGTGCCACATCGCCCTTGCCCTTGCCTGTACCGTCGCCACTGCCACTGCCACTATCACCGCCAAGGCCACTGCCACGGCCTCTGCCACTACCGCTGTCTCCGGCATCGCCGAGCGAGACGGCGCGCTGGGTGAGGCACCACAGCGGTGCTTCCACCTCGGCGTCCCCGAGCGCCTGCGAGAGCAGCAGCGTCATCGCGTATCCCTGGGGCACCGAGGGGTACGCCGGGTGCGGGCTCTCGTCCAGCGCGGTCAGCGACACCACACCGCTGATCCTGGGATGGTCGGCCAGTGCGCCACCCAACCGGGAGGCCAGCGCGGCACGGTCCAGTTCGGGCTCGCCGAGAACGACTACGACCGGCTCGGCACCGTGACGGGTCAGCGCATCGGTCACCCCCGCGACCCACTCGTGCCCGGCCTCGGCATGGGAGACCACCACCAGCCAGGTGCCGGTGGCCGAAGTGGCGGGCGGGGTGAGCGGCTTCCAGCGGATCGTGTAACGCCATGAGTCGATGGTGGAGACGTCACGGCGTTCGCGCCGCCACTGGGACAGTGCGGGCAGCACTTCGCGCAGCGGCTGCCCGTCGACGCGCAGCGTCGCGGCGAGCGACTCGAGGTCCTCGCGCTCGACGGCGGCCCAGAATTCCGCGTCGATCGCGCTGGTGGGGGCCTCGGCGGTGGGTGCGTCCAGCCAGTAGCGCTCGCGCTGGAAGGCGTACGTCGGCAGGTCCACCCGGCGGGCGCCCGGGAACAGCGGCAGCCAGTCGACCTCGACGCCGTGTGCGTACGCCTCGGCCAAGGCGGTGAGGAAGCGGGTGAGACCTCCGTCGTCCCGGCGCAGTGAGGCCAGTACGAGGCCGCCGGGCGCGTCCGTGTCGTCGAGTGTTTCGCGCAGGCCCGTGGTCAGCACCGGGTGGGGGCTGATCTCGATGAAGGTGTGGTGGCCGTCCTCGATCACGGCCCGGGTGACCCGCTCGAGCTGCACGGTCTCGCGCAGATTGCGATACCAGTAGTCCGCGTCCAGGTCGGCGGTGTCGATGGGCCGTCCGGTCACCGTGGAGTGGAAGGGTATCGGCGCGGTGCGCGGCTCGATCGGCGCCAGGGCCTTCAGCAGTTCGTCCCGGATGTCGTCGATCTGGGGCGAGTGGGAGGCGTAGTCCACCGGGATGCGCTTGGCCGCCGGGAACTCCGCCAGCACCGCGTCCAGCGCCTCGTCGCCGCCGGACACCACTGTCGAGGAGGGTCCGTTCACCGCCGCGACGGAGACCCCGGGCCGGTCCCGCAGCCGGTCGGCGGGCACGGGAACGGACACCATTCCGCCCCGGCCCGACAAGGCGAGCAGCGCCTTGCCACGCAGGACGACCACCCTTGCCCCGTCCGCCAGGGACAGGCCGCCCGCCACGCACGCCGCCGCGATCTCACCCTGCGAGTGGCCCACCACCGCCGACGGCACCACACCGTACGAACGCCACAGCTCGGCCAGCGACACCATCACCGCCCACAGCACCGGCTGCACCACATCGACGCGGGCCAGCGCTCGCTCATCCGCCAGCACGTCCGGCAGCGACCACTCCACCAACGGAGCCAGCGCATCGGCGCACTCGCCCATCCGCCGTGCGAACGCGGGCGAGGACTCCAGCAGTTCCAGCGCCATCCCGGCCCACTGCGACCCCTGGCCGGGGAAGACGAACACCACCTTGCGCCCCGGCTCGGCCGCGTCCAGGGCCTCCACCACACCCGGCGCGGGTTCGTCCCGTACCAGGGCCGTCAGCCCGGCCAGCAGTTCGGCATGGTCACCGCCGAGTACCACCGCTCGGTGCTCCAGCAGGGCGCGGCTGGTCAGCAGCGAGATACCGATGTCCGCCGCACTCCGGTCGGGGTGGCTCGCCACGTGTGCGCGCAGTCGTTCCGCCTGTGCGCGCAGGGCGTGCCGGTCGCGTCCCGAGACGATCCACGGGACCACCGCGGCAGGCTCGGCCGCGCCGGTCTCCGAGCCGGGCCGCTCCGCCGCCGTCGGCAGCGGAGCCTGCTCGAGGATCAGGTGCGCGTTCGTTCCGCTGATGCCGAACGACGAGACACCGGCGCGGCGGGGCCGTGTGGTCTCCGGCCATGCCGTCCGTTCGCTCAGGAGCTGTACCGCGCCGGTGGACCAGTCCACGTGGGGAGTGGGCTCGTCGATGTGCAGACTCCGCGGCAGCACACCGTGGCGCATCGCCATCACCATCTTGATCACACCGGCGACACCGGCGGCCGCTTGAGTGTGCCCGATGTTCGACTTGATCGACCCCAGCAGCAACGGCCGGTCCGCGTCACGGCCCTGACCATAGGTGGCCAGCAGCGCCTGCGCCTCGATCGGGTCACCCAGCGTCGTACCCGTACCGTGCGCCTCCACCGCGTCCACATCCACCGCCGACAACCCCGCGCTCGCCAGCGCCTGCCGGATCACCCGCTGCTGCGACGGACCATTCGGCGACGTCAGACCATTCGACGCACCATCCTGATTCACCGCACTGCCACGCACCACGGCCAGGACCGGGTGTCCGTTGCGCCGTGCGTCCGAGAGCCGTTCGACCAGCAGCATGCCGATGCCTTCGGCGAAGCCGGTGCCGTCCGCCGCTCCCGCGAACGCCTTGCACCTGCCGTCCGGCGCGAGCCCGCGTTGCCGGGAGAACTCCACGAAGACGGTGGGCGTGGACATCACCGTCACACCACCGGCCAGCGCGAGCGAGCACTCGCCGAGGCGCAGCGCCTGTACGGCGAGGTGCAGGGCCACCAGCGAGGACGAGCAGGCGGTGTCCACGGTGACCGCCGGGCCCTCGAGTCCGAGGGTGTACGCCACGCGGCCCGAGGCGACGCCCGCTGCCGCGCCCGTGCCCAGATAGCCCTCAACGGCGTCCGGTGTGGTCAACAGGCGGGTGAGGTAGTCGTGGTGCATCACCCCGGTGAACACGCCGATCCGCTCGCCCTTGACGGAGGTGGCGGGGATGCCCGCACGCTCGAACGCCTCCCATGAGGTTTCCAGCAGCAGCCGCTGCTGCGGGTCCATGGCGGCGGCCTCGCGCGGCGAGATCCCGAAGAAGGCGGCGTCGAACTCGGCCGCGTCGTAGACGAATCCACCGCTGCGGGCGTACGAGGTACCGACGCGGTCCGGATCCGGGTCGTAGAGACCGTCCAGGTCCCATCCCCGGTCGGCCGGCAGGACGGATATGGCATCGCCGTCCGAGCGGACCAGGTCCCACAGCGCCTCCGGCGAGGTGATCCCGCCGGGGTAGCGGCAGCTCATTCCGACGATGACGATGGGATCGTCGGCGACGAGGGCGGTTCCGACGGGTGTCGCGGCGGCGGCGCTGTCCTTTCCGAGGACTTCGGCGAGCAGGTGTTCGGCGAGCGCTTGCGGTGTCGGATAGTCGAACACGGCGGTGGCGGGCAGCCGTACGCCGGTGGCGGCGCTGATCCGGTTGCGCAGTTCCACGGCGGTCAGCGAGTCGAAGCCGATCTCCTGGAAGGTACGCGAGGTGTCGACCGACTCCGCGGAGGCATGGCGCAGCACCGCCGCGATGTGGTTGCGCACGAGTTCGCGTACGACCTGGTCCCACTCGGAGCGGTCGACGGCGGCCAGCCGGTGTCCGAGCGCGGAGGCCGTTTCAGGGGTGTCGGTCGCCTCCGCCGCGCGCCGGATCCGCGGCCGGACCAGGTCGCGGAGGACGGGGGGCAGATGGCCGGCGTCCGACCATGCCCCCGGGTCCAGGGGTGCGGCCAGCACCATCGACTCGTCGGCGGCGAGCGCCGCGTCGAACAGATCCAGTGCCTGGGAGGTGGGCATCGGCACCGCGTGGGCACGCGCCAGATCGTCGGCCGACAGGTGCCGGGTCAGTTCGCTGCGTTCCTCCCAGAAGCCCCACGCGATCGACACCGCGGGCAGCCCCCGCGCCCGCCGATGAGCCGCCAGCGCGTCCAGGAACCCGTTCGCCGCCGCATAACCGCCCTGGCCCGCGTTGCCCAGAACACCCGCCGCGGACGAGAAGAACACGAACGCCGACAGATCCATGCCCGTGGTCAGCTCGTGCAGATTCCACGCCGCGTCAACCTTCGCCCGCAACACCGGCTCGACCCGCTCACGCGTCAACGACGTGAGCAACCCGTCATCCAGCACACCCGCCGCATGCACCACACCGCTCAACGCGAAGTCCGCCGACAGCCCCGACAACACCCCGGCCAGAGCCTCACGATCCGCGGCGTCACACGCCGCGATCACCACCTCGGCTCCCGCGGCCTCCAGCTCCTCCCGCAACTCCGTCGCGCCTTCGGCCTCCGCACCACGACGCGACAGCAGCACCAGCCTGCTCACCCCATGCCGCGCGACCAGATGCCGCGACACCAAGCCCCCCAGCACACCCGTGCCACCCGTCACCAACACCGCACCGGAGCCGAACCCGCCCGACACCTCACCCGGCGCCGGCACCCGGCCCAGACGCGGCACCCGCACCGCACCCGACCGCACCAGCACCTGCTCCTCGCCCAGAGCCAGCACCCCGGGAAGCAGACTGTCGACGCCGTCCAGGTCATCGGTGTCCAGCAGCACCAGACGCCCCGGGTTCTCCGACTGCGCGGAGCGCACCAGGCCCCACACCGCGGCCCCAGCCACGTCCTGCACGCCATCACCCGAGTCGACAGCGACCCGCGTCACCACCACCAACCGGTCATCCGCCAGATCCTCATCCGCCACCCACGCCTGCACCCGCTCCAGCACCTCGAGCACATGCCCGTACGCCTCACCCACCACATCCGGACCGTCGGAGACGACCCGCACCACCTCAGTCCGCGGCGCCACCTCACCCCCCACCGCCACGGTTCCGGACGCGTCCACCCACTCCACCCGGTGGAGGGCGTCGGTCCTGCTCCCCCGCGTGTCGTTCAGCTGCTGGGCGGAGACCGGTCGCAGGGCCAGTGAGCGTGCCGACAGGACCGGCGCACCGGTGGTGTCCGTGGCCCGGAGGGCGATCGCGTCGCGTCCTGCCGGGGACAGTGCGACGCGCAGGACCGTCGCACCGACCGCGTGCAGCGTGACACCGGTCCAGGAGAACGGCACATAGGCCTGGTCGTCGTCGGCTACGAAGTCACCGAATCGCACCCCGTGGAGCGCGGCGTCGAGCAGTGCGGGATGGATGGCGCACCGCGCCGCGTCCGCCCGTGCCTCCTGGGCCACCGTCACCTCGACGAAGACTTCGTCCCCCCGGCGCCAGGCGTCCCGCAACCCCTGGAACACCGGCCCATACGCATACCCCCGCTCCGCCAACGCCTCATAAAC
>NZ_BAAAIF010000125.1:0-14779 GCF_039525925.1 Streptomyces javensis | reverse complement strand
CGGAGGGGGGGGGGGGGGGGGGGGGGGGGGGGGGGGGGGGGGGGGGGGGGCGGGCGGTGGCGGGGCGCGCGGTCGGTCAGGGCACCCATGGCGCTCACGGCGCCCATGGCGGCCATGGCCCGCACGGTGCCCATGGCGCGCACGGCCGGGCGCCGCTGCCCCGCCAGCGGCGCCACGACCGCGACCGGCGCGGCCCGGGCTACCGGGTGAGCTCCGGCGACATCGCGGCCCTGCGCTCGGTCGGGGAGCTGTTCGCGGCGCTGGACCAGACGTACGGCGGCGGCCACGCCCGGCAGGCCCTGGTGCGCTATCTCGAGCACGAGGGCGAGCCGATGCTGCGCGGCTCGTACAACGAGGCGACCGGGCGGCGCCTGTTCGGCGCGATCGCCGATCTGACCCGGCTGGCCGGATGGACCTCGTTCGACATCGCCGCCCACGGTCTGGCACAGCGCTACTTCGTCCAGGCGCTGCGGCTGGCGCAGGCGGCCGGGGACCGTACGTACGGCAGCTATGTGCTGGTCACGATGAGCCGCCAGGCGGTCTATCTCGGCCATGGACGGGAGGCCGTACAGCTGGCCCGGGTGGCCCAGCAGGGAGTCGGCGGCGGCGCCCCGCCGGTGCTCCAGTCGCTGCTGCACGCGATCGAGGCGCGCGGCCATGGCGTCCTGGGCGAGGTGCGCGCGTGCACCGCCTCGCTCGCCCGCGCCGAGCGGTCGCTGGAGGCGGCCCGGCCGGGGGACGAGGTGCCGTACTGGGCGCGGCTGTTCGACGAGGCGCAGCTGGCGGACGAATTCGGCCACTGTCACCGCGATCTTCAGCAGTACCGCGCCGCCGCCCAGCACGCGGAGCGCTCCCTTCAGCTGCATGGCGCGGGTTTCGCGCGCAGCCGGCTGTTCTGCCGGGTGGTGCTGGCGACGGCGCGGCTGGGCCTCGGCGAGCTGGAGCAGGCGTGCCAGCTGGGCGCGGAGGCGGCGCAGCAGGCGTCGGAGATGCGGTCGGTGCGGGCGGCGGAGTACGTACGGGACTTCGAGCGCCGCCTGGAGCCGTACCGGGACGCGGCGCCGGTACGGGGCTATCGGGAGCGGGTGGCGGCGCTGGGGTAGCGGCCTGCCCGGCGTTCAGGCGCCGGGACTTGTCGGCCGCTCCTGCGTCGGGGGCCTGCCGCTGCCCAGGCGTCGGGGGTCTGCCGCCGCTCGGGCGTCGGGGCTACCGCCGTTCGGGCGCTGGGGGCTTGTCGGCCGCTCCTGCGTCGGGGGTCTGCCGCCGCCCAGGCGTCAGGGGTCTGCCGCGCCCAGGCGTCGGGGGGCTGCCGCCGTTCGGGCGCTAGGGGCTTGTCGGCCGCTCCTGCGTCGGGGGTCTGCCGCGCCCAGGCGTCGGGGGGCTGCCGCCGCTCGGGCGCTAGGGGTTTGTCGGCCGCTCCTGCGTCGGGGGCTTGTCGGCCGCCGCCCAGGCGTCGGGGGTCTGCCGCGCCCAGGCGTCGGGGGGCTGCCGCCGTTCGGGCGCTAGGGGCTTGTCGGCCGCTCCTGCGTCGGGGGTCTGCCGCCGCCCAGGCGGCGGGGGCCTGTCGCCGCTCGGGCGCTAGGGGTTTGTCGGCCGCTCCTGCGTCGGGGGTCTGCCGCCGCCCAGGCGTCTGGGGTCTGACGCCGCTCGGGCGCTAGGGGTTTGTCGGCCGCTCCTGCGTCGGGGGCCCGCCGCGCCCAGGCGTCAGGGGCCTGTCGCCGCCGAGGGGTCAGGGGCCTGTCGCCGCCCAGACCCTAGGGGCCTGTCGCCGCTCCGGTGTCTGGGGTCTGCCGCCGTTCAGGCGTCCAGCGCGACGCCGAAGGTGCGCTCCAGGCCGGTGCGACCCGCGTCGGTCAGGTTGATCACGCGGCGGCGGCTGCCACGGCGGATCCAGTCCAGCGCGAAGAGCCGGTCCGTCAGGGCGGCTCCCAGCGCTCCGGCGAGGTGGTGGCGCTGCTCGGTCCAGTCCACGCAGTAGCGGATCAGCTGGCGGCGCCCGGCGAGCTCGTCCGCGTCCACGCCGAACGCCGCCAGCTCCGCGCGCCCCGGGGCCGTCAGCCGGTACGTGGTGTCCTTGCCCGGGGCCGAGAGCCGGTCGCCCTCCGCCGTCTCGGGGTGGAAGCGCCCGTCGCCGCCCTCCAGGACCCCGCGCTCCAGCAGCGCCGCCATCAGGGCCACCCCGAGGGCGCCCGCGACATGGTCGTAGCAGGTGCGCGCCCGGCGCAGGGCGTGTGCGTGGGTGCTCTGCCGCAGCGAGGTGACGGGCAGCGGCGGGGCGATCCTGGCCAGCGCCTCGAGCGCCTCGCCGACGGCGGGGCCGGTCAGCCGGTAGTACCGGTGCCGCCCATGCCGCTCGACCCGCACCACCCCGGCCTCCAGCAACTTGGCCAGATGCCCACTCACCGTGGACGCGCTGACCCCGGCCTCACTCGCCAGCACGCTGGCGGGCAGCGCACGCCCCTCCAGCAGCGCCCGCAGAACGCGGGCGCGGGACGGGTCGGCGATCGCCGCGGCCGCGCGAGCGATGTCGGCGTCACGGGCATCCGTGGTGGTGGCCATGGTTCCAGCGTAGGGCGGGGTCGCTTCGGCGACGGCCGAAGTGTGGGCGCGCCATGGTTCGGCCGGCACCGAAGGGATCAGGAGTGAGGCTGGAGGCATGAGGACGTACCGCTCCACACACCGGCCTCCGCGCTCCTCGGACCCGCCCGTGGCGGGTGCCGTGCGGAAGGGCCCGCTGCTCGCCATCTGCCTGGGCTACTTCCTGGTCATCCTCGACGTCACCGTCGTCAATGTGGCCGTGCCCCGCATCGGGGCCGGGCTGGGGGCCGGGCAGGCGGCGCTCCAGTGGATCGTGGACGGCTACACGCTCGTCTTCGCCGGGCTGCTGCTGCTCTGCGGTGGGCTGGGGGACCGGCTGGGCCATCGGCGGGTGTTCCTCGCCGGGCTCGGGCTGTTCACGGTGGCCTCCGCCGCGTGCGCGCTCGCGCCCGGCGCCGGCTTTCTGGTCGGCGCGCGGCTGGCGCAGGGGGCCGGGGCGGCGACCATGGTGCCCGCCTCGCTCGCGCTGCTCGGGGCGCTGCACCCCGAACCCGGTGCGCGGGCCCGGGCGTTCGGGGTGTGGGGCGGGATCGCGGGGGTCGCCGCCGCGGCCGGTCCGGTGCTCGGTGGAGTGCTGGTGTGGGGCGTGGGGTGGCGGACCGTGTTCCTCGTCAACATCCCGCTCGGCGCGCTCGCCATCTGGCTCACCGCCCGCCATGTGCCCGCCACCCGCCCGCGCGGCGAGCGTCCGCCACTGGACCTCGTCGCCCAGCTCACCGGCGTCGGCGCGGTGGCCGCCCTGACGGCCGGGCTGAACGAGGCGGGCGGGCGCGGCTGGACCGATCCGCTGGTGCTCGGCGCGCTGGCGGCCGCGCCGCTCGCGGGGGCGCTGTTCCTGTGGCTGGAGCGGCGTGCGGCGGCGCCCGCGCTGCCGCCCCGCCTGCTGACCGGTTTCCGGTTCCCGGCCGCGCTGGCCGTGGGGGTGCTGCTCAACCTCGGCTTCTACGGGCTGCTCTTCCTCACCACCCTCTACTTCCAGCGCCACCGGGGCTGGGACCCGCTCGCCACCGGTCTGGCGCTGCTGCCGATGGGCGCGCTGGTGGCGGCCGCCTCGCCGCTGTCCGGGCGGGTCGCGGCGCGCGTCGGCACCCATATCCCGGCCGTGGCCGGGCTGCTGACCGGGGCCGTGGGGCTGCTCGGCTGGGCGGCCGTGGGACCGCACACGCCGTACGCGCTGCTGGTCGTGCCGCTGCTGCTGACCGGGTTCGGCACCTCGTTCACCATGCCGTCGGCGACGATCGCCGCGATGGAGGCCGCGCCGCACGAGGTGCGCGGCGCGGCGTCGGGGGCGTTCAACGCGGCGCGGCAGCTGGGCAGCGCCATCGGCGTGGCCCTGTTCGGAACCCTCGCGGCGGCGTCCGCGAGCTCCGCCTTCTACGCCGGGATGCGGCTGTCCGCCGTGATCGCGGCCGGATGCTTCGTATGCGGCGCGATCCTGGCGGCCCTGTCCGGGCCCGCCGCCCGCACCACGGATGCGTCTTGACGCGCAGACACGGCGGGTTGGTCCTGCTGAGCACCCACGGGCGTGCCGCAGGTGCCACGGCGGGATGGGCCGGTGCCGGAACTCGGGCCGGGCCCGGCCCTTGGCGGGGACCGAGGCCGGGCGCGCCGTGCGGGCGCGAGCCGGAGCCCCCGCGGGCGCACCGTGCGGGGCAGGCCGCCACGGCGCGTGCCGGTCTTCCCCGGCCGCGGGCCGTAACGAGAGCCTGACCCCGGCGGTGAGCCCCGCGAGGACCTCGCGTCAGGCCGCCGCCGCGGGCAGGGTGCCCGGGTTCGTGTCGGAGCCCGAGTCCGGTGGGGCGCCGAAGTCGCTGAGGACGGCTCGGGCGGCTCGGCGGCCGGAGGCCAGGGCGCCCTGGACCGTGCTGGAGTCGCGGTGGTCGCCGCAGACGTACAGCCCGGACAGCAGCCGCACCGGGCGGCGCGGGTCGTGGGGTGCGGGCATGGCCGGGACGGCGTACGGGTCGTGGTGGGCGGCCAGCAGCTCCCAGTCCGCCGTCGACGTCCCGTACACCGCCGCCAGTTGGGCCCGGACGGCCCGGTCGAGCTCGGCGGTCGGCAGCGCGGCGGAGGTGCCCAGCACCGTGGAGGTGATCAGCACCCGGCCGGGCGGGGTGCGCGAGGGGTCCACCTCGCTGGCCACCATGGTGTGGGCGACCGGGCCCCCGCCACTCGCCGCGAGGATCAGCGCGGGCTCGCGCAGCGGCGGCCGGTCGGCGGTGTGGTGCACCACCGTGACCGGGTGGAAGGCCGGTACCCGCAGCCCGGGCAGCAGCCCGGCCGCGTCGTGCGCCCCGGTGGCCACCAGCACCGCGCGGCAGCCGAACTCGCCGTGTTCGGCGGTGGCCACGGCGGTGGTGGAGGCCGATACGGCCCGGACGCCCGTACGGACCGTCCCCGGCGGCAGCGCGGCCGCGAGCAGTTCGGGGACGGTGGACGCGCCGCCCGCCGGGAGGCAGAGGCGGCCGCGTGCGTAACCGCGCAGCGCCAGGTCGGCGCAGCGGCTGGAAGTGGTGAGGTCCGGGTCGCTCAGCAGTGAGACGAGCAGCGGACGCAGCACCCCCTCGACCGTACGAGCAGGTAGGCCCCGCCCCCCCAGGGTCTCGGAGACCGGCCGGTCGGGGCGGGCGAGCAGGCGGTCCGCGGGCAGGGCGGCGAGTCTGCCGAGCGCGGCACCGAGTCGGGCCTGATCGAGCCCGCTGCCGAGCGGCGCGCGGGCGGCGTTCGCGAGGGCGCGTGCCGTGGTGAATGCGCCCCTCATGCTCCGGGGCGTGTCCACCCGGTGCGTACGGCCCTCGCTGTGGACCAGCACCCCCTGGGCGAAGGGGCGCAGGGCGAGGGCGCCGAGCCCCGGAGTGCGCCGCAACTCCGGGAACGAGGTGTTCATCAGATGGCCGGTGCGGTCCAGCCGGAAGCCCTCCATGGTCTCGGTGGTCATCCGTCCGCCCACGTGGGGCGCGGCCTCGAGCACCGTGACCGGGACTCCCGCGCCGGTCAGCCGATGGGCCGCGGCCAGCCCCGCGAGCCCGGCGCCGACGATGACGACGTCCGTGCGGTGCGCGCGCTTGAGCACGTGTCCTCCCCGAGGTCGGTGCGTCCGTCATGGGGGCTGCTGCCCCGACCGGCGGTCCGGATGCGTGGGTCCCGCGAGACGGCTCGGCGAGACGGTCTTGACAGTACGGACAAAAACGGTCGATGCCAGACGCGCATCGACCGGGCACGGGCGCACACCGGTCGCACACCAGTCGCAGACCGCCGTCGAAGGGTCCACGACCGGGGGAGGAGAGAGCGCGGAGGAGAGCGGAGGGGGCGCGGAGCGCCCAACTCCCTTACCCGAGCGCCGCCTTGATCGCCTCTTCCACATGCGGGCAGGCGAAGGTGAAGCCGGAGTCCAGGAGGCGGCGGGGAACGGCCCGGACGCTGCCGAGGACGTCCCCCGACATCTCGCCCAGGGCGACCCGCAGCGCGGGCGCGGGCACCGAGAGGAGCGTGGGGCGGCCCAGCACCCGGCCCATGGCGGCCGTGATCTCGCGGTTGGTCACCGGTGTCGGCGCGGTGAGGTTGACCGGCCCGGTGAGCTCGGGCGTGTCGAGGATATGGCGCAGCGCGGCGACATGGTCCCGCAGCGCGATGAAGCTCCAGTACTGCCGGCCGCTGCCCATCCGCCCGCCGAGCCCCAGCTTGAACAGGGGGAAGAGCTTCCCCCACGCCCCGCCCTCGGCGGAGACCACCAGACCGGTCCGGGCGAAGACCGTACGGACGCCCGCCTCCTGCGCCGCGGTCGCCGCCTCCTCCCAGTCCTGGCAGAGATCCGGAAGGAAACCGTGGCCAGGGGACGCACTCTCATCGACCGCGCGCTCCCCGGTGTCACCGTAGAACCCCACCGCGCTCCCGCTCACCAGCACCCGCGGCGGGGTGTCCAGCGAGGCGATCGCCTCGGCGATGGCGGCGGTGCCCAGCACCCGGCTGTCCCGGATCTCCTTCTTGTACGCGTCGGTCCAGCGCCGGTCGCCGACGCCCGCGCCCGCGAGATGGACCACGGCCGCACAGCCCATCAGCCCGCAGGTGTCCACCCATTGCCGCCGCGGGTCCCACTCCACCTCGTCCTCCGCGCGCGAGGGACGCCGCACCAGACGCACCACCTGGTGGCCGTCCTCGCGCAGCGAGCGGACGAGTGCCGTGCCGATGAGCCCGGAGGAACCGGTGACCGCGATACGCATGGCCCCATCCTGCCCTCGATCACGGGAGGGATGTCGGACAACGGGTGGGCGTGGCACAGTGATCCGCATGCCCCAGCCCTACGACCTGCCCCGACCGTCCCCACCACCCGGTCGGGCCGAGCGGCCCGAGCTGATCATCCGACCCGCCGTGCTCGCCGACGACACGGCGCTGGCCGATCTCGACCGCCGTACCTGGTCGCCCCTGCACGCCGTACAGCCGAAGCCCCAACCGCCGTACGACCCCTTCTTCACCCTCCACAACCGCGTCGAGCACATCCTCGTGGCCGAGCTCGCCGGGTCTCCCGTCGGCTACCTACGGCTTGTGCCGCCGACCCCGCTGGCCTGCAACGCCCATGTCCGCCAGATCCAGGGGCTCGCGGTGGACGAGCGGGTGCGGGGGAGGGGCGTGGCGCGGGCGCTGCTCGGCGCCGCGTACCAGGAGGCGCGACGGCAGGGCGCGACCCGTATGACCCTGCGGGTGCTGGGCCACAACACGCCCGCTCGGCGGCTGTACGCGTCGGAGGGGTTCGCGGTGGAGGGCGTGCTGCCGGGGGAGTTCCTGCTGGAGGGGGAGTACGTGGACGATGTGATGATGGGGCGCCCGCTGGACGGCTGAGGCGCGAGCCCCGGGCAACCGGGCAGCCAGGCGACCGGGTAGCCAGGCGACCAGGCAGTCAGGCGACCAGGCAGTCAGGCGACCGGGCAGTCAGGCGACCGGGCAGTCAGGCCCTGAACCGCTCCCACAGCCGCGGATACCGCTCCGCCAGCACCGCCTCGCTCTCGAAGTCGAGGGGCTCCCCGATCGGTTCCCGGGGCGTGGGCGAGAGCCCCAGCTCCGGCAGGGGCGCACCGGTCAGCCGCTCGTACGCCTCGTCCGCCGCGTACCCCAGGTCCTCGCAGTCGCCGTCCACCTGCTCGTCGAAGTCCTCGAGCAGATCGGCGAGCGCGTCCGGATCGTGCAGCGCGCCCTCGAAGATCTCCCGGCCCTGGCCGATCAGCCAGTAGCGGAACGCCTCGAAGGCGTCGTCGCTGACCCCGCCGAGCAGCACCCAGGCGGCGCCCCACACATCCCAGCGGTACGCCCGGTTGGAGCGGGCCTCGAAGTGCCGGGCGAAGTCCAGCACCGCGTCGGGGTCGAGCTGTGACAGCTGCTCGACGAGCAGGTCGGACTGGTCCTCGGGGTCGCCGTCCGCGGCCTCCCGAGCGCTGTCGACCAGCCCCCAGAACTCCGTCTCGTCCATCATCACGGGACCAGGATCGGCCCTCCCGCGCAGCCCCGCACGCGGAACGTGCCGGATGCGGATGCCGCGCAATACCGGACAGCGGATGTCGGGTATCCCTGCGAAGGTCGACCCGTGGCCGACCGGGCCGACCCGGGCCGACCACGTCACCCAACACGGCATTCACACCGAGAGGACGTATTGGACGTGAGCACACAGGGCGCACTGGCGGGCCGGGTCGCGCTCGTCGCGGGGGCGACGCGCGGCGCGGGCCGGGCGATGGCCGTCGAGCTGGGGGCGGCCGGGGCCACCGTCTACGCGACGGGGCGCACCACCCGGGATCGGATCAGCGAGGTGGGGCGGGCCACCGAGACCATCGAGCAGACGGCGGAGCTGATCACGGCCGCGGGCGGCACGGGCATCGCGGTGCCGACGGACCACCTCGAGCCCGAGCAGGTCCGGGCGCTGGTGGAGCGGATCGACCGGGAGCAGGGCCGGTTGGACGTCCTGGTCAACGACGTATGGGGCGGTGAGGCCCTGATCGAGTTCGGCAAGAAGAGCTGGGAGACGAGCCTGGCGGGCGGGCTGCGGATGCTCCGGCTCGGCGTCGAGACCCACCTGATCACCAGCTACTACGCGCTGCCGCTGCTGATCCGGCACCCGGGCGGGCTGGTGGTCGAGGTGACCGACGGCAACGCGGAGTTCAACAGGACCTACCGCGAGAACCTCTTCTACGACCTCGCCAAGAACGCCCCGATCCGCACCGCCTTCGGGCTCGCGGAGGAGCTGAAGGAGTTCGACGCCACGGCGGTCAGCGTCTCGCCGGGCTTTCTGCGCTCCGAGCAGATGCTGGACCACTTCGGGGTGACGGAGGAGAACTGGCGGGACGCGGTGGAGAACGAGCCGCACTTCGCCATCGCCGAGTCACCGCACTTCGTCGGGCGCGCGGTCGCCGCGCTCGCCGCCGACCCGGACCGGGCGCGGTGGAACGGCGAGTCCGTCTTCAGCGGGGAGCTGGCCAAGGTCTACGGCTTCACCGATCTGGACGGCTCGCGGCCGGATGTCTTCGGATACTTCCGGGACGTCGTCTTCGGCGGTAAGGAGGGCACGGCGGCCGACTACCGGTGACACCGCACGGTCACCGGTACAGCTCCGCCGTACGGCGCGCCGCCTCCACGAAGAGCTCGCGCAGCTCCGGCGGCCCCAGCACCTCCGCGTCCGGGCCGAGCCCGAGCAGCTGGGCGAGTGCGACCTCGTACGACTCGACGGGCAGGGTGACGGTGAGCCGCCCCTGCCCGTCGGGCTCCCCGGCCTCGCGTACGGCCTCCTCGGCCGCCACCCGGTCCGTGACGTGCGGCAGCCGCCGGGCCCCGGCCGGGGTCAGCCGTACGACGGCCCGCTCCCGCAGGATCGAGCGGGCGAACTGCTCGGCCCGCTCCGCCCAGAAGGCGGGCAGGTCGAACTCCCCGTCCCGGGCGAAGCGGGCGCCGGTCGGTTCCACGGCGGCGAAACGATCCACCCGGTACACCCGGAAGCCGCCCTCCGCACGGGCCGCGAGATACCAGACGCCCGCCTTGAGCACGAGCCCGTACGGCTCCAGCTCCCGCCTGACCTCCGCGTCCCGGCGCCGGTAGCGGACCGCGATCCGCAGATCGTCCCAGACCGCGTCGGCGATGCCCGGCAGCAGCTCCGGCGCCTCCGGCTCCCGCCACCAGCCCGGGGCGTCGAGGTGGAACCGCTGGGCCACCGTGTGGGAGGCGTCCCGCAGCTCCGGGAGCAGTGCGGCGGACACCTTCAGCCGGGCGGCGGAGGCGGCGTCCGCGAGCCCCATCTCGCGCAGCGCGGACGGCACACCGGACAGGAACAGCGCCTCGGCCTCGGTCCGCCCGAGGCCGGTCAGCCGGGTGCGGTAGCCCCCGATGAGCCGGTAGCCCCCGGCCCGGCCCCGGTCCGCGTAGACCGGAATCCCCGCCTCGGACAGCGCGGCGGCGTCCCGCGTCACGGTCCGCTCGGAAACCTCCAGCTCCCGCGCCAGCTCGGCCCCCGTGATCGAGGGCCGAGCCTGGAGCAGAAGCACCATCTTGATGAGCCGGGCAGCACGCACGGCCCCATGATGCCGTGCCCTCCGGGGACGCTGCCGTCAGATGCCGTACCGCTCCGCCGCCTCCTTGGGGGCCGTGGCGCGGACCGCACCCTGGCGGGCGAGGCGGGACAGGGCGGCCATCACGATGGCCGGGGCGTCCACGCCGAAGTGGCGGCGGGCGGCCTCGCGGGTGTCGGAGAGGCCGAAGCCGTCCGTGCCCAGCGAGTACCAGTCCTGCTCGACCCACTGGCTGATCTGATCGGGGACGGCACGCATCCAGTCGCTGACGGCGAGGACCGGGCCCGGTGCGCCTGCCAGGGCACGGGTGACGTACGGGACCCGGTCTTCGCCCTTGAGCTGCGCCGCGTCACAGGACAGGGCGTCGCGGCGCAGCTCGCTCCAGGAGGTGGCGGACCACACGTCGGCGGCCACGCCCCAGTCGTCGGCGAGGAGTTTCTGGGCCTCCAGCGCCCAGTGGACGGCGGTGCCGGAGGCGAGGAGCTGGATACGGGGGGAGTCCTCGGCCGGGGCCGTGGCCTCCTTGTAGCGGTACAGGCCCTTGAGGATGCCCTCCTCGACGCCTTCGCCCTCAGGGATCGCAGGCTGGACCTTGGGCTCGTTGTAGACCGTCAGGTAGTAGAAGACGTCCTCGGCCTCGGGGCCGTACATCCGCCGCAGACCCTCCCGCACGATCGCGCCCACCTCGTAGGCGAACGCCGGGTCGTAGGTGAGCGCCGCCGGGTTGGTGGAGGCGATCAGCGGGGAGTGGCCGTCGGCGTGCTGGAGGCCCTCGCCGGTCATCGTCGTACGGCCGGCGGTGGCGCCGATGAGGAAGCCGCGGCCGAGCTGGTCGGCCAGCGCCCACATCTGGTCGGCGGTGCGCTGCCAGCCGAACATCGAGTAGAAGATGTAGAAGGGGATCATCGGCTCGCCGTGGGTCGCGTACGACGTCGCGGCGGCGGTGAAGTCGGCCATCGAACCGGCCTCGGTGATCCCCTCGTTGAGGATCTGACCGTTCTGCGCTTCCTTGTAGTACAGGAGCTGATCACGGTCGACCGGGTCGTAGGTCTGGCCGAGCGGGGAGTAGATCCCTGCGGTGGGGAAGAGCGACTCCATGCCGAAGGTCCGCGCCTCGTCCGGCACGATCGGCACCCAGCGCTTCCCGGTCTCCTTGTCCCGCATCAGGTCCTTGACCAGCCGGACGAAGGCCATGGTGGTGGCGATCTCCTGGCTGCCGGAGCCCTTGGCGAGCGCCTCGAACGGCTTCGCGGACGGCTCGGGCAGGGCCACCGCGTGGACCTTGCGGGCCGGGGCGGGGCCGCCGAGGGCCGCGCGGCGCTCCTGGAGGTAGCGGACCTCGGGGGAGTCGGGGCCGGGGTGGACGTAGGGGACGAGGCCGTCGTCCAGCTTGCTGTCCGGGATGGGGAGTTCGAGGAGGTCCCGCATGGCGCGGAACTCCTTGCCCGTCAGCTTCTTCATCTGGTGGTTGGCGTTGCGCGACTCGAAGCCGGGCCCCAGCGTCCAGCCCTTGACGGTCTGGGCGAGTACGACGGTCGGGGCGCCCTTGTGCTCCACGGCCGCGCGGTAGGCCGCGTACACCTTGCGGGGCTCATGGCCCGCGCGCGAGGTGTGGAAGCACTCGGTGAGCTTGGCGTCGGTGAGCCCCTGCGCCAGCCGGGCCAGCTCCGGCTCGGCCCCGAAGAAGTGCTCACGGATGTAGGCCGCGTCGCGGGTCGCGTACGTCTGGAACTGGCCGTCCGGGACCTCGCGCAGCCGGCGGGCCAGCGCGCCCGAGGTGTCCAGCGCGAACAGCTCGTCCCAGGCGGAGCCCCACAGCGACTTGACCACGTTCCAGCCCGCCGCGCGGAACTGGGCCTCCAGCTCCTGCACGATCTTGAAGTTGGCCCGCACCGGGCCGTCGAGGCGCTGGAGGTTGCAGTTGATGACGAAGGTGAGGTTGTCCAGGCCCTCGCGCCCCGCCAGGGCGAGCGCGGCCGTCGACTCCGGCTCGTCCATCTCGCCGTCGCCGAGGAACGCCCATACGTGGGAGTTCGCGGTGTCCTTGATGCCGCGCGCCGCCAGATAGCGGTTGAAGCGGGCCTGGTAGATCGCGGAGATCGGGCCGAGCCCCATCGAGACGGTGGGGAACTCCCACAGCCACGGCAGCCGGCGCGGATGCGGATAGGACGGCAGACCGTCGCCACCCGCCTCGCGGCGGAAGTGGTCCAGGTGGTGCTCGGTCAGCCGCCCGTCGAGGAACGCGCGGGCGTAGATGCCGGGGGAGGCGTGGCCCTGGATGTAGAGCTGGTCACCGGACCCTCCCCCAGTCTTCGACCGGGAGGTGCCCCCTGCCTCCTTGCCCCGGAAGAAGTGCTGGAAGCCCGTCTCGTAGAGCCAGGCGGCGGAGGCGAAGGTGGCGATGTGACCGCCGAGGCCGTCACGGCTGCCGCGGGTGACCATCGCCGCCGCGTTCCACCGGTTCCAGGCGGTGATGCGGTGCTCCATGGCCTCGTCGCCCGGGAACGCGGGCTCGGCGGCGGTCGGAATGGTGTTGAGGTAGTCCGACTCCAGCAGGGGCGGCAGCGCGAGCCCGGCGCTCTCGGCGCGCTCCAGGGTGCGGCGCATGAGGTACGAGGCGCGGTGCGACCCGGCGGCCCGGGTGACCGCGTCCAGGGAGGCGCCCCACTCGGCGGTCTCCTCGGGGTCACGGTCGGGGAGCTGGTCGAGCGCACTCGGCTGCGTGCGTGCGAGATCGGTCATGGAAGTAACGGTAAGACTGATCGATGATCGATCAAAGCGCTGCCAAGGAAAAAGTGCTCCGTAAGCCGAAATTGGCATTCCGTGCCGCGAAACTAGGCACGCGGTGCACAGCCGAGCACATGCTCCTTGACCAGTTCGCCGACCCGTGGGTCCCGCCGCCTGAAGGCGTCCACCACCGCCTGGTGCTCCTCGGCGTACGACTGCTGGACGGTGCCCAGCCAGCGGATCGACAGCGTCGTCCAGATCTCGATGCCCAGCGACTCCCAGGTGTGCAGCAGCACGCTGTTGCCCGACGCCCGCACCAGCTCCCGGTGGAACGCCACGGTGTGCCGGACCTGCGCCTCCCCGTCGGCCGTGCGGTCCGCCTCGTACAGCGCCCGCACTTCGGGCTCCAGCGCTGAGGTGTCCTCCGCCAGCACGGGCGCGGCCAGCTCCGCCGCGATCTGCTCGAGCCCGGCCCGCACCGGATAGATCTCCTCCAGGTCGGCGGCGGTCAGATTCCGCACCCGGACGCCCTTGTTCGGCGCCGACTCGATCAGCCGCAGCGACTCCAGCTCCCGCAGCGCCTCCCGTACGGGCGTCTGGCTGACCTCGAGCTCCGTGGCGATCCGGCGCTCCACGATCCGCTCGCCCGGCTTCCAGCGGCCGCTGACGATGCCCTCCACGATGTGCTCGCGGATCTGCTCGCGCAGCGAGTGGACGACGGGCGCGGCCATGGGGGACTCCTTAGAACCAGCGGTGAACAGCTGCCATTATCCCGGCACCGCGGTAATGAAAACCGCGCCCCGCACGGGAAGCCCGTGCGGGGCGCGGCAGGGAAACCGAGGTGCGGATCAGAGCCCGAGGTCCACCTCGAACTCGCCGGCCTCCAGGATCTCCTTGACCGCCGTCAGGTAACGGGCCGCGTCGGCACCGTCCACCAGGCGGTGGTCGTAGGAGAGCGCCACGTAGGTCATGTCGCGCACCGCGATGGTCTCGCCCAGCTCCGGGTGGTCGATGACCACCGGGCGCTTGACGGTCGCGCCGATGCCCAGGATGGCGACCTGGTTCGGGGGCACGATGATCGTGTCGAACAGCGCACCGCGCGAGCCGGTGTTGCTGATCGTGAAGGTGGCGCCGGACACCTCGTCCGGGGTGATCTTGTTGGAGCGGACCTTGCCCGCCAGCTCCGCCGTCTTCTTGGACAGACCGGCGATGTTGAGGTCGCCGGCGTTCTTGATGACCGGGGTCATCAGGCCCTTCTCGGCGTCCACCGCGATACCGACGTTCTCCACGTCGAAGTACGTGATGGTGTTGTCGTCCTCGTTGATCCGGGCGTTGATGGCCGGGTGGGCCTTCAGCGCCTGGACGGCGGCCTTCACGAAGAACGGCATCGGAGAGAGCTTGACGCCCTCGCGCTGGGCGAACGCCTCCTTGGCCCGGGCGCGCAGCCGCATGACCTTGGTGACGTCCACCTCGACCACGCTGGTCAGCTGGGCCTGGCTGTGCAGGGCCTTCATCATGTTGTCGCCGATGACCTTGCGCATCCGCGGCATCTTGATGGTCTGGCCGCGCAGCGGGGACACCTCCTGCGGGGCGGCCTTCGGCGCGGCGGCGGCCGGCGCCTGGGCCTGGGCGGCCTTGGCGGCCTCCGCGGCGGCGATGACGTCCTGCTTGCGGATGCGGCCGCCGACGCCGGTGCCCTTGACCGTGGACAGGTCCACGTTGTTCTCGGCGGCGAGCTTGCGCACCAGCGGGGTGACGTAGGCGCCCTCGGCCTCGGGGGCCGCGGGAGCCGGGATGGTGGCGGCCGGAGCCGGCGCGGGCGCCGGAGCGGCCGGGACCGGCTCGGGGGCGACCGGCTCCGGGGTGACGGCCTGCGGCGCCGGGGCGCTCGGGGCCTGCGGGGCCGGGGCGGG
>NZ_BAAAIF010000124.1:0-15211 GCF_039525925.1 Streptomyces javensis | reverse complement strand
GCCCGGGGCGGCGTCGGCCGTGCGGGGCGGCAGCGGCGCGGCGGCCACCGCGGACCACACGTCCGCGGACGGCGGCCCGGGCCGGGATCCCGCCTCGGCCGGTGTGGCGTCGGGTGCCGGGGACGCCGTGGTGCCCCGCCGTGGCGCCCGGGCGTCGGGGACGACCGGGTTCGGTCCGGCGGTGAGCTGTGTGCTGGGGAGCAACAGCGGTGCCGGGGCCGGGGGTTCGGCGTACCGCTCCACGTCCTCGTACGGTGAGGACTCCGCGCGTACGACGGTGTGCCGGTCGGTCCTGACCTCGTGCTCGTGCCGGACCACCTCCTGGTAGCGGTCGGCCACCGGTGGCGGGGCCACCCGGGCCGGTGCGGGCTCCTCCGGCAGCGGTGATTCCCCCCGCAGCGCCTCGATCCGCTCGTACGGGCCCGGCAGCCGCGGCCGTACCCGGACCGGGCGCTCGCCGGCGCCGCCGCCCGCCGCCCGCCCGGGTACGGGGACGGGGGCGTGCCGCGCGAGCAGCCGGTCGAAGTAGTCAGCCATCTGCGCACAGCTCCAGGTAGTAACGGCGCCGCAGCGGGCTGAGCGCCAGGATCTGAGGCTCGCTCCAGCCGTATGCGGTGGCGAGCAGGTGGACATCGAGGAGCAGGTCCCGTGCCCAGTGGTCGAGTTCGGCCCAGAGGTAGGAGGCGATATCCAGCTCGGCCCGGGTGGCCTCGCCGCATTCGGGGCAGGCGACGTTGAGCGTCACATCGGCCGCCGGGTCGGCGCGCTCGGCGGCCTCGGCGAGGCGCCGCTGCACCGGCTCCGGCAGTTCGGCCGCGGGGAGGCGGTCGGCGGGCACGGGCCGCCCCGAACGGTGCACGGAGACGATGCAGCGGGCGATCAGGGCCCGGCGGGCGCGGGCGGCGGCGGTGGGCTCGCGCTCGGCCTCGCCGCCGTACGATTCCGAGGCCGCGTCCACGTCGGAGTCCGCGCCCACGTTCCCGTTCGCGCCGACGCCCACGCCCACGCTCGAGTCCACGTTCCCATTCGCGCCCACGCCCGAGTTCAGGTCCGCGCCCACGTTCCCGTTCGCCCCCACGCCCACGCCCGAGTCGGCGCCCACGGCCACGTTCCCGTTCGCCCCCGAGGCCCCGCCCGCTTCCGCCGCCGCCCGTGCGGCGGCCTCCAGGTCGGCGACGGTGGGCAGCCGGAACTCGACCGTCCACTCGCCCTCCTCCACCCGGAGCGGGCCGTCCTGCTCCCCCGGGCGCACGCCCAGGTCGCGTGCGTCGAGGTCGAACTCCATGGCCTCGCCGCACGCGTCGCACTCGGCCCGGATCTGCATCCGCTCGCCGAAAAGCGCACGCCGCAGGGCGTACAGATCCGCCTCGCGCTCGCCCACCGGCAGCGACAGCAGCTCGTCCGCCCCGGACTCCGGGCGGGCTGCCCGGTGCAGCAGCAGGGCGCGGCCGGGGCCGTGGTGCGCCAGCCCCGCCTCCCAGATGGCCAGCAGCTCCGCGGGCCCCGTGTTCCCCATTTCTCAGGCCGTCCGCTCCCCGTACCGTGCCGTTCCCGTCCCCGTACCCGTGGCCGCCGCCGCGTCGCGACGCTCGCCGCCGTCGCGACACTCGCGGCCGTCGCGACACTCGCCGCCGTCGATGACACTCGCCACCATCGATGACGCCACCGTCCCGATGACGCCGCCCTCCCGCGCCCCGTCCCCGTCCCCGTCCCCCGCTTACGCGGGATGCGTGAACGAGGGCTCTTCCGGCTCCGGCACCTCGTAGTCCCGCTCCCAGCCCTCGCATTCCAGCTTCAGGCTCTGGATCGCGACCGCGTTGGCGTTGGCGTCCAGCTCGCCGAGCACCTGGTACTCGCTCGGCCAGGTCCGGTAGAGCTTGTGCGAGACGGCCACCTGGCCCGCCTCGTTGAGGACCTGGATGACGATGTCCTTGCGGAAGTCGGCGAGCGAGACCTCGGCGCCGAGCCCCGCGCCGACCTGCCAGACCTTGTTGGCCCAGCGGTCGAACTCCGGGTCGTGGGTGACACCGCGCTCCAGGGTGATCCCCTCGAACTCGGACCGGCCCGGGGACTTGCGGGGTGAGCTGGGGTCGCCGCCATTGCGGTGCTTGACGACCTCGGTGGTGCGCTTGAGCGGACTGATCTTGCTGATGCCCGCGACCGTACGACCGTCCCAGAGGACCAGAAACTTGAAGTTCTTGTACGGGTCGAAGCGATGGGCGTTGACCTGGAACTCAGCCATCACATTCCTAAATCTCGAACTGTCCGGCCATCTGCTGGATCTTGACGATCACGAACTCCGCGGGCTTGACCGGCGCAATACCGACCACGACATTCACGATGCCGTTGGCGATGTCCTCGTCCGTCGTGGTGTCCTTGTCGCACTTGACGAAGTACGCCTGACGCGGAGTGCCGCCCTTGAACGCGCCCTTCTCGAACAGCGTGTGGAGATAGCCGGAAGCGTTCAGCCGGATCTGCTGCCACAACTGCTCCGTATTGGGTTCGAAAACGACCCATTGCAGTCCGCGGCGCAGGCTCTCCTCGATATGCAGCGCCAGCCGCCGTACCGGTACGTACTTCCACTCACTGTCGAGCGCGTCGGCGCCCTTCAGCGTGCGGGCGCCCCAGACCAGCGGGCCCACCACCGGGAATGTGCGCAGGCAGTTGATGCCCAGCGGGTTGAGCAGCCCGTTCTCGCGGTCGGTCAGCTGGACGGCGAGTGAGTACACCCCGGCCAGCCGGGCCTCGGTCCCGGCCGGGGCCTTCCACACGCCGCGCTCGCCGTCCGTACGGGCCATGACGCCCGCGAGCGCCCCGGAGGGCGGGAAGGCGCGCAGTCGCCCGGTGAGCGGGTCGGTGAGCCGCAGCTGCGGGAAGTACAGCGCGGCGTGGTCGCTGCGGACCGGCTCGAAGGCGCCGATCCCGGCGCGGGCCGCGTCCACACTGCCCCAGGCCGAGGGCGCGTCGACCAGCAGGAAGATCCGCCGCTCGCGGCACAGCCGGTCGGCCGCCGACAGCACGGTGACCATGTCGCCCACGGACTCGTACCCGGCGAGCTCGGGCAGCGACAGCAGGTTGACGTCCTCGATGTCGCGCAGCGCCTGGAGGCCGGTCTTGTCCGCCTCGCTGCCGATGAGGTCGCGGGGGCCGGGCGGGGCGCCGTCCTCGCCGCCGGACAGCGGGAAGACGGGCGGGTTGACCGATGCCTCCAGGCCCAGGTCATTGGCGCATTCGCCCAGGAAGCGCACCACGTCGTCGGGGTCGATGGAACCGGCCACGACCTGGAGGCGGCGGCCGAACGCGGTGACCTCGGTGCCCGCGAAGGCGTGCTTGCCGGGGGCGTCGGGCAGCGCGCGCAGCTTGCGCTCGAGGAGCAGGGCGAGCTCGGTGACGTCGCACGGAGCCTCGCCGTCGCAGTCCGGGTCGTAGAGGGTGAACGCGCGCTCCACCTCGCCGATCTTGACCGTCAGCTCGACCTCGAGATCGGGGAGTTCCTCCGCGAACGGTTTGGAGACCGTGCCGGAGGGGTCCGGCCGGCCCTCGCCGACCGCCTTGACCCGGATCAGCGCCGACCCGGCGTTGACCACGGTCTCGGCGTGGCGGCCGTGGGCTGGGTCCATGGACAGGTTGGCGAAGGACTCGCGGGAGGTGCCCCGGGCGTCGAGCACATGGAGGTTGAAGGTCTCCTCCGGGCACGGGGTGTCGTAGTCGACGGCCAGCCGCAGGCCCGAGCCCCAGTGGCCGGGCTCCTTGGCGTGCACCTCCAGCACGGGGCATTCGCTGTGGCCCTCGGTGGATTCGAGGGTGACGCACGCGGCCTTGCCGGTCCCGGCCTTGGTCACGCGGACGACGACCGCCACGGTGCCGCCGTTGCCGAAGAACTGGTGCACCGCGTAGCCGACCGCGCTCTGCGAGGTCAGCCCCCCGAAACGGCGCTCGTAGTCGGCGAAGCTGGTGATGCGGACCGGGGTGTTCAGCGGGCCCCGCCGGGTGTGGCCCACGAAGGCGGTCACCGAGGTGGTGACCGAGGCGATGGTACGGACGCTGCTGGGAAGCTCTTCGATGTAGACACCGGGATAGCCCGCGGGCGTCGGCATTCCCCCTCCATTCTCTTCAGCGCATCAAGAGATGAGGAGGGGAAGTGAAGATCACGCGGGCGGATTTCCCGCCGCGCACACATTTTCTCCTTGTACTTCCCCCGGTCGCACGCCCCCGCGAAACCGGTATCGCAGGGTTCGGAACGTCGCTTGCGGCTCCTGATGCGTGAGTGCGATTTGAGTTTCCGCGCTCGGCGTGATTCCGGTCAAGGCATTGATCCGGTCATCTCCTTCACGGGGAATTCCTAGATCGTTTCCCTCTCGCCACGGAGTTGACCAAGCTATTACCGTGCGCGAACGCTTCCGGCAATTCTTGATCACAAATCCCGTCCGGTGCGCGCCGACGATGAGAACGAGCCGAAAAGGTGAACGGTGCGGCGCGCCGTTTTGCGGTTCCGCGCTCCCGGCGATATCACACCCGCGCCCGCGGGCCGCACCCGCTGAGCGGGCACTTCAGTCGCGCGCGAGCGGGGACGGCGCGAGGATCGCATGGCCGTCCAGCCAGGCCGGGCGGCTGAGCAGCGGGCGGCAGCGGGTGAACAGCGCGAGGAGTTCGGGGCCGCGCCGCCGTCGCAGGGCGGGGTCGAGGCGGGCGAGGTCGAGCTCATTGGCGGCCGACAGCTCGGCGAAGTCCCGGAGCAGCCGGGGCTCGGGGGTGTGCGCACGGCCGGTGAAGCGGTCGTGGAAGACCGCGTCCGGGTCGCCGAGCGCCGGGCAGGTGGCCTTCCGGTCACAGCTCGCGTAGAGGTACACGATGGCTTCGGCCTCCGCGCCGATGACCGCCACGAGTTCGCCGCGGCGGCCGAGCGGCAGCAGGGTGACGGGGAAGCCGTCGGTTCCGTAGAACGCGTGGCACAGCCCGGCGAGTTGGAGCTCGGGGCGGGCTCCCCAGGCGGCGAGCCGGGCGCGTACGCGCTGGAGGTGGGCGAGGAGGGTACTGCCGCCGGGGTGGGCGATGCGCGCGGCGCCGAGGCGGCGCAGGAGGGTGACGGCCCGGTCGGCGGCGGCGGGAGGGGGAGCGGCAGGCACAGGTCGTGTCCTTTCGGTGCTTGGCAGGTCGGCACCCGTACCGCACCCCCACCCGGTCCGGATCCTCGTGCCGGCGCCGTACGGGTTGCCGCCTGAGCCCTGCGACGATCGTCGCGACCATCGGCCACCCCAGTCAATCCTGGGGATTGCTCGCCAACTCCAAGCTCTACCTTGGAGGTTATGACTCTGGACGATCTGCGGGTGTTCGTGGCCGTGTGCCGGGCCGGCAGCCTCAGCGCCGTGGCCCGGGAGCTCACCTGCACACAGTCGGCGGTGAGCCAGCGGGTGAAGCGGCTGGAACGCGAGACCGGCGTCAGCCTGCTGGAGCGCCAGGCACGCGGGGTCGTGCCCACTCCGGCGGGACGCGTTCTGTGCGAGGCCGCCGCCGACGGGATCGCCGGGCTCGATCTGGCGCTGCGGCGGCTGGGGGACCTCGTGCACGGGGAGAGCGGTTCGGTGCGGATCACCACCGGCAGCACCACCGTGCGGCACTTCATGGCCGGGGCGATCGTCTCGTTCCGCCGCCGCTATCCGAAGGTGAACCTGGAGTTCCAGACCGAGAGTTCCAGCCGGGGCTGTCTCGGCGCGCTCATCGCCGGCAATCTGGATCTGGCCTGGATCACCCTCGGCGGGCCGGTGCGCGGTGTCGAGCAGCGGCCGGTGGCCGAACTGCCGTGGGTGCTCGCCGTGCGGGCCGGGGATCCGCTCGCGGCCCGGTCGCGGGTGGAGGTGTCCGACCTCGCCGAGATCCCCCTCGTACGGCTGCCGCCGAACTCCACCTCAGGCGGACAGCTCCACGCGGCCCTGGCCGAGTTGGGCGTACGGGCCGGTTCCGGCACCGGGGTCGCCGACTGGGACACGGCCCTGCTGCTGGCCGAACTCGGCCTGGGGCGCGCCGTGGTGCCCGCCCTGCCGGGGCTGCCGGTGCCCGGGGACGACGGGCCGCTGCGGCTCGTCCCGATCCCCGCGCTGCCGCCGCTGCCGGTCGGCTGGGCGGCCCGCCGCTGGGACGCGCTCCCGCCGCTGGCCCGGGCCTTCGCGGACACGGTGGCCGGCACCTTGCGCGGCGACGCCTCGCCCGAAGGGGATCCCGTGGCGCGCCGCGAGTGATCATTTTCGGACTTCCGCCGTCAACGCGCCTGGATGGGCCGTCTCGGCGCGGCACACACCCCTATGCTTCTACATGCATGTAGAAGCCCCCATGCGCACGCGACAGTGCGCACATTGAAGGAGTGGACGCCCCGATGGTGTTCAAACGACTGCTCGGCTCGCTCGGTGTCGGCGGACCCACCGTGGACACGGTGCTGGACCCCGGCCCGGTACACCCCGGCGGGCCGCTGACCGGTCAGGTCCATCTCCGGGGCGGCACGGCGGACTTCGAGATCGAGCAGATCACGCTGGAGCTCGTGGCCCGGGTGGAGGACGAGCGCGGCGACGAGGAGCGGGAGGGGGCCGTCCTCTTCGACCGCTTCACCGTCGGCGGCGGCTTCCGGCTCGCCGAGGGCGAGCACCGCGCCCTCCCGTTCACCGCCCACCTCCCCTGGGAGACGCCGATCACCGAGCTGTACGGGCAGCCGCTGGGCATCATCCTCGGCGTCCGCACCGGGCTGGAGGTCGCGGGCGCGAAGGACAAGGGCGACCTGGACCAGCTGACCGTGGCCCCGCTGCCGGTCCAGGAGGCCGTTCTGGAGGCGCTGGGGCAGCTCGGCTTCGGCTTCAAGTCCGCCGATCTGGAGCTGGGACACGTGGGCGGCACCGGGCAGCGGCTGCCGTTCTACCAGGAGATCGAGCTCACCCCGGCACCCCAGTACGCCCACGCCGTCAACGAGCTGGAGGTGACGTTCCTGGCGAACCCGGGCGGCATGGACGTCGTCCTGGAGGCCGACAAGCGCGGCGGGCTCTTCTCCTCCGGGGAGGACGCCCTCACGCTCTTCACCGTCGGACATGAGGGCGTCGAGCACCGCGACTGGAACGCCGAGGTCGACGCCTGGATCCGCTCGCTCGTCGAGCGGCGCGCCGCCTACGGCTCTTACGGCTCGCACGACTCGTACGGCGCCCACGGCTCGTACGGCGCCCACGGGCACGGCCACGGGCACGCGGACCACCACGACGGGCACCACGACGGCGGGCGGCGCTCCGGCCCGAGCACCGCGGCGGTCGTCGGAGGCGTCGCGGCGGGTGTCGCGGTCGGCGTCGTCGGCGGAATGGTCGCCGCGGAGGTCGTCGACGAGATCGGCGACGCCTTCGAGGGCGAGGAGGACGAGGACTGACCACCTTCCCCGGCCCGGAGCGGCCCCGGGCCGGGGAGTCCTTCCCGGCCCGGGGCCGCTCCGGGCCGGGGAGTCCTTCCCGGCGGTTCGGCGACGGCCCCGGTGCGGCCGGCCCCCGACGCCCGTGGTCCCATGAGGCCGCACAGCGCCCCAGGGCCCCGCCCAGCCAACGAGGAGGACGAACGACCATGACCGCAGACAGCCGCCCGGAACCACCCCACTTCGGCGACGAACGCGAAACCCTGCGCGCCTTCCTGGACTACCAGCGGGCGACGCTCGCCATGAAGTGCGAGGGGCTGACGGACGAGGAGCTGCGGCAGCGGTCGATGCCGCCCTCGACGCTGACGCTGCTGGGCCTGGTGCGGCACATGGCCGAGGTGGAACGGGCCTGGTTCCGGCGGGTGTTCGAGGACAACGAGGCGCCGATGGTCTGGTCCCCCACGATCGACTTCCAGGCGGCGTACGACGTGAGCGAGGCGACCGGAGCCGAGGCGTTCGCGGCCTGGGAGGCGGAGGTCGAGACCTCCCGCCGGATCGAGCGGGCGGCGGACTCGCTCGACCTGGCGGGCCACCAGCCCCGGTGGGGCGAGGAGGTGTCGCTGCGGATGGTGCTGGTGCACGTGCTGCTGGAGTACGGCCGCCACAACGGGCACGCGGACTTCCTGCGCGAGGGCGTGGACGGGGTCGTGGGGGCCTGATCGTTCGGCTTCCGGCCGGTGGGTGGCCGCGACGAGGACGCGGGGGTTGGTTGAGGCGGCCGGAGCTGGGCACTCCGTGGGCGCGTGGCCCGATACGGCCGGGCCCGGTACGACCGGTGCGCGGCCCGATACGACCGTGCCGAATCCCAAAGGACGATCATGAGCGAGCCCAGGACATCGATCTCCCCCCGCATGCTCGGCATCTACCTCAACGACCACCTGGCCGGGGCGACGGCCGGAATGCAGCTGGCCCGCCGGACGGCCCGCGAGCACCGGCAGGCGCCCTTCGGCGGCGACCTGGAGGACGTCGCCGTGCAGATCATGGAGGACCGGCAGGCGCTCCTGGCCATCATGGCCGACCTCGAGGTCCCCGTCCGCCGCTACAAGGTCTACGGGGGCTGGCTGGGCGAGAAGGCCGGGCGGCTGAAGCCCAACGGACGGCTGCGGCGGCGCTCCGGGCTCAGCACGGTCCTCGAGCTGGAGTCGCTGCGGATCGGCGTGGAGGGCAAGGCGCTGCTGTGGCACGGGCTGCTGGCCGCGGCCGGCGAGAACCCCAGGCTGGACCCCGATCGGCTCACCGAGCTGCTGGACCGGGCGCGGCGGCAGCGCGCGACGCTGGCGTCGCTGCACGAGACCGCGACCACCACGATGTTCCGCCCCAGCCGGACGGAGCCGCGGGAGGCGGTGGTCGGCACATGACTCCTCCCACTCCTGGCCGGAACACGGCTCCTCCCGCTCCTCCCCCGGACGGCGCCGCCGAGCTCCTCTTCGTCGGCAACGCCACGCTCCTCATCCGCTACGGCACGCTGACGCTGCTCACCGACCCCAACTTCCTGCACCGGGGCCAGTACGCCTATCTGGGCAAGGGGCTGATGTCCCGGCGGCTGACCGAGCCCGCGCTGACCGTCGCGGAGATCCCGTCCGACCTGGACGCCGTGGTGCTCTCGCATCTGCACGGCGACCACTGGGACCGGGTGGCGCGCCGGCGGCTGGACCGCTCGCTGCCCATCATCACCACCCCGCACGCCTCCCGGCGGCTTCAGGGCGTCCATGGGTTCAGCCGCGCGACCGGGCTGCCCACCTGGCACGATCACGTCCTGGTGAACGACCGCAGCCAGGTCCGGATCACCGCACTGCCCGGCAGACACGCCCCCGGCCGGTGGCAGCGGCTGCTGCCGCCGGTGATGGGGAGTCTGCTGGACTTCGGTGCGCCCGGGGAGCCCCCTCGGCTGCGGGTGTACATCACCGGCGACACGCTGATGTTCCCGGGCATCCACGAGATCGCCCGGCGCTACCCGGATGTGCATCTGGCGGTGGTCCACCTGGGCGGCACCCGGCTTCCGGGCGGGCTGATCGTGACCATGGACGCGCTCCAGGGGGCCGGTCTGGTCAAGGCCGTACGGCCGGAGCGGGTGCTGCCGGTGCACTACGACGACTACGCCGCCTTCAGCTCCCCGCTCTCCGCGTTCCTGGCGGAGACCCGGGACCCGGACTTCCCGTCCGAGGTGGTCCACTGCCCCCGTGGCGAGCGCGTCACCGTGAACGCGCGAGGCGTGCTCCAGGCGCTGTGACGTCCGTCGGCCGCCAGCAGTGGACTGGCGCCGTCAGGCCGCGCTGGTGGGCGTCTGGTCGTCGCTGCGCAGCAGCCGCAGCCGCTCCAGCAGCTGGGCACGGTGCAGCTCCACCACGCACGCCATCAGGTCCGGATGACGCATCAGCGGCGCGGCCTGCCAGTCGTGCGCGTCGGGCTCGGTGAGCCGCCGGAACTCCCCGGGGAGCCCGGCCGCGTGCTCACAGTCGGCGACCGCCGCCACGGCCTCGGAGGCCAGGGTCGAGCAGGTGAGCAGGGCCGCCGCCCAGCTCGCCACGACCTCGTCCACCCAGGTGCGCCAGACGCCGTCGGGGCCGCGGATCTCGTACGGCTCCGCGTCCACGAGCCAGTCCAGCCGGTAGGAACCGCCCGGTCCCGCCATGGTCACCAGGGCGGCGTCGGTGGTGGTCGGGTAGCGCAGCCACGTGGCGACGGTCACGGCCTGCCGCGCCTGCGCCTCCGCGAGCGCCTCGTTCATCGCGCCGTCGGCCGACGGATAGGCCCTGATCAGCCAATGCGTGGTCGCCGCTATGACGGATGACAGGTCCAGGGACAAACGAGCCGCTCCTCTTGCGCGATAGCTGTCAGCACCGTACCCACGGAACGACGGTGTCGAACATGACATACATCACTCTTGACGGCGGCGCGGCGGTATGGACGGCCCGGTGCGCACCGCATAAGAGCCCGGCGGGTCGGCGTACCGCATAGCGGCCGGGGCGCCGGGTACCTGATGGCCATGAACGCGCCGGGCCCCGCCGTCGGCGTGGTCCTCGCCACCCGCGACCGCGCCGAAAGCCTCGCCACCGCCCTGGAGCACCTCACCGCCCTGCCGGAGCGGCCGCCGGTCCTGGTCGTGGACAACGGCTCGACGGACCACACCCGGGCCATGGTCGCCGAACGTTTTCCCCAGGTTCGCGTCCTGGCGCATAGGGCCAACCGCGGCGCGCTCGCACGCAACGACGGTGTACGCGCCATCGGCACCCCCTATGTGGCCTTCAGCGACGACGACTCCTGGTGGCGGCCAGGCGCCCTGGCACGGGCGGCCACCCTGCTGAACGCCCATTCACGGCTGGGGCTGCTGGCGGCCCAGGTGCGGGTCGGCCCGGAGGAGCGGCCCGATCCGCTCAACGCCATGTTGGCCACCTCCCCCGCGGGGCGGGCCGAGGACCTTCCCGGCCCGGAGGTGTTCGGCTTCCTCGCCTGCGGGGCCGTGGTGCGCCGCGACGCCTTCCTGGAGGCGGGCGGCTTCCACCCGCTGATCTTCTTCGGCGGCGAGGAGACGCTGCTCGCCTATGACCTCGCCGCGATGGGCTGGGGCGTCTCGTACTGCCCCGAGGTGGTCGCCCACCACCATCCGGCCCCCGCACCACGCAAGGGCCGCACCGCCGTGATGCGGCGCAACGAGCTGATCGGCTGCTGGCTGCGCCGCCCGCTGCCGCTCGCCGCCCGGCGCACCGCCGGGCTGCTCACCGAGGCCGGGCGGGACCCGGTCGCGCGGGCCGCGCTGGGCGGTCTGCTCGCCCGGCTGCTGGCCGCGCTGTGGCAGCGCCGGCCGCTGCCGCCGTGGGTCGAGGAGGCCGCCCGGCGCGTGGACGGGCAGCGGACGGACGACGCGGCGCCCCGGCGGGAGGAGAGGCAGGCCGTCACCCATGACCGATGACCAGAACCAGGACCAGAACCAGGACCAGGACCAGAACCAGGACCAGGACCAGGACCAGGACCAGGGCGAAGGGAACGCCGCCTCCGCCACCCGCCGCACCCTCTCCCCGGCCCGCACCGTCCCCCGCGACCGGGCCGTGGTACCGAACCGGGTCGAGCGAGGGCTGCGCCTGCTGGACGAGACCCAGCGGGTGTCCACGGCCCGGCGCTCTGTGGGGTGACCGCATGGGCCCGGGCCCGCACGAGTGACGGTGGACGCCTTACGGACGCGTGCACGGAGCCGGTGGTGGGTTCGTAGCCAGTGGTTGGGTGCGGGGTCAGCCTCCGGCGCCGGTGAGTGCGAACCGCGCGGGGCGGGGGAGCCGGGTGAGGGCCTCCAGGACCTCTGGCACCGTGATCCGCAACAGCCGCTCGTCCGGAACGTCTCCGTGGGCGTCACCCGGGCGGGCGGCATCGTCGTCCGGGTGCCAGAGCGCCCGGTGCTGCGGGCCGGGCGGCGGGCCCCACAGCCTGGGGGCGACCGGGCCGAAGAGGACGACGGACGGTGTGCCCACGGCGGTCGCCAGATGCGCCAGACCGGTGTCGCCGACGATCACCGCACGCGCCTGGCCCACCAGCGCGGCCAGTTCGGCGAACGGCGGGTCGGTGTCGCCGCCCAGCACGGCCGACCGGGGCAGCCCGGCGCGCCGCGCCACGTCATGGGCCAGGCCGGCCTCCCCGGCGCCGGCGGTGATCACGATCCGGTGGCCGGTGGCGCGCAGCGCGGCGCCCACGGCCGAGAACCGCGCGGCCGGCCACCGCCGCGCCGCCGCGTCCGCACCGGGGTGGATCACCACGGCGCCCGGCGCGGGCGAGGGGCGCTCGGGTACGCGGATGCGCAGGTCCTGGGGATCGGCAGGGATGCCGTACCAGGAGAGCAGGCGGCACCAGCGGTCCCGCTCGTGCTCGTCCTCGCGCCACGAGGGCCCTGCGGTCCGCTCCGGGGGGTGGGCGTAGGCGAGCAGCCGGGCCGGGCGCAGCCGGGACAACGGGCGGTGGCTGGCCGGGCCGTTGCCGTGGAGGTCCACCGCGACATCGGGCGGCGGCCCGCGCCAGTCGATCCGGCCGGGGACGGCCCGGCCGGGGGCCGAGGTGGGGATCACCCGGTCGACGGCTCCCGTGGCGACGGCGGCGTGAGCCTGCCGGGCGGGCGCGACGAGCAGCACTTCATGGCCGGGATGGGCCCGCCGCAGCGCGCGCAGGGCGGGCACGGCGGTAAGCAGATCGCCGAGTCCGAGGGCCCGCAGGACCACCAGCCGCGGGCGGTCGGCGGCACGGCGGCCGGGGCTCTCGGACGCGGGATGGTCAGGGCTGCCGGGGCCGTCGGCGGCAGGGTGGCCGGTCATGGGCGGGGGTGGAGGGGGGACGTGGCGGGCCGTGTGGGGGTGTGGGGACCCAGGGCGGCCCGGCGGGCCAGTTCGGTGGTGGAGCGGCCGTCCAGGTAGGGCAGGACGAGGGCCTGGCCGCCCCAGTCGCGCAGTACGGCCGTCTCGGGCAGGGCGTCCGCGCTGTAGTCGCCGCCCTTGACCCATACATCGGGGCGCAGCCGCCGTAGCAAGGGTTCGGGGGTGTCCTCGTCGAAGACGGCGACGGCGTCCACACAGCCGAGTCCGGACAGGACGCGGATCCGGTCGGCCACCGGGTTGATGGGCCTGCCGGGCCCCTTGAGGCGGCCCACGGAGGCGTCGGAGTTGACGCAGACGATGAGGCAGTCGCCGATGCGGCGGGCATTCTGTAGCAGCCCGACGTGGCCGGCGTGCAGCAGGTCGAAGCAGCCGCCGGTGGCGACGACCGTACCGCCGCGGGCGCGGACGGCCCCGGCCAGGGCGTGGGCGTCGGCGGGGCGGCGGAGCTCGGTGGGGTGGGGGCCGGGGCCGCCCGGGAGATCCCAGAGGGCGGGGTTCCCGGCGCCGCCCGCCGTGACGAACTCGGCCGCCTCGGCGACGGCGAGCTGCACCGCCTCCTCCGGGAGCGCCCCGTCGGCCAGCGCCCCGGCCGCGGTGGCGGCGAAGCAGTCACCGGCACCGCAGGGGTCGCCCTGGGCCCGGTGGGGCGCGGGCACGTACATGGGGTTCTCCCTGTGCGGGAGGGCCAGCACCGCGCCAAGTTCGCCGAGGGTCACGGCGACCGCCGCGGCTCGCCAGCGCTCTGCGAGGCGGGCGCCCCGGCCGCCGTGCGCGTGCAGCGAGTCGGTGTCGCCGGACAGGGCGTGGCGGGCCGAGCCGAGCAGGGCGCGGGCCTCGGCGGCGCTGGGCGTGGCGAGCCGTGCGCCGGGCACGGGCTGCTCACCGTGTGGATGCGGATCCCAGACCAGGGGCACCCGGCGGGCGGCGGCGCCCAGTTGCCGCCGCAGCGCGACGGCCGTGCCGCGGCCGTAGTCGGCCACCAGGACGGCGCGGGCCTCCCGGAGTGCGGCGAGGGCGTCCGGGCCGGGGTTCCCGGGGGTGCCGCCGCCGCGATCGACCCGGACCAACGGGCGGCCCCCGGCGCGGATACGGGTCTTCACCGCAAGAGTGCCGTCCAGCGGCAGCTCCACCAGCCGCACGCCCGGGGTCAGCGCGTTCCGTACGGTCTGGCTCGCGGTGTCGTCGCCCAGGGCCGTGACCAGGACGACCTCACGGCCCTGGCGTGCGGCGAGCGTGGCGGCGAGTCCCGCTCCCCCGGGGCGGCTTCGGTCCACGTCCACATCGACGACGGGTGCCGGTGCGTCCGGCGCCAGGCGGGTGGCCTCGCCGTCGATGTCCTGGTCCAGCAGGACGTCTCCGACGACGACGAGCGGTCGCGGGGCGGCGGCGGTCATGCTCTCACCTCCGATCGGGGGATGGCTGTCCATGGCTGGGGCCCTCGACAGCCCTCGTGACCCTCATCCCTCCTGGCTCTCCTGGCCCTCATGAGAACGGATACGGCGTCACCACCCCGTCCACGGACACCGCCCCGTCCACCACCCCGATCTCGTGGTCGAAGGTCTCGCAGAGCAGATGCAGGGCGACCAGATGCGCCTCCTGGACGGTCGCGGTGGAGCCGGAGCCGATGCACAGGGCCTCGTCGGCGCGGGAGGCCAGCGGGTTGGGCCGGGGGCCGGTCATGGCCCACACGGACAGCCCGGCGGCCCGGCCGGTGTCGGCCGCGGCCAGCAGGTTGGGGCTGCGGCCGGAGGTGGACATCAGCATCAGCGCATCGCCGGGCCTGCCGTGCGCGGCCACCTGACGGGCGTACAGCTCCTCGAAGCCGTAGTCGTTGCCGATGGCGGTGACGGCGGAGGTGTCGGTGTGCAGGGCGATGGCCGAGTACGCCGGCCGCTCCCGTTGGTAGCGCCCGACGAGTTCGGCGGTGAGGTGCTGGGCCTGGGCGGCGCTGCCGCCGTTCCCCGCGGCCAGCAGCCGGCCGCCGACGGGGAGGATGGCGGCGAGGTGGCGGCCCCACTCGGCCACCCGTTCCAGACCGTGGTCGCGCAGTGCCATCAGCGCGTCCTGGAGCGACTGGCAGTGGGCGTGGGCGGCGCGCAGCCGGTCGGCCGTGTCCGTCCCCGCGGGCCCGTATCCGGATGGGGACGGACGACGGGCGCGGGAGCCGGTGTCCGATACCCCCGCTTCCCAGGGCAGGGGGTTGGACTGGGGACGATCGCGGGTGCTCATGCCGCCTCCGTAACGGGTGCCGGGCGCGGGGTCAGGACGTCGTGGTACGCGGCCTCGGTGGCGGCGGCCACCCGGTTCCAGCTGTAGCGGGTCAGCACCCGCCGGCGGCCCGCCTCGCCGCAGGCCGCGCGCGCCGCCGGGCGGGCGAGGAGCGCGGCGGCGGGCTCGGCGAGGGCGACCGGGTCGCGGGGCG
>NZ_BAAAIF010000123.1:0-15693 GCF_039525925.1 Streptomyces javensis | reverse complement strand
GGCCGCGCTGCTGGCCGCGCGGGGGCGGCTGCCCGCCAGCGCGGGCGCCGGGCCCCGGTTCGACCGGCGCGGCTTTCCGCTGGAGCCCCAGGACCGGGCCGCCCGCCGCAGCCGGATGCGCGGCCGCGTGCTGACCACGACGGTGGTCGCCACGGTCGTGGCGGCCCCGGTGCTCGCCCTGTGGGCCGCCTATCGGGGCGCCCCGCTCGCCGGTGACGAGCGCGACACGGAATCGGTGGCGGCCGCCGACGCGGACGGCGCGGACCAGGCCCCGGCCGGTCAGGACCGGCCCGCCCGTCGCTCGTACGAGCAGGCGGGCGGCGCGCAGGACCGTTCCGGCACGCGGACCGGCTCCGGCCCGCGCAGTGCCGAGGCGGGCCGTGGGGCGTCGGATGTGTCGGTCGAGGTGATCGACGCGGACGGTGTCGTGGAGCGGCCGGGGCACAAGGGCGGCGAGGCGTCCCGCCCCGACGGCTCCCCGTCCGGTGGCGGCCGCCCCGGGGACGGCTCCGGCCCCTCCCGGCCCGCGCCAGGGCCGGGGCGGCTCACGGTCACGGCTCACCCCGAGGACGATGTCACGGTCATCACCCTCACCGCGTCCGGCGGCTCGCCGGTGCACTGGTCGGCCTCCGCCGGGGCGCCCTGGCTCCGGCTGAACCACGCGGCCGGGGTGCTGCGGCCCGGCGACTCCACGACCATCACGGTCTCGGTGGACCACGATCGGGAGCCGGCCGGGCACTGGAGCGCACGGGTCTCTGTGGACCCGGCGGGCGCGGTGGTGCTGATCGAGGGCCGGGGCACGTCCCCCGAGCCCACGCCCAGCCCCACGACCCCCTCCGACCAGCCGACCCCGACCCCGAGCGCCCCGTCGCCCACGCCTTCCGGCTCCCCAGCGACGAGGCGCTGACGGCGGCCCGGAGGCGCCGCGCGGCGGATCTCCCCCACCCCGCCCCTTCCCACAGCATCGATGTGCGGCTTCGCCGCGTGGGCGCGACCAGCCGCGACGGTGGCGCAGACGGTCGGCGGCAGGTCGGGGCATGGGGCTCCGCCCCTGGGCCCCGAAGGGGCGCGGGGAACGGCGCGACCAGCCACGACGGTGGCGCAGACGGTCGGCGGCAGGTCGGGGCATGGGGCTCCGCCCCTGGGCCCCGGGGGCTGGGGCGGAGCCCCAGTTGTGGGAAGGGGCGGGGAGGGGAGCAGCCCGCCGCAGGCGGCACGGCCTCGTCAGTCGTCCAGGTCAGTTGGGTCAGCTGGGTCGGCTGGGTCAGCCGCGCCAGTCGGGTCCACCGGATCCACCGGAACATCCGGATCCGCCGGATGCGGCGCCACCAGCGGCAGTGACGACGCCAACCGCCGCTCGCACAGCTCGACCAGCTGCTCGTACCCCGCCTCACCCATCAGCTCCGTGAGCTCCGGCCGATACGACCGGAACACCGGCTCCCCGGCGCCGTGCGCCGACGTGGCCGAGGTGCACCACCAGTGCAGATCGTGGCCGCCCGGCCCCCAGCCGCGCCGGTCGTACTCGGCGATGGTGATCCGCAGCACCCGGGTGTCGTCCGGCCGGTCGATCCAGTCGTAGGACCGGCGCACCGGCAGCTGCCAGCACACATCCGGCTTGGTCTCCAGCGGCTCGCGCCCCTCCCGCAGCGCCAGGATGTGCAGCGCGCACCCCGCGCCGCCCGGGAAGCCCGGCCGGTTCTGGAAGATGCACGAGCCCTTGTGGCGCCGGGTCTGCCGCTCGCCGTCGTCGTCCTCCTGCACCCACCCCGAGGCGTGCCCCTCGTCGTGGAACTGCCAGATCTCCGGGGTCAGCCGGGCCATATGGCGGCCGACCCGCGCCTCGTCGTCCTCGTCCGAGAAGTGCGCGCCCAGCGTGCAGCAGCCGTCGTCGGCCCGCCCCGCCTGGATGCCCTGGCAGCCCTGGCCGAAGATGCAGGTCCACCGGGAGGTCAGCCAGGTCAGATCGCAGCGGAAGAGCTGCTCGTCGTCGGCCGGATCGGGGAACTCGACCCATGCGCGGGCGAAGTCCAGGCCGACCTCGTCCTCGGCACGCGGGACGTCCTCCGCGCCCCGCGCGCCCCGCGCGCCCTCCGCGTCCTCGGCGCCCCCCGCGCCCTCCGCACCGGACCGCGACATCGGCTCCTCGGCCGCCCACTCCTGAGCGGCCTTCCGGCGTTTGTCCTGCTTCGCCTTTTTCGTCTTTGCCACGGTGCAAGGGTAGGCGCCTTCGGCGAAAAGCCGGAGGTGGGGACCGCGCACGTCCCCGGCGCGGCTCACGTGCCAGATCGCGGGGGACCTGTGCATGACACCGAGGTGGGAGCAGTAGCGTTCACGTCATGAGACTCGGTGTCCTCGACGTGGGTTCGAATACGGTTCATCTGCTCGTGATGGACGCCCACCCCGGCGCGCGCCCGCTGCCCGCGCATTCGCACAAGGCCGAGCTGCGGCTTGCCGAACTCCTCGACGGGCACGGGGCCATCGGCTCCGACGGCGTCGACCGCCTGATCGCGGTGGTCATGGAGGCGCTGGAGGCGGCCGAGGACAAGGGCGTCGAGGACGTCCTGCCGTTCGCGACCTCCGCCGTCCGCGAGGCGTCCAACGCCGATGAGGTCCTGGCCCGGGTCGCCGAGGAGACCGGCGTACGGCTCCAGGTGCTCAGCGGCGCGGACGAGGCGCGGCTCACCTTTCTGGCCGCCCGCCGCTGGTTCGGCTGGTCCGCGGGGAAGCTGCTGGTCCTGGACATCGGCGGCGGTTCGCTGGAGATCGCGTACGGCATGGACGAGGAGCCCGACGCGGCGGTCTCGCTGCCGCTGGGGGCCGGCCGGCTGACCGCGTCCTGGCTGCCCGGCGATCCGCCCGACCCGGCGGACGTACGGGCCCTGCGGCGCCATGTGCGGGCCGAGATCGCCCGGAGCGTCGGCGATTTCAGCCGTCACGGGGCGCCGGACCATGTGGTGGCCACCTCCAAGACCTTCAAGCAGCTGGCCAGGATCACCGGTGCCGCCCGCTCCGCCGAGGGGCTCTACGTGCAGCGCCGGCTCACCCGCCGGGCGCTGGAGGAGTGGGTGCCCAAGCTGGCCACCATGCCCACCCAGGAGCGGTCCGAGCTGCCCGGGGTCTCCGAGGGCCGGGCCGGACAGCTCACGGCCGGGGCGCTGGTGGCGGAGGCCGCGATGGACCTCTTCGGCGTGGAGCAGCTGGAGATCTGCCCATGGGCGCTGCGCGAGGGCGTGATCCTCCGCCGCCTGGACCATCTGCCCACCTGACCACGGAGCGTGACCGGGGCCGGAAAGCGGCGGCCGTTCAGCCGCAAAGGCCGCCGCGGTTCGGTTGCGGAGAGCAGCCGCCGTACGCTGTCCCTCGTGACAGAGCCAGTGGTGCGCATCCCGGATGCGAAGGTCGCGCTGTCCACAGCCTCGGTCTATCCGGAGTCGACGGCGACGGCCTTCGAGATCGCGGCACGCCTGGGCTACGACGGCGTCGAGGTCATGGTGTGGACCGATCCGGTCAGCCAGGACATCGAGGCGCTGCGTCGGCTCTCGGACTACCACCAGGTGCCGATCCTCGCCGTGCACGCCCCCTGTCTGCTGATCACCCAGCGGGTCTGGTCGACCGACCCGTGGGTGAAGCTCCAGCGGGCGAGGGCGGCGGCCGAGAAGCTCGACGCGTCCACCGTCGTGGTCCACCCGCCGTTCCGATGGCAGCGGGCGTACGCCCGCGAGTTCGTCCGCGGAATCTGGCGGATGGCGGACGAGACCGATGTCCGGTTCGCGGTCGAGAACATGTACCCGTGGCGCTACCGCGACCGCGAGATGCTGGCGTACGCCCCGGGCTGGGACGTCACCCAGGACGACTACCGCCACTTCACGATCGACCTGTCGCACACCGCCACCGCCCGTACGGACGCGCTGGAGATGGTGGACCGCATGGGCGACCGGCTGGCCCATCTCCACCTCGCCGACGGCCAGGGCTCCAACAAGGACGAGCACCTGGTGCCCGGGCGCGGCACCCAGCCCTGCGCCGAGCTGCTGGAACGGCTCGCGGTCGGCGGCTTCGACGGCAATGTGGTCGTCGAGGTCAACACCCGGCGTGCCATGTCCACGACCGAGCGCGAGGCCGATCTGGCGGAGGCCCTGGCCTTCACCCGGCTGCACCTCGCCTCGCCGACCTCGGCCACCCGGCGGCGCGGGGCGGTGCCCGGTTCATGACCGCCGCATCCGGCTCCGCCACACCCCCGCGCAAGCGTGGCCGCCCGGCCCGTACGAGCGCCTCCGACGGCCCCGCCGCCCGCGACCGGATCCTGATCGCGGCGCGCAACGAGTTCGCCGAGCACGGCTACGACAAGACCTCGATCCGCGGCATCGCCAAGGCCGCTGGGGTGGACCCGGCGCTGGTCCACCACTACTTCGGCACCAAGGAGCAGGTCTTCGAGGCCGCCATCGAGCTGATCTTCGCCCCCGCCATGGGCGTCCCGGACGCGGTGCACGGCAGCCGGGAGGGCGCGGGCGAGCGGATGGCCCGCTATATGTTCGGCATCTGGGAGAATCCGGTCAGCAGGCTGCCGCTGCTCGCCGTGATGCGCTCGGCGCTGACCAACGAGACCGCCGCCGTGGTGCTGCGCGGCATGATCGAGCGCCGGGTGCTGGTGCGGATGGCGGGTGAGCTGGACGTCCCGAACCCCGAGTTCCGGGCCCAGCTCGCGGCCGGGCATCTGATCGGGATCGCGCTGCTGCGGTATGTGATCCGGATGGAGCCGATGGCCTCGGCGGAGCCGGACGACATCGTGGCCATGGTGGGGCCGACCCTCCAGCGCTATCTGACCGAGAGCTGATCGGTCGGTTCCGCTCCGTGACCCGGGCGTCTCTGGATCCGGACGGACCATCCGGATCCATGGACACAGGCGTAGGCTCAGAAGACTCCGATCCGATCCGCAGGACGTACGTATCACGAGGGAGCCGAGCACCGTGCCCGAGCTGAGGTCTCGCACCGTCACCCACGGCCGCAACATGGCGGGCGCCCGCGCCCTTATGCAGGCTTCCGGCGTAGCGCGCGAGGACTTCGGCAAGCCGATCGTCGCCGTCGCCAACAGCTTCACCGAGTTCGTGCCCGGCCACACCCACCTCCAGCCGGTGGGCCGGATCGTCAGCGAGGCGATCCACGCGGCGGGCGGCATTCCGCGCGAGTTCAACACCATCGCCGTGGACGACGGCATCGCCATGGGCCACGGCGGGATGCTCTACAGCCTCCCCTCCCGCGACCTGATCGCCGACTCCGTGGAGTACATGGTCGAGGCGCACTGCGCCGACGCGCTGATCTGCATCTCCAACTGCGACAAGATCACCCCCGGGATGCTGATGGCCGCGATGCGGCTCAACATCCCGACCGTCTTCGTCTCCGGCGGCCCCATGGAGGCGGGCCGGGCCACGCTCGTCGACGGCACCGTCCGCAAGCTGGACCTGATCAACGCCATCTCGGACGCGGTCAACGAGAGCGTCTCGGACGAGGACATCCTCCGCATCGAGAACAACGCCTGCCCCACCTGCGGCTCCTGTTCCGGCATGTTCACCGCCAACTCGATGAACTGCCTGACCGAGGCGATGGGCCTCTCCCTGCCGGGCAACGGTTCGGTGCTGGCCACCCACACCGCCCGCAAGGCGCTCTACGAGACCGCCGGCCGTACGGTCGTGGAGATCACCAAGCGCCACTACGAGCAGGACGACGAGACGGTGCTGCCGCGCTCCATCGGCTCCCGCGCCGCCTTCGAGAACGCCATGGCGCTCGACATCGCCATGGGCGGCTCGACCAACACGATCCTGCACCTGCTGGCAGCCGCCCAGGAGGCCGGTCTCGGCTACGACCTCAAGGACATCGACGAGGTCTCGCGCCGGGTGCCGTGCCTCGCCAAGGTCGCCCCGAACGTCGCCCCCGGCGGCACGTACTACATGGAGGACGTGCACCGCGCGGGCGGCATCCCGGCGATCCTCGGCGAGCTGTTCCGCGGCGGGCTGCTGAACGAGGACGTCCACTCCGTGCACAGCTCCTCGCTCGCCGACTGGCTCAAGACCTGGGACGTGCGCGGCGGTTCGCCGTCCGCCGAGGCCGTCGAGCTGTGGCACGCGGCCCCCGGCTGCAAGCGCTCGGCCACCGCCTTCTCGCAGTCCGAGCGCTGGGACTCGCTGGACACGGACGCCGCCGGCGGCTGCATCCGCGACATGGAGCACGCCTACTCCAAGGACGGCGGACTCGCCGTCCTCAAGGGCAATCTGGCCGTCGACGGCTGCGTGGTGAAGACCGCGGGCGTGGACGAGTCCATCTGGACCTTCGAGGGCCCGGCCGTGGTCTGCGAATCCCAGGAGGAGGCCGTCGAGCGGATCCTGGGCAAGCAGGTCAAGGAGGGCGACGTGGTCGTCATCCGCTACGAGGGCCCCAAGGGCGGCCCCGGCATGCAGGAGATGCTCTACCCGACCTCCTTCCTCAAGGGCCGGGGCCTGGGCAAGGCGTGCGCGCTGGTCACCGACGGCCGCTTCTCCGGCGGCACCTCGGGTCTCTCCATCGGCCACGCCTCGCCGGAGGCGGCGTCCGGCGGCACCATCGCCCTGGTCCGGGACGGCGACCGGATCCGCATCGACATCCCCGGCCGCTCCATCGAACTCCTGGTGAGCGACGAGGAGTTGGCGGCCCGCCGCGAGGAGCTCGGTGGCGTCTACGCCCCGAAGAACCGCGAGCGCAAGGTGTCCACCGCGCTGCGCGCCTACGCGGCGATGGCCACCAGCGCGGACAAGGGCGCGGTCCGCGACATCAGCCAGCTGGGCTGACGTCGCGGGGCGTCGGCCGACGGGGCTGACGTTCGCGGGGCGTCGGCCACCTGGGCTGACGTACCGCCACCTCAACCGCCCCGGCCGACGTCCATCCCGGACGCCTCCAGGGCGTCGTATCCGTAGACCGTGGTGAGGGCGTCCCCGCTCAAGCTCAGCTCGGCGGGGACGCCACCGGGGTCCGTAAGCGCCTTGGTCCGCCACAGCACCCGGCCGTCCCGGCGGTCCAGCGCCACCACCCGGCCCGCGGCGGTGGCCAGATACAGGGCGTTCCGGCGCCCGGACACCACGGGCTGGCCCAGCCACTCCACCTGCGTCGCCTTGCTCCACAGCCGCTTTCCGGTCGTGGTGACGGCGATGACCTCGCCGTTCTGCCGGACGAAGTAGAGCGTGTCGCCCACCAGAGCGGGCGTGATCTGCCGGGCGGAGAGCCCCGCGGGCAGCTTCACCCGGCGCTCCCGCTCCCCGTCCGCGCTGAGGAAGAGCAGATCGGTGTGGTCGTCGGTGTCGTGCTCGCGCTGCTCCAGACAGAGGATGTGGCCCGCAGCTGCTCCGGCGACATGAACGGGGGCGTGCCCATGACCCGGCCCGTCATGGTCAGGGTCTGGTGGTCGGCCGCCCGGGAGATGCCGAGTCGATGACGCGGGGGCCCTCGTCGGACAGCACGATGTTGGCCGGTTTCAGATCCCGGTGCACCACACCCGCCCGATGGATGTCCCGCAACGCCTCGACCAGCCCGATCGCCAGCCGCCGCAACTCGGCGCCGCGCAGCGGACCGTCCGCCGCGACCTGCTCGGCGAGGGTCCGGCCGGGTACGTACGAGGTCGCCATCCACGGCAGCACGGCCTCGGGGTCCGCGTCCACGACGGCGGCGGTGAACGCGCCGCTGACCCGCCGGGCGGCCGCGACCTCCTGCCGGAACCGCACCCGGAACTCGTCGTCGTCGGCGAACTGCTGATGCACCACCTTCAGCGCCAGCCGCCGCCCCGACGGCGACCGGGCCAGATACACCGTGCCCATCCCGCCACGGCCGAGCCGCCGCTCGAGTGCGTAGCCTCCGATGGACTCCGGGTCCCCGGCGCGCAGTGCCATCCCTGTCTTCTCCCACCGACCCACGATCCGGCGGTCACTCTGGGCCCGGCTCGCCCCCGGGGCCCGTGACGCCGCTCACCAACCGGCCGGATTCCGCCCGTCCACGGCGAAGAGCGTGCCGTCCGGGGCCGTCGCGAACACCTTGCCGTCCGCCACCACCGGCGCGGGCATCAGATCCAGGAAGCCCTGACCGGCCGCGCCACCGCGCGAGCGGGTCTCGCCGATCACCTCGCCCCGCCGGGCGTCCACGGCCAGCAGCCGGCCGTCCGCCGCCGAGAAGTACAGCCTGCCGTCCGCCGCCACCAGCGACGAGGCGTTGGAGACCGAGGTCTCCACGCGCCAGAGCCGCGCCCGCGCCGACCCCTCGCGCGCGGTGTCCACGGCCACCAACCCGCCGTCCGTGCCGAGCACATACACCTTGTCGCCGCTGGTGACGGCGCTGATCGCGGACACCGGCGCGGACAGCGCGACCCGCCGCGCCGCGCGCCGCTCCGGGTCGTAACGCACCACGGCGGTGGTACTGGTCTGCGCGTCCGTCTCGGTCAGCAGCAGCGCGTCGCCGGGGCCGCTTCCGGCCGGGGTGAGGTTGCCGCTGAGCGAGGCGTGCCAGCGCGTCGTACCGCGCACCGTGTCCACGGCCGTGACCAGCGTGTGCGAGCCGTCGCCCGCGGTGGTCACGGCGTACGCGGTGCGGCCGTCGCCGTACGAGAAGAAGACGGGCCGGGCGTGGCCGGGCAGCCGGTGGCTCCAACGTTCCTTGTTCGTCGTCCCGTTCACCGAGGTGACCATGGAGTCCGGAGTGACCAGCAGCACGGTGTCGCCCGACGAGTAGACCCCGCCCTGGTAGCGGGAGACATCGCGGCTCCAGCGGACGCGGTGGGTCGTGGGGTCGAGCGCCCGCAGCCGCCCGCCGTCCGGGGACACCGTCCGCACCAGACCGCCCGCGACCACGGGAGCGGAGATCGTCGCGCCGTCCCCGGGGCGCGCCGCCGCGGACGGCCGCGACCAGACCACCCGGCCGTCGTCCGGGTCGACCCGGGCGGCCTCGACACCGCGCCGGGCGCAGTACAGCGCGCCCGCTCCGTACGAGCAGAACGCGGGCCGCGCCCCCGAGCCCGCGGCCTTTCCACCGTCCAGCCCGGTCGTCCAGGGTCGCCACGCCTCGGCGGTCGCCGCGCTGATCCGCGGCCGGCCGCCACCGGAGGAGTCCGTACCGTCGAACGGGCGCAGTGCGACGACCGTGCCCGCGCCGAGCAGTACGACGGCCGCGAGCCCGGAGAGGGCCCAGCGCCGGATCCCCCGGCGCCGCGCCACGGGCTCGTCCGTCACCGACCCGGGCTGGTCCGCGGCCGGTTCCGGTTCGGGAGCCGCCTTCACATGGGTGTCGAGATCCGCGGAATCGGGCTCCGCCGTTCCAGAAGCCGCAGGATCGGGGGCCGCCATACCGGCAGGGGCCGCCTTCGCCCGCGTATCCGTGGTGTCGCCGTCGTCCGGCCCCCAGCGCACACCCGGCAGCGAGTGCGGCTCCGGCGTCCGCTGCTGCGGCACCAGCGGAACGGGTCCGCGCGGCACCGGCGACTGGGGTCCGCGTACGGCGCGCAACACCGCCATCAGCGCGTCGGGCGTGGGGCGGTCCTCGGGGTTCTTGGCCAGACACCGCTGGATCAGCGGCAGCAGCTCATCCGGCACCCCCGCCAGATCCGCCTCGTCGTGCACCACCTGGTACGCCACGATGTACGGGCTCTCGGACTCGAACGGCCCCCGCCCGGTGGCCGCGTGCACCAGCACCGAGCCCAGCGCGAACACATCCGCCGCCGGTCCCACCGCACGCGGCCGCTGGAACTGCTCAGGCGCCATGAACGGCGGGGTGCCGATCAACTTCCCCGTCTCGGTGCGCAGTTCGCTGTCCGACGGCCGGGAGATGCCGAAGTCGATGACCTTGGGGCCGTCCGCCGCGAGCAGCACATTGCTCGGCTTGAGATCGCGGTGCACCACGCCCGCCCGATGGATGTCCCGCAGCGCCTCGGCGAGCCCCGCCGCGAGTTGGACGGTCTCGTCCGGCCCCAACGGGCCGCTCCGCTTGACGTGTTCGGCGAGGGTCGGACCGGGGATGTAGAGGGTGGCCATCCAGGGCCTCGGCCCCTCCGGGTCGGCATCCACCACGGGCGCCGTGAACGCGCCGCTGACCCGCCGGGCGGCCGCCACCTCCTGCCGGAACCGCGCCCGGAACTCGGGGTCTTCGGCCAGCCCGGCATGGACGACCTTCACCGCGAGCCGCCGTCCCGAGGGCGAGCGGGCCAGATGGACCACGCCCATGCCACCGGATCCGAGGCGCGCCTCGAGCTGATACTGCCCGGCGTACTCCGGATCCTCCGCTTCCGGGCCCGTCCCGGCTCTGCGCACCGGCGGCATGCCCCACCCCCGTGAATTCGGCCGCATTCGCGACTCGGCGAGCCTAGTCGATGACACGTGAGAGCCTTGTTAGCCTCCGCATGTCGTGTCACTTCACACGACATGTGCACAACTTCGGAAAGAAGTTCAACGGGGGAGGGGCCGACATGGCCATCGAAGAGACCGCGGGCACCGTAGCCACCACAGCCACCACCGACGCCACGGGCACCGTCGCGGACCTGGTGGAGACCACCGCCGGAGCGATCACCTATCCGGTCGCGCCCGGCCACGAGCTGAACGTCCGCAGCGGGCCCGGCACCAACTACCGGCTCGTGAAGAGGCTGCCGTACAACAGCCGGGTCCCCATCCGCTGCCAGCGGCACGGTCAGAAGATCTCGGGGCCGTACGGCACCTCGGACATCTGGGACAACATCGCTCCGGGCCAGTACGTCTCCGACGCGTATGTGAAGACCGGCAGCGACGGCTTCGTCACCGCGCCCTGCGGCTGACCCACCGCCCGGCCGGAGCGCAGCCGGCCCCCGGCACCGCGAGTGCGGCGCCGGGGGCCGGGCGACGGAAGGGGTCTCCCCCTATATATGGGTTACGCCGGGATCCGCTCCTCGAGGGCGGTGTCCCGCTTGACCACCGCGTTGTGCCGCTCGGTCCAGGTGGCCAGCGCCATTTCGCAGGCGTGGTCCACATGGCGCAGCCCGGTCAGGTCGAGCTCGACCTCGCGCTCACGGGGCAGCCCCTCCAACTCGTCCAGCAGCTTGGGCAGCCGGAGGAAGGTCGCGTTGCCGCGCACCCGGACGTACAGGGGCTTGTCGCCGGAGCCGGAGCCTGCACCGGAGCCCGCGCCGTCGACGCCCTCCTCCTCGCGCCCGCTGACCTCGACATGCACATGCGAGGTCTCCCAGGCGGTCTTGGCCACGGCCATCAGCAGACCGATGATCACGCCCTCGAACATATTGGTGATCACGATCGCGCCGGCGGTGACGATCAGGATGATCGCCTCACCCCGGTGGGCCTTCCACAGCGGCACCAGATCCTTGGTCGGGATCAGCTTCCAGCCGGAGTACACCAGCACACCGGCGAGCGTCGCCACCGGGATGATGCCCAGGGCCGAGGGGAAGAGCACCGCGAAGACCAGCAGCCACACGCCGTGCAGCACCCGCGACGCCTTCGTCTTCGCCCCGGCGTACACATTGGCCGAGCTCCGCACGATCACCGCGGTCATCGGCAGCGCGCCGAGGACACCGCACACCGCGTTGCCCGCGCCCTGCGCCATCAGCTCCTTGTCGTAGTCGGTGCGCGGACCGTCGTGAAGCCGGTCCACGGCCGCGGCGCTGAACAGGCTCTCGGCGGAGGCGATCAGTGTGAACGCGAGCACGGTGCCGATGACACCCACCTCGGCGAGGGCCTGGAACTCACTGCCGCCGGGCGGCTGGATGGCGTCCAGCAGCCCCTTGACCTCGACCCGCGCGATCGGCAGGTCGAAGATCGCGGTAACGGCCGTGGCGAGCGCGACGGCCGCCAGCGGCGCGGGCAGCACCTTGGCGCCCTGGCGGAAACGCGGCCACAGCACCAGGACGGCGATCGTCCCGACGCCCACGGCGACCGCCTTCAGGGCGTCCGCGGAACCGGCCACATCCCCGATGAGCCCCGGAATGTTGAAGATCTTGTCGAGCCCGCTGCTCGGGGCCTTGGTGTCGGCGAGCGCGTACAGCTGTCCGGCGATCAGCACCAGGCCGATGCCCGCGAGCATGCCCTGCACCACGGCGACGGAGATCGCCCGGAACCAGCGGCCGAGGCCGAGCGCGCCCATGGCCAGCTGGAGCAGTCCGGAAATGAGGACGAGGACGCCGAGCGCGGCGACGCCGTATTGCTCCACGGCCTCGTAGACCAGCACGGTCAGACCGGCGGCCGGGCCGGATACCTGAAGGCTGCTGCCCGGCAGGAAGCCGGTGACCAGCCCGCCGACGATGCCGGTGATCAGGCCGAGCTCGGCCGGCACACCGGAGGCGACCGCCACCCCCACGCACAGGGGGACGGCCACCAGGAAGACGACGAGAGAAGCGGTGAAGTCGGCGCGGAAGGTTCCGGCGCCGGATGAGCCTGAGGTGCCTCCGGCACCACGGAATCGGTCAAGGAGATTTCGCATGAGGGTTGCCTCCAGTGCGCCCCGTCACCGGCTCATGGGCAGGCGGGGGCACGGCATAGCGCTACGTCAGTGGGATCGATGGAATCGGTCGCTGGCGGTTGAGATCGCTTGCTGCGAGACGCGTGAGAAGCGTTGAGATGTGCGTGAGAGGGACCGCCGGGCCACGGCGGTGCAGCTCTCAGCAGCGGAAAATCTGGAGGATGACGGGCAGTTCGCCCGATCTCGACACCGGAACGGCTTGGCGTCCGGTGATCGAGGCGGAGATGGCCGTACGCGGCACCGGAACACCGGCATCGCAACCGCACACACATCCGTATTTGCCGCTCGGGGTGGGAGCGGTGAGCGGGGCCCTTCCGCGAAGCCCCTTGCAATCTTCGGTTCCGTGGTCGCCGTGCGCGGTTACCAATGATTCGGTGGTCGGCCGCGGATCGGCTGATGCGGTGGCGCTGACCGTCTCGGGATGGATGACCTGCGCGGACGCGCAATCGGCCGCGATGAAGAGGGCAAGCAACACGGCAACCGCCGTTACCAGTGCGTGAGCGGTATGCCGGATCGTCCTCACCATCGCCCCCTTCCCGTACGTATGGACACCGAGCCCTATTGTGTCCATGAGACTGTGACTATTTGCAAGTCGATATGTAACCGATTTGTGAACTCGGAGTCATCGAACAGGACTGCTTCGTTCCGGGCGCCCTGGTTGGCGCGGGCGCAAAGGCGCCTCCCCGTCACGCCGGATGGCGCGTAAAAATTAATTCATCGAACAATGAATAAGGAATTGGTAAGGGCCGGGAGGAATGAGCCACCCGTGCGAGGATGGCGGAGAACACCTACGCAACACCGCATACGCAACGCCCGCACGAACCGCACAGGCATGAGGAGAGCCGCACCATGACGGAGAAGGTCGCCGTGCTCGGCACGGGAAAGATCGGCGAAGCCCTTCTCAGCGGAATGATCCGAGGCGGCTGGTCGCCGTCCGACCTGCTGGTCACGGCCCGCCGCCCGGAGCGCGCCGAGGAGCTCCGGGCGCGCTACGGCGTCGAGGCCGTCTCCAACGCCGAGGCCGCCAAGGCCGCCGAGACCCTCATCCTCACCGTCAAACCCCAGGACATGGGCGCCCTGCTCGATGAGCTCGCCCCGCACGTCCCCGCCGACCGGCTGGTCGTCTCCGGCGCCGCCGGCATCCCCACCTCCTTCTTCGAGGCGCGCCTGGCCGCCGGCACCCCGGTCGTCCGGGTCATGACCAACACCCCGGCGCTGGTCGACGAGGCCATGTCCGTCATCTCGGCGGGCAGCCACGCCACCGAGGAGCACCTCGCCCACACCGAGGCGATCTTCGGCGGCGTCGGCAAGACGCTGCGCGTCCCCGAGTCCCAGCAGGACGCCGCGACCGCGCTCTCCGGCTCCGGCCCGGCCTACTTCTACTTCCTCGTCGAGGCGATGACCGACGCGGGCATCCTGCTGGGCCTCCCGCGCGACAAGGCCCATGACCTGATCGTCCAGGCGGCCATCGGCGCGGCGGTGATGCTGCGCGACAGCGATCAGCACCCGGTCACGCTGCGCGAGGCCGTGACCTCCCCGGCGGGCACCACCATCAACGCCATTCGCGAGCTGGAGAGCCACGGTGTGCGCGCCGCGCTGATCGCCGCGCTGGAGGCGGCCCGCGACCGCAGCCGCGAGCTCGCCTCCGGCAACAGCTGACAAAGGGCCTGACAAAGGGCCTGACAAAGAGCCTGGCGGAGAGCTTGCCGGAGAGCCGCTTCGCTCAGGCGGGCGGCAGCAGCCCGACCGCCGCATACGCCTCGTCCACCCGGGGCCGGGCCAGCCCACGCGCCCGCTCGGCCCCGGCCCGCAGCACCCCGTCCACATACGACGGATCGGCGCACAGCTCGGCATGCCGGGCCTGAAGCGGACGCAGCACCTCGAGCACCGCCTCCGCCGTGGCCCCCTTCAGCGCCCCGTACGAGCTGAACTCCTCGGCCAGCACCTCCGGCTTGCCATCGGTGCACGAGGCGAGAATGTCCAGCAGATTGGCCACCCCCGGCTGCTCCGTCCGGTCGTACCGCACCTCGGTGCCGCTGTCCGTGACCGCCCGCATGACCTTCTTCCGCACCACATCCGGCTCGTCGAGCAGATAGACGATGCCCGCCGTCTCCGCGTGCGACTTCCCCATCTTCGAGGTCGGGTCCTGTAGATCCATCACCCGCGCCGAGACCCGCGGATTGACGGCCCGGGGCACGGTGAAGACCGGGCCGTAGCGCTGGTTGAACCGCTGCGCCAGATCCCGGGCCAGCTCCACATGTTGCGTCTGGTCCTCGCCGACCGGCACCTCATGCGTTCCGTAGACGAGGATGTCGGCGGCCATCAGCGCCGGATAGGTGAGCAGCGACAGCCGTACGCTCCCCCCTCCCGCCCGCTCCCGTGCGGACTTCTCCTTGTACTGGATCATCCGCCGCATCTCGCCGTCGGTCGCCGTGCACTCCATGAGATAGGACAGCCGTGTGTGCTCATCCACATGGCTCTGGACGAACAGCGTGCACAGCTCGGGGTCGAGCCCCGAGGCGAGCAGCAGCGTGGCGGCCTGCCGGGTGAGCCGCCGCACCCGCGCCGGATCGTGCTCCACGGTGAGCGCGTGCAGATCGACGACGCAGAACAGCGCGTCGGCGCGGTGCTGGTCCTCCTGAACCCACCGGCGTACGGCCCCGAGGTAGTTCCCGAGGGTCAGATGCCCGCTCGGCTTGACCCCACTGAAGATCCGGCGCTCCGCCGTCTTCGTCTCTGTCATCTCTCCGCGTCTCCCGCTGTGTCGGGACCGCCGACCCGGCCGACCGGGATTCGCGGGGAGGAGAAACGCGAACGGCCGCCGGAGCGGCGGCCGTGGTTGCGCATGTGAAAGGGGGCGGCCGCCGTCAGGCGGCCCACCACCGTGGGTGAACACATGCGCTCGTCATGCCATAGACAGTACGCCCTGACGGGGCGTCCGGCCATGGGTTTGGTGGTCCTCGGGGCGTCGTGTAGTGTTCACCGAGTTGCCACGGAGCCCTACGGGGAAACGCGGCGGCCATCGAGCCGCACCGGCGGCAAACCACTACTGCACGGCCCCTCATCGGGATGGATTTCGGCATGCCGGAATTCGGACCGGGGAACTCGATTATGAGCATCCGGGGGAATCCGCTAAAGTAGTGGACACGCCGGAAGGCGCGAAAGACCCCGCTCCAGCAGGGGGCCGGAAACGGA
>NZ_BAAAIF010000122.1:0-15781 GCF_039525925.1 Streptomyces javensis | reverse complement strand
CCGTTGGTCCCGGCGAACACGCCGACCTGCTGGCCGCGCAGCGTGGTCGGATCGATCCCGGCCCGCTCGAACGCCTCCCACGACGTCTCCAGCAGCAGCCGCTGCTGCGGATCCATCGCCAGCGCCTCACGCGGCGAGATGCCGAAGAAGACGGGGTCGAACTCGGCGGCGTCGGCGAGGAATCCGCCCTCGCGGACGTAGCTGGTGTGTTCGCCCGTGCCCTCCGGGTCGTACAGCGCCTCCAGGTCCCAGCCGCGGTCGGCGGGGAAGTCGACCACCGCGTCCTGGCCGGACGCCAGCAGCCGCCACAGCTCCTCCGGTGACCGCACCCCACCGGGGAAGCGGCAGCTCATGCCGACGATCGCGATGGGGTCGTCGTCCAGGGCCACGCCCACCGACGACGCGCCGGTCACCGCCGGGCGCGAGCCGATGAGTTCGGCCTGGAGGTGGTCGGCGAGAGCGATGGGGGTGGGGTAGTCGAAGATGATGGTCGCGGGCAGCTTCAGCCCGGTGAGCGTGGAGAGCAGGTTGCGGATCTCGACCGCGGTCAGCGAGTCGAAGCCGAGGTCGCGGAAGGCGCGGCTGGGCTCCACCGAGTCCGGCCCGGGGTGGCCGAGGACGACGGCGACCTGGGTGCGGACGAAGTCGAGGGCGATCTGGTCGCGTTCCTCGTCGGTTCCGGCGTCGGTCAGCCGCTGGGCCAGCGAGGTCGGCTGGCCGGGGATGGCGGGGCCGCCGGTGGCGGTGCGTGCCACCTCGATCGCGCGCCTGGCCTCGGAGAGGTCGGCGAGCAGCGGGTTCGGGCGGTGGCCGGCGAGGCCGGGCGCGAAGCGGTCCCATTCGATGTCCACGACGAGGGAGAAGGTCTCGTCGAGGTCGAGCGCGGCGCCCAGGGCGGCGGTGGCGGGTTCGGGGGCGAGGGCGGGCAGCCCGGACTGCCGGAGCCGTTCGGCCACCAGCTCGTCGGTGGCCATGCCGCCGTCGGCCCAGGCGCCCCAGGCCATCGAGGTGGCGGGCAGCCCCTCGGCGCGGCGCTGTTCGGCGAGCGCGTCGAGGTAGGCGTTGGCGGCCACGTAGTTGGCCTGTCCGGCGGCGCCGAAGGTGGCGGCCATGGAGGAGAAGAGCACGAAGGCGGACAGGTCGAGGCCGCGGGTGAGCTCGTGCAGATGGCGGGCGGAGTCGGCCTTGGCGCGCAGCACATCGGCCATGCGCCCCGGGGTCTGGGCGTCGAGCACCCCGTCGTCCAGCACTCCGGCGGCGTGGACGACCGTGGTCAGCGGCAGGTCCGCGGGGACGGTCGCCAGCAGCCCGGCGAGGGCGTCGCGGTCGGCCACGTCGCAGGCGGCGACGGTCACCCGGGCGCCGAGGGCGGTGAGTTCGTCCCGCAGCTCGGCGGCGCCGGGCGCGTCGGCGCCACGGCGGCTGGTGAGCAGGATGTGCTGGGCGCCGTGGGCCACGAGCCAGCGGGCGACATGGCCGCCGAGGGCGCCGGTGCCGCCGGTGATCAGCGCGGTGCCGTGGGTGGTCCAGCCCTCGTCGGTGGTCTCGTGGTGCGGTGCGCGGGCCAGCCGTCGCACGTGGATGCCCTGCGGGCGGATGGCGAGGTGGTCCTCGCCGCTGATGCCCTCGGGCCCGGCGAGGATGTCGGCGAGCCGCCCGAGGGCGCGGTCGTCGGCGGCCTGGGGCAGGTCGATCAGACCGCCCCAGCGCTCGGGGTGTTCGAGGGCGGCGGTGCGGCCCAGGCCCCAGATCTGGGCCTGTTGGGGGCTGGTGAGCCGGTCGGAGCGGCCGACGGAGACCGCGCCGCGGGTGGCGGCCCACAGCGGGGCGTCCAGGTCGGCGTCACCGAGGGCCTGGACGAGGGTGAGGGTGCCCGCGAGTCCGGCGGTGAGGGAGGGGTGCCCGTCGTGCGGGCGCTCGTCCAGGCCGAGCAGGGAGAGCACACCGTCGAAGGACGGCGCCTGGACCGCCGGGTCCGGGCTCAGGGCGGTGCGGATCCGCTCGGCGAGGGCGGCGCGGTCGGCGGTGGTGCCGTCGACGTTGAGCCGGTGGACGGTGACGCCGCGTTCCGCCAGCAGCCCCAGCGACGCCGCCACCCAGGGGTCGTCGGCGTGTCCCTCGGGGGTGACCACGAGCCAGGTGCCGGTGAGCGGCTTGGCCGGGGCCTGCGGCAGCGGGGTCCAGGTGACGCGGTAGCGCCAGCCGTCCACGGTGGTGTCCACGTGGCTCTGCCGGCGCCACGCGGACAGGACGGGCAGCACCTCGCTGAGGGGCTGGTCGCCGTCGAGGCCGAGGGTGTCGACCAGGGCGGCCAGGTCCTCGCTGTGCACGACCTCCCAGAACCGGGCGTCGGCCACGGCCGGTGCGGCGGCCTCGGCGGCGGCCGGATCGGGGCCGTACGAGAAGGGGTTGGCGGGCCAGTAGCGCTGCCGCTGGAAGGCGTAGGTGGGCAGCTCGACACGGCGGGCGCCGGTGCCCGCGTAGTACGTGGGCCAGTCCACGGGCAGGCCGCAGACGTGGGCCTGGGCGAGCGCGTTGCTCAGGGTGCGGGGCTCGGGGCGGCCGGGGCGCAGGGCGGGCAGGAAGGCGAACGTGCGGTTCCGGCCGCCGCTGACGCACTCCTGGGCCATGGCGGAGAGCACCCCGTCGGGGCCGAGCTCCAGATAGGTGGTCACGCCGTGGTCCTCGAGGCGGCGGACGCCGTCGAGGAAGCGGACGGCCTCGCGGACGTGGCGGACCCAGAACTCGGGCGTGGTGATCTCGTCGGCGCTCACCAGGGTGCCGGTGAGGTTGGAGACGATCGGTATCTTCGGGGCCTCGTAGGTCAGCCGCTCGGCGACCTGACGGAAGTTGTCCAGCATCCCGTCCATGTGCGGGGAGTGGAAGGCGTGGCTGACGGTGAGCCGCTTGGTCTTGCGGCCCTGGGCCTCGAAGCCCGCCGCGATCTCCACGGCCGCACCCTCGTCACCTGCGATGACGACCGACGTCGGCCCGTTGATGGCGGCGATCGAGACCCGCTCGGTCAGCAGCGGCGTCACCTCGTCCTCCGCCGCCTGCACCGCGATCATCGCGCCGCCGGTGGGGAGTTGCTGCATCAGCTGGCTGCGGGCGGCCACCAGGGCGGAGGCGTGGGTGAGCGAGAGCACCCCGGCGACATGGGCGGCGGTGAGCTCGCCGATGGAGTGGCCGGAGAGGAAGTCGGGCCGCAGCCCCCAGGACTCGACGAGGCGGAAGAGGGCGACCTCGACGGCGAACAGCGCGGGCTGGGTGTAGCCGGTCCGGTCGAGCGTGGCGGCGTCGTCGCCGAACAGCACGTCCTTCAGCGGCCGGTCGAGGAAGCGGTCGAGCTGGGCGCAGACCGCGTCCAGCGCCTCGGCGAACACCGGGTACGTCGCGTACAGCTCACGGCCCATGCCGAGCCGCTGGCTGCCCTGTCCGGTGAAGAGGAACGCGACCTTGCCCTCGGCGGCCAGGCCCTCGGTCACCTCGGGGTGGTGGCGGCCCTCGGCGAGCGCGTCGAGGCCCGCCAGCAGTTCGTCGTGGTCGGCTGCGACGACCGCGGCGCGGCGGTCGAGGGCGGCGCGGGTGACGGCCTGGGAGTAGCCGATGTCGGCGAGGCGGTGGCCGGGGTGGGCGGCCAGATGGGTCCGCAGCCGGAGCGCCTGGGCGCGCAGCGCCTGCTCGTTCTTGCCGGACAGCACGACCGGGACGAGGGGCACCTCGGCCCGCTCCGGCTCGTCGCCCTCGCCGCCCTCGGCGTGTCCGATGGGGGCCGGGGTGGCCGGGGCCTCCTCGAGGATGGTGTGCACATTGGTGCCGCTCATGCCGAACGACGAGACGCCGGCGCGGCGCGGGGTGGCGCCCTCGGGGTCCTTGGCCCACTCGCGGGTGGCGGTGAGCAGTTCGACGTCCCCGGCCGTCCAGTCGACGTGCGGGGTGGGCTCGGTGAGGTGCAGGGTCTTGGGCAGTTGGCCGTGGCGCATCGCCATGACCATCTTGATGATGCCGCCGACACCGGCGCCCGCCTGGGCGTGGCCGATGTTGGACTTGATGGAGCCGATGAGCAGCGGTTTGCCCTCCGGCCGGTCCTGGCCGTACGTGGCGAGCAGGGCCTGCGCCTCGATCGGGTCGCCGAGTGCGGTGCCGGTGCCATGGGCCTCGACGGCGTCCACCTGGTCGGGGCTGAGCCGGGCGTTGGCCAGGGCCTGGAGGATGACGCGCTGCTGCGAGGGGCCGTTGGGCGAGGTGAGGCCGTTGCTGGCGCCGTCCTGGTTGACGGCGGAGCCGCGGACCACGGCGAGCACCGGGTGGCCCTTGCGCTGGGCGTCCGACAGCCGCTCGACCAGCAGCATGCCGACGCCCTCGCCCAGGCAGAAGCCGTCGGCCTCCGGGGCGAAGGGCTTGGAGCGGCCGTCGAGGGCGAGGCCGCGCATCTTGCTGTAGTCGACGAAGACGCCGGGCGCGCACATCAGGGTGGCGCCACCGGCGAGCGCGAGCGAGCATTCGCCGTTGCGCAGCGCCTGGACGGCCAGGTGGAGCGCCACCAGCGAGGAGGAGCAGGCGGTGTCGACCGTGACCGCCGGGCCCTCGAAACCGAAGGTGTAGGAAAGCCGGCCGGAGGCGACGCTCGCGGCGTTACCGGTGCCGAAGTAGCCCTCGAAGTTCTCGTTGGAACTGAGGATCGCGCCCAGGTAATCGTGATTGCTGGTGCCGACGAAGACGCCGATCTGCCGGCCGCGCACCGCGACCGGGTCGATTCCGGCGCGCTCGAACGCCTCCCAGGAGGTCTCCAGCAGCATCCGCTGCTGCGGATCCATGCCGAGCGCTTCCCGGGGGCTGATGCCGAACAGCGAAGGGTCGAAATCGGCGATGCCGTCGACGAATCCGCCCTCGTGCACATAGCTGGTGCCGGGGTGGTCCGGGTCCGGGTGGTACATCGTGTCGACATTCCACCCGCGGTCCAGCGGGAACTCGCTGACCGCGTCGACGCCCTCGCTGACGATGCGCCACAGGTCCTCGGGCGACTGGACGCCTCCGGGATAACGGCAGCCGATCCCCACGATGGCGATGGGGTCGTGGTTCTTCGCCTCGGCCTCTTGCAGGCGGAGGCGAGTCTGGTGCAGATCCGCCGTTACCAGCTTGAGGTAGTCCCGCAGCGTCTCTTCATTCGCCATTTACGCAATCCAATTACGGCAGACGGCATCGGAAATGCTCCACAGATCCTCAATGGGAGCCGGTAACCAACAACCAAATCAGTCGACTTCTCGCTGAGAGGCTATGTGCGAACTAACCCTCATAACAACCCCTAGCTGCCCCCTATGACCCCCTGGAGACCCAAGGAGCGATAGGGGGCAGCCCGGTATTTCGAAACTCTATTGAAGGGTAGAGAAAATCCTGGCCGACATTGGATACGACGTCAATAGCGAAATTCTCGTCAGGCCCTTCCGAGTCCCTTGTTGATGAATGCGAAGAGCTCTTCGTCGCTGGCCGACTGGAGCTGTTCGGCGTCCACCGTGTCCTTCGCCGGGCGCTCCGGCGCCGCCGCGGCGGCGGGCTCGGCGGTGACCGCCGTGCCGTCCGACTCGTTCCACTTCGCCAGCAGCGACTGGAGCCGCATGGTGATCCGGGCCCGGGTGATGTTGTCGGGCGCGGTGCCGGTGAGCGCGGACTCCAGCTTGTCGAGCTCCTCGAGCACCGCGGTGCCGTCGGCCGCCTCGTCGGGCGCGATCCCGGCCCGCAGATAGGCGGCCACGGCGGCCGGGGTCGGGTGGTCGAAGATCAGGCTCGGGGGCAGCTTCAGCCCGCTCGCGGCGCCCAGCCGGTTGCGGAGCTCGACCGCGGTCAGCGAGTCGAAGCCCAGCTCCTTGAAGGCCCGGCCGGCCTCGACGGCCTGGGCGCCGGAGTGGCCCAGCACGGCGGCCACCGCGCCGCGCACCAGATCCAGCAGCACCCGCTCCCGCTCGGTCTCCGGCAGGCCCGCGAGCTGCCCGGCCAGGGCCGTCCCGGCGGCGCCCGCGTCCTCGGTCTCCGCGGCGGCCATCTCCTCGACGACCTCGTGGGCCTCGGGCAGGTCGTGCAGCAGCGGCCGCGGCCGGTCGGCGGTGAAGGCGAGGGTGAACCGCCGCCAGTCCATGTCGATGACGGTCAGCGCGGTCTCGTCCCGGTCCAGCGCGTGCTGGAGCGTGGCGGTGGCGGGCTCGGGCGCCATCTCGTTGATGCCGTGGCGGCGCATCCGGTCGCCCACGGCGCCGTCCACGCTTGAGCCGTCGCCCCACGGGCCGAAGGTCAGCGTGGTGGCGGGCAGCCCGTCCGCGCGGCGCTGCTCGGCGAAGGCGTGCAGGAAGGCGTTGCCGGGCGCCTGGTTGCCCTGGCCGGGCGCGCCGAAGGTGGCGGAGAAGTGCGAGCACAGCACGAACGCGGTCAGGTCGAGATCGCGGGTGAGCTCGTGCAGATGGCGCGTGGCGTCCACCTTCAGCCGCAGCACCCGCTCGACCTGATCGGGGGTCAGCCCCTCGATCACCCCGTCCTCGATGACGGCGGCGGTGTGCACGACGGCCGTCAGCGGCTGGTCGGCCGGAACGGCCGCGAGGGTGTCGGCGAGCGCGGCGCGGTCGGTCACGTCGCACGCGACGAGGGTGACCTTGGCGCCGAGCCCGGTCAGCTCGGCCGCCAACTCGACCGCCCCGGGGGCGTCCGGGCCCCTGCGGCTCGCCAGGACGAGATGGTCGGCGCCGTTGCGGGCCAGCCACCGCGCGACCTGTGCGCCGAGCCGTCCCGTACCGCCGGTGACCAGCGTGGTGCCGGTCGGCCTCCACGCCCGTACGGCGGAGGTGTCGGCCAGCGGGGCGCGCACCAGGCGGGGCCCGAAGACGCCCGTGGCGCGGATCGCGGCCTGGTCGTCGTCGCCTTCGGAGGCGAGGAGGCCCACCAGCCGGGTCAGGGCGGGCTCGTCGGGCGTCTCGGGCAGGTCGATCAGACCGCCCCAGCGCTCCAGGTGCTCCAGCGCGGCCACCCGGCCCAGGCCCCAGACCAGCGCCTGCTCGGGCGCGGCCGGGCGGTCCGTGCCGCCCACGGAGACGGCGCCCTGGGTGAGGCACCACAGCGGCGCGCCGATCCCCGCGTCGCCGAGGGCCTGGACCAGCGCGAGCTGGGCGGCCGTTCCGGCGGGCAGGGAGGCGTGCTCGGGGTGGGCGCCCTCGGCCGGGGCCAGCAGTGACACCACTCCGGCGAACGCGGCGCCGTGGGCCTCGGCTTCGGCTTCGGCTTCGGCGAGCGCGGTGCGCAGCCGCCCGGCCAGCTCCTCCCGGCCGTCGATGGCGGTGTCCACGGCGATGCGCGTCACGTCGGCGCCGCGTTCGGCGAGCACCCCGGCCACGGCGTCGGTCCAGGTGTCCTCGGTGGCCGGGGTGACGACGAGCCAGGCGCCGGTCAGCCGCGCGGACCGCTCCTCGGCGAGCGGCTTCCACGTCACGCGGTAGCGCCAGCCGTCCACCGTGGACTGCTCACGGGCCTGCCTGCGCCACGACGCCAGGGCGGGCAGCACGGCGCTCATCGGCTGATCGCCCTCGACCGTCAGCTCGGCGGCCAGCGCCTGCCAGTCCTCGCGCTCGACGGCCTCCCAGAACCTCGCCTCCACGGCGTCGTGCCCGCTCTCCCCGGCCGTCCGCGCGGGCGCGGCCTCGGGCCAGTAGCGCTGCTGCTGGAAGGCGTACGTGGGCAGCTCGATACGGCGGGCGCCGGTGCCGTCGAACACCGCGTCCCAGTCCACAGCCACACCGCGCGACCACGCCTCGCCGACGGAGGCCCAGAAGCGGTCCAGGCCGCCCTCGTCACGGCGCAGCGACCCGATCGCGGCCGCGTCCACACCGGCGTCCTCGGCGGTCTCCTGCACGCCCATGGTCAGCACCGGGTGGGCGCTGGACTCGATGAACACCCCGAAGCCCTCATCGAGCAGTCGGCGAACGGCGCCCTCCAGCCCGACGGTGCGCCGGAGGTTGGTGAACCAGTACTCGGCGTCCAGCTCCGGACCCTCGACCCACTCCCCCGTCACCGTCGACAGGAACGGCACCTGGGCGTTCTTCGGCTGCACGGGAGCCAGCAGTTCGAGCAGCTCCTCGCGGAGCAGTTCGACCTGGGCCGAGTGCGAGGCGTAGTCCACCGGCACCCGACGGGCCCGCACCTCATCGGCCTCGCAGGACGCCAGCAGCTCCTCCAGCGCGGTCGGCTCACCCGAGACGACCACCGACGAAGGCCCGTTGACGGCCGCCACCGAGATCCGCTCCTCGCCCCACGGCGCGATCCGCTCCCGCACGTCCGCCACCGGCAGCGCCACCGACACCATGCCGCCCTTGCCCGCCAGCACCCGGCCGATCGCCTGACTGCGCAGCGCCACCACACGCGCCGCGTCCTTCAGCGACAGGGCTCCCGCCACACACGCGGCCGCGATCTCACCCTGCGAATGGCCGATCACCGCGCCCGGGACGACACCCAGCGAACGCCACAGCTCCGCGAGCGACACCATCACCGCGAACAGCACCGGCTGGACCACATCCACCCGCTCCAGCGACGGCGCGCCCTCGGCACCCCGCAACACATCCACCAGCGACCAGTCGGTGAACTCCGCGAGCGCGGCGGCGCACTCCTCGATATGGGCCGCGAAGACGGGCGAGGCGTCCATCAGCCCCACGCCCATCCGCACCCACTGCGACCCCTGCCCGGGGAAGACGAACGCCGTCTGCCCGGCGACCACGGCGCCCCGCTCCACACCGGCCGCCATGCCGCCCTCGGCGAGTGCGGTCAGCCCGGCCATCAGCTCCTCGCGGTCCCGGCCCTGGACCACACCGCGGTGGTCCAGCGCGGCGCGGGTGGTGGCCAGCGACAGGCCGATGTCCACCGGGCGCAGCGCCGGTTCGTCGTGCAGCCGGTCCAGCAGCCGCCACGCCTGGGCGCGCAGCGCCGCCTCGCTCTTGCCGGACAGCACCCACGGCAGCACACCCGGCTGCTTGGACACCAGCTCGACCGGGCCCGGCTCCTCGGCGGGGGCCTGCTCGACGATGACGTGCGCGTTGGTGCCGCTGAAGCCGAAGGAGGAGATGCCCGCGCGGCGCGGACGGCCGGTCTCGGGCCACGGCGTGACCGACCTGACCAGCGCGATCTTCCCGGAGGACCAGTCGATGTGCGGGGACGGCTCGGCGATGTGCAGCGACTCGGGGACGACCCCGTGCCGCATCGCCAGCACCATCTTCATCACCCCGGCGATGCCCGCGGCGCCCTGGGTGTGGCCGATGTTGGACTTCACGGAGCCGAGCAGCAGGGGCAGTTCCTCGGGCCGGTCCTGGCCGTAGGTGGCCAGCAGCGCCTGCGCCTCGATCGGGTCGCCGAGCGAGGTGCCCGTGCCATGGGCCTCCACGACGTCCACATCGCCCGCGGACAGCCGCGCGTTGGCCAGCGCCTGCTGGATGACGCGCTGCTGGGACGGGCCGTTGGGCGCCGTCAGACCGTTGGACGCGCCATCCTGGTTGACGGCCGAGCCGCGCACCACGGCCAGCACCTTGTGGCCCTGGCGGCGGGCGTCCGAGAGCCGCTCCAGCAGCAGGACGCCCACGCCCTCGGCCGGGCCGAAGCCGTCGGCGTCCGCCGAGAACGCCTTGCAGCGGCCGTCCTCGGACAGCCCGCGCTGACGGCTGAACTCGATGAACAGACCCGGCGTGGACATCACATGGACGCCGCCCGCGAGGGCGAGCGAGCACTCGCCGAGCCGCAGCGACTGGACGGCCAGGTGCAGCGCCACCAGCGACGCGGAGCACGCCGTGTCCACCGTGACGGCCGGGCCCTCCAGCCCGAACACGTAGGAGAGCCGGCCGGAGACGACGCTGCTGGCGTTGCCGGTGCCGAGGTGGCCGCCGAAGTCGTCCTCGGCGTCGAGCGCCACCGTCAGATAGTCGGAGGCGTTCATGCCCGCGAAGACACCGGTCCGGCTGCCGCGCAGGGACGCGGGGTCGATCCCGGCCCGCTCGAACGCCTCCCACGACGTCTCCAGCAGCAGCCGCTGCTGCGGGTCCATCGCCATGGCCTCACGCGGCGAGATCCCGAAGAACGCCGCGTCGAACCGGGTGGCGTCGCTCAGGAACCCGCCCTCGCGGGTGTAGGTGGTGTCCGGGGTGTCCGGGTCGGAGTCGAACAGGTTCCGCAGGTCCCAGCCGCGGTCGGCCGGGAACTCCGTCTGCGCCTCGCCGCCGGAGGCCATGAGCCGCCACAGCTCCTCGGGGCTGCTGACACCCCCGGGGAAGCGGCAGCTCATGCCCACGATGGCGATCGGCTCATGGGCCTGGTCGTCGGCCTCCTGGAGCCGCCGGTGGGCGGCGGTGAGGTCAGTGGTGACCTTCTTCAGATATTCGCGGAGCTTGGCTTCGTTCGCAGTCGCCATGGACGTTCACCTATTCGCAATGCTCTTGATCGTCGGGGGGTCCGGATGAGGGTGCTGCCGCGCTTCAGCCGTTACCGAACCTCTTGTCGATGAAGTCGAAGAGCTCGTCGTCACTGACCTCTTCGAACGCTTCCGCCTCGGCGTCCGCCCCGGCGTCGTCCGCGGTGCGACGCACGTCGTTCCACTTCGCCAGCAGCGTCTGTAGACGCACCGCGATGTTCGCATGCGCGGCCTCGTCCTCCGTCACCGAGGCCAGCTCGTCCGGCGTCAGCGCGGACAGGCTGTTCTCCAACCGCTCCAGCTCCTCCAGCACGGGCACTCCGGGGCCCTCGGCCTCCGGCGCCACTTCCTGGCGCAGATGGCGCGCGAGCGCCACCGGCGTCGGGTAGTCGTAGACCAGCGTGGCCGTGAGCTTCAGCCCGGTGGCCGCGTTGAGCCGGTTGCGCAGCTCCACGGCGGTCAGCGAGTCGAAGCCCAGCTCCTTGAACGCCTGCTCGGCGCCCACCTGGTCCTTCGAGGCGTAACCCAGCACGGCGGCCACCTGACGGCGGACCAGGTCCAGCACGGTCCGCTGCCGCTGGGGCTCCGACTGCCCGGCCAGCCGCTGGGCCAGGGTGCCCTCGGCGGTGTCCGCCACGGCCTCCGGGGCGGCGGGGCCACCGGCCGCGGCGCGGCGCACCGGCGTGCGCACCAGGCCGCGGTAGAGCGGCAGCAGCTCCCCGGTGGTGGCGGCGGCGCGCAGCGTCGCCATCTCCAGCCGTACAGGCACCAGGACCGCCTCGTCGGGCACGGCGTGGGCCGCGTCGAACAGGGCGAGCCCCTCCGCCGCGGACAGCGGCAGCACCCCGCCGCGCGCCGCCCGCTTCAGGTCGGCCTCGCCGAGCCTGCCGCCCATGCCCCGCTCCTCCGCCCACATGCCCCACACCAGGGACAGCGCGGTACGGCCGGTGGCGCGGCGGTGGCCGGCGAGCGCGTCGAGGAAGACGTTCGCCGCCGCGTAGCCGCCCTGGCCCGCGCCGCCCAACGTGCCGGCCGCGGCCGAGAAGAGCACGAAGGCGGACAGGTCCAGATCGCGGGTCAGCTCGTGCAGGTTGACGGCCGCGTCGACCTTGGGCCGCAGCACCGCGTCCACCCGCTCGGGCGTCAGCATGTCGATGACGCCGTCGTCGAGGACGCCCGCGGTGTGCACCACGGCCGTCAGCGGACGGTCGGCCGGAATCGTGGCCAGCAGCCCGGCCAGCGCCTCCCGGTCGGCCGCGTCACACGCGGCGACGGTGGCCCGCGCACCCAACTCGGCGAGCTCCGCCACCAGTTCATCCATGCCGTCGGCGGCGGGGCCGCTGCGGCTGGTCAGCAGCAGATGGCGGGCGCCGTGCGCGGCGGCCAGATGGCGGGCGAAGAGCCTGCCCAGGCCGCCGGTGGCGCCGGTGATCAGCACGGTGCCGTCGGGGTCGATGGCGTTGGTAGTTCCGGCCAGGTCGGTGGCGTTGGTAGTTCCGGCCGTGTCGATGGCGTTGGCGGTCCCGGTGGCCCGGGGGGCGTTGGTGACCTCGGCGGCTCCGATGGCCTCGGTGGCCGGAACCGCCTTGGCGGCCAGGGCCGCCCCGGTGACCGGGCTCGCCTCCGCGGCCGAGGCCGACTCGGTAGCCAAGCCCACCTCCGTGGCCGGAACCGCCCCGGCGGCCGGGGCCGCCCCAGTGGCCGGAACCGCCCCGGCGGCCAGGCCCGCCTCCGCGACCGAGGCCGACTCGGTAGCCAAGCCCGCCCCCGTGGTCGGAACCGCCCCGGCGGCCAAGCCCGCCCCCGTGGTCGGAACCGTCTCGACCCTGGCCAGGCGTGGCGCGTACGCCGTCCCGGCGCGTAGCGCGAGTTCGGGCTCGCCCGAGTCCAGCGCCGTCGCGATCGCCGGGTACGACACCTCGCCGTCCACGTCCAGCAGGACGAACTGGCCCGGGTTCTCCGTCTGCGCGGACCGCAGCAGACCCCACGCCGGGGCGTGCACCAGGTCCGCCACCGCCGGGTCACCGGCCGCCGCGACCGCGCCACGGGTGACCACCACCAGCCGGGCCGCGCCGGGCCGGCCGCCGTTCAGCCACTCCTGGAGCAGGCCCAGGACGCGGTGGGTGGCCGTGTGCGCGGCGGCGGCGAGGCCGCCCTCCGCGGCGCCCGGCTCGGGCGGGAACGGCACCAGGACGGTGTCCGGCGCGGGCCCGCCCGCCTCGACCGCCGCGTTCAGCGATACGAGGTCGTCGTGGACCGCGGCACGGAACCCGGCCGTCTCCAGGGCCACGCTCAGCTTGAGCTCATCGCCGCCGATGACGGCGATCCCCGCCGACGCGGCCTCGGTGGGTGCCGCCACCGGCGCCCAGTCGATACGGAACAGCGACTCATGGCGGTCCGAGGTGGCGGCACCGGCGATCCGGTCCACCTCCAGCGCCCCGGTCACCAGCGCGTCCACCGACGCCACCGGCGCACCCGACTCATCGGCCGCCACCATCGACACCGTGCCGTCCTCGGTCGGCGCGAGCCGTACGCGCAGCGCCTCGGCGCCCACCGCGTACAGGCTCACCCCGCGCCAGGAGCGCGCCACCGCGGCACCGCCCGCGCCCAGCGCCAGCGGCTGCGACGCGCCGTCCAGCAGGGCCGGGTGCAGGGCGAAGCGGGCCGCCTCGGGCTGCCGCTCCGCCGCGATACGCACCTCCGCGAACACCTCCTCGCCACGCCGCCAGACGTGGCGCAGGCTCTGGAACGCCGGGCCGTGCAGCAGCCCGGCGCGCGCCATGCTCGCGTACAGCTCGTCGATGTCGACCGGCTCCGCGTCGGCGGGCGGCCAGACGGACAGCGACTCGGCGCCGTCGGCCGCCGGGGTGCCACCCGCCGGGGCCTCGGACGCCAGGACACCGGCGGCGTGCCGGGTCCACGGCCGCTCCCGGTCCGAGCGCTCGTCACGCCCGTACACGGCCAGCGGACGGCGACCGGCGTCGTCCGGCTCACCGACCGACACCCGCAGCCGCACCCCGCCGCGCTCCGGCAGGACCAGCGGCTCGTCCAGGGTCAGCTCCTCCAGCAGCGCACAGCCCACATGGTCCCCGGCGCGCACCGCGAGCTCCACGAACGCGGAGCCCGGCAGCACGGCCGTGTCCGCGACCGTGTGGTCCGCCAGCCACGCGTGCGAGGCGAGCGACAGCCGCCCGGAGAACACATACGCGTCCGCGTCGGGCAGTTCCACCGCCGCGCCCAGCAGCGGGTGATCGGCCGAACCGAGCCCCGCCGAGGCCACCTCGTCCAGGCTGAGCTGGGCGTCGACCCAGTACCGGCCGCGCTGGAACGCGTACGTCGGCAGCGCGACCTTCCGCGCGCCCGTACCGGCGAAGAACGCCTCCCAGTCCGGGACCGGGCCACGGACGTACAGCCGGGCCAGCGCGCCCGTCACCGCCTCGGCCTCCGGCCTGCCCTTGCGCAGCGCGGGCAGCAGCTCGGCCGCGTCGGACTCGGCCAGGCAGTCCTGCGCCATGGCGGTGAGGACACCATCGGGGCCGAGCTCGACGTACGTGGTGACACCCCGGGCCTCCAACGTCCGGACGCCGTCGAGGAAGCGGACCGCCTCGCGGACGTGGCGCACCCAGAAGTCAGCCGTCGTGATCTCCTCGGCGGAGACGACGTTCCCGGTGAGGTTGGAGACGATCGGGATGCGCGGGGCCTCGTACGACAACCCCTCCGCGACCTCGCGGAACGCCTCCAACATGCCGTCCATACGCGGCGAATGGAAGGCATGGCTGACCGTGAGCCGCTTGGTCTTACGACCCCGCGCCTCGAATACCGCCGCGATCCCAGCCGCCGCGTCCTCATCACCCGCGATGACCACCGACGACGGCCCGTTGAGCGCGGCGATCGACACCCGCTCGGTCAGCAGAGGCGCCACCTCATCCTCGGACGCCTGGACGGCAATCATCGCGCCACCGGTAGGCAGCTCCTGCATCAGACGCCCACGCGCCGCCACCAGCTTCGCCGCGTCCGCCAAAGACAGCACACCCGCCACATGCGCGGCCGCCAGCTCACCGATCGAGTGACCCGACAGGAAGTCCGCCTTCAGACCCCACGCCTCGACCAGCCGGAACAACGCCACCTCAACCGCGAACAGCGCGGGCTGGGTGAACCCCGTCCGATCCAACGCCTCCGCGTCATCCCCGAACAACACATCCCGCAGCGGCCGCTCCACGTGCCCGTCCAGATGCGCACACACCTCATCCAGCGCATCCGCGAACACCGGGAAGGCGTCGTACAGCTCACGCCCCATCCCCAGCCGCTGACTCCCCTGCCCCGTGAACAGGAACGCCACCTTGCCACCGGCCACCGAACCCTCGACCAGGCCCGGCACCTCGGACTCGCCACGCGCCAGCGCCGCGAGAGCCGTCAACAGACCGTCCCCGCTGTCCGCGGTGAGCACTGCCCGGTGGTCCAGGGCGGCGCGAGTCGTGGCCAGCGAGTAGGCCACATCGGTGGCGGCCGGTGCGGCCGATGCGGCCGATGCGGCCGATGCGGTCTCGCCACCGAGGTGGGCCAGGAGCCGTTCGGCCTGGCCGCGTACGGCGGCCGGGGACTTGCCCGACAGTACCCACGGCACCGTCGGCAGCTCCACCGCCGGGGTGGCTGCGGGGCGCTCCGCCGGCTCCGGGGCCTGCTCCAGCAGGGTGTGGGCGTTGGTGCCGCTGATGCCGAACGCCGACACCGCGGCCCGGCGCGGACGGCCGGTCTCCGGCCACTCCCGCGCCTCGGTCAGCAACTCCAGCTCACCGGCGGACCAGTCGACGTGCGGGGTCGGCTCGTCCACGTGCAGCGTCGGCGGCAGCACACCGTGGCGCAGTGCCAGCACCATCTTCATCACACCGGCGACACCGGCCGCGGCCTGCGTGTGCCCGATGTTGGACTTGATGGAGCCGAGCCACAGCGGTCGGCCCTCCTCGCGGTCCTGGCCGTAGGTGGCCAGCAGCGCCTGTGCCTCGATCGGGTCACCCAGCGTCGTACCGGTGCCGTGGGCCTCGACCGCGTCCACCTCGAACGCCGACAAACCCGCACCCGCCAGCGCCTGCCGGATCACCCGCTGCTGCGAGGGACCGTTCGGCGCCGTCAGACCATTCGACGCACCGTCCTGGTTGATCGCCGAACCACGCACCACGGCCAGCACCTCATGGCCGTTGCGCCGGGCATCCGACAGCCGCTCCACCAGCAGCATGCCCACACCCTCGCCCCAACCAGTACCATCCGCACCCGCCGCGAACGCCTTGATCCGCCCATCCGCCGCCAACCCACGCTGACGACTGAAGTCCACGAACGAACCCGGCGTCGACATCACCG
>NZ_BAAAIF010000121.1:0-16254 GCF_039525925.1 Streptomyces javensis | reverse complement strand
TGGAAGGCCTACCCCCCACCCCCACCTACTCCCCGCGGGCCCTGGGGGCGGGCTCCTGGGGCGCGGGCGCCCCGGCGGAGGGCGCGGGCGCGGACCGCTGCCCGCCGGGCAGCGGCTTGCGCGGGCGGCGCTTGGTGGAGGCGGGCGCCGCCCCGTAGCCGACCAGATTGGCCTGGCGGCCCTCCTTCTCCTCGGGCTCGGCCGCGGCGGCCGGCTTCTCGGCGGCGGGGGCCTCGGCGGCGGATGCCTCGGCGGCGGGGGCGGCCTGGGGCGCCGCCTCCCCCGCTCCGGGGTCGGTGTCCACCGAGATGATCGGCGTGCCCACGTCCACGGTGCTGCCCTCGTCGAAGCGCAGCTCGTGCACCACGCCGTCGAAGGGGATGGGCAGCTCGACGGCGGCCTTGGCGGTCTCGACCTCGCACACCACCTGACCGTCGGTCACGGTGTCGCCCGGCGCCACGAACCACTTGAGGATCTCGGCCTCGGTCAGCCCCTCGCCCACATCGGGCATCTTGAACTCACGGAAGCGCTGTTCGACTGCGGTCATCGTCACGATCTCCTCAAGCCCTTCAGTACGCCAACGCGCGGTCTACGGCGTCGAGCACCCGGTCCAGCCCCGGAAGGTACTCGTCCTCGAGCCGTGACGGCGGGTACGGCGAGTGGAAGCCGCCGACCCGCAGCACCGGGGCCTGGAGGTGATAGAAGCACCTCTCGGTGATGCGCGCGGCGATCTCCGATCCGGTGCCAAGGAATACCGGTGCCTCGTGGACGACGACCAGCCGCCCCGTCCGCTCCACGGAACGCTGGATCGAGTCGAAGTCGATCGGCGACATCGACCGCAGGTCCAGGACCTCGATCGACTTGCCCTCCTCGGCGGCGGCCGCGGCGGCGTCCAGGGCCACCTTCACCATCGGGCCGTAGGCCGCGAGCGTCAGATCCGCCCCCGGCCGCACCACCCGGGCGGCGTGCAGCGGACCGGGGATCGCGGCGGTGTCCACCTCGGACTTGTCGTGGTAGCGGCGCTTGGGCTCGAAGTAGATCACCGGGTCATCGCTGTCGATGGCCTGCTGGAGCATCCAGTAGGCGTCGGAGGCGTTGGCCGGTGAGACCACCTTCAGACCCGCCACATGCGCGAACAGCGCCTCCGGCGACTCGCTGTGGTGCTCCACCGCGCCGATGCCGCCGCCGTACGGGATGCGGACGACGACCGGCAGCTTGACCTTGCCGAGCGAGCGTGCGTGCATCTTGGCGAGCTGGGTGACGATCTGGTCGTAGGCGGGAAAGACGAAACCGTCGAACTGGATCTCCACCACCGGGCGGTAGCCGCGCAGCGCGAGCCCGATCGCGGTGCCCACGATGCCGGACTCGGCGAGCGGGGTGTCGATGACCCGGTCCTCGCCGAAGTCCTTCTGGAGCCCGTCGGTGACGCGGAAGACGCCCCCCAGCTTGCCGACGTCCTCGCCCATGATCAGGACCTTGGGGTCGGTCTCGAGGGCCGTCCGCAGGGACGCGTTGATCGCCTTGGAGAGCGACATCTTCTCGGCGGCCATGTCAGATGCCTTCCTCAGCGGTGACGAACGAAGCCTGGTACTCGGCGAACTGCGCCCGCTCCTCGTCGACGAGTGCGTGCCCGTCGGCGTAGATGTGCTCGAACATCGCCATGTCCTCGGGGTCGGGCATGGCCCGTACCGCGTCCCGGACCCGCTTGGCCAGCGCGTCGCTCTCCTCCTCGAGGTCGGCGAAGTACGCGTCGTCGGCCAGGCCCTCGCGGGTCAGCAGGGTGCGCAGCCGCAGGATCGGGTCCTTGGTCTCCCACAGCTCCCGCTCCTCGGGCGAGCGGTAGCGCGTGGGGTCGTCGGAGGTGGTGTGGGCGCCCATCCGGTAGGTGAACGCCTCGATGAGCATCGGGCCCTGCCCGGTGCGCGCCCGCTCCAGCGCGGCCTTGGTGACGGCCAGACAGGCGAGCACGTCATTACCGTCCACCCGCACCCCGGGGAAGCCGAAGCCCTGGGCCCGCTGGTAGAGCGGCACCCGGGTCTGCTTCTCGGTGGGCTCGGAGATGGCCCACTGGTTGTTCTGGCAGAAGAAGACGACCGGGGCGTTGTAGACCGCGGAGAAGGTGAACGATTCGGCGACATCGCCCTGGCTGGAGGCGCCGTCGCCGAAGTAGGCCAGGACCGCGGCGTCCGCGCCGTCCTTGGCCACGCCCATCGCGTAGCCGGTCGCGTGCAGCGTCTGCGAGCCGATCACGATGGTGTACAGGTGGAAGTTGTTGCTGTTCGGGTCCCAGCCGCCGTGGTTCACCCCACGGAACATCCCCAGCAGATTGGTCGGGTCGACGCCCCGGCACCACGCCACCCCGTGCTCGCGGTAGGTGGGGAAGACGTAGTCGGCGTCGTTCAGCGCCCGGCCGGAGCCGATCTGCGCCGCCTCCTGGCCGAGCAGCGAGGCCCACAGGCCCAGTTCGCCCTGGCGCTGGAGGGTGGTGGCCTCGGCGTCGAACCGCCGTGTCAGCACCATGTCCCGGTACAGACCGCGCAGCTCCTCCGGGGTGGGGTCGATGGCGTACTCGGGGTGCTCGACACGCTCGCCCTCGGGGGTCAGCAGCTGTACGAGTTCGGTCTGGCCCGCAGGCTGCTTCTTGGTGTCCCGCGCGGTGGTGCTGCGCTTGGCTCCGCTGCGGCGCGGCTTGCGCGCGGCAGTGCTCTCCACGGTCACGTGTGCTCCTCCGTCTGTCCGGCCTCCGGGATCCGCCGGCGGCCAGTTGCGGCTCGCCCGTTCCGCCACGGCGCACGGGGTGGGTGCGCCGGAGCATGACCGGGCGTGACAGGTTCCCGGCGGCTGGCCCTGCACAAGGCACGTTACCCAGTGGCTCGCATGTCTGCGAAACCCCACCTGACCTGCAATTTTGCTTGGATTTCCAAGTAAATCGCGCGGGTGGGGAAACTTCCACTGGTCACAGCCCCGCAGGCCGCCGGACAAGCGCACGGTATCCCGCTGGGCAACGACGCGGGAAGACTTCGTGTGTGAGACTGGATCCGTGCGCGAAGAAGGAAAAATAGGGATTTTCCTGGTCGACGACCATGAAGTCGTCCGACGCGGCGTACGAGACCTGCTCGCGCGCGAGCCGGACATGGAGGTGGTCGGCGAGGCGGGCACCGCGGCCGACGCGCTGGCGCGGATCCCGGCCGCCCGCCCGGACGTCGCCGTCCTGGACATCCGGCTGCCCGACCGCAGCGGGGTCGAGGTCTGCCGGGAGATCCGCACCCGGTACGAGAGCGTCCGCTGCATGATCCTCACCTCCTTCGCCGACGACGAGGCGCTCTTCGACGCCATCATCGCGGGCGCCTCCGGCTATGTCCTGAAGGACATCCGCGGCGCCGAACTGCTCGCCGCGGTCCGTGACGTGGCCGCGGGCCGGTCACTGCTCGACCCGGTGGCCACCGCCCGGGTGCTGGAGCGGCTGCGCGGCCAGACCGCCGCCCAGCCGGACGACCAGCTCGCCGCCCTCACCGAGCAGGAGCGCCGGATCCTGCTGCTGATCGGGGAGGGGCTCACCAATCGGGCGATCGGCGAGCGGCTGCATCTCGCCGAGAAGACGATCAAGAACTATGTCTCCAGCCTGCTCTCCAAGCTGGGCATGGAACGCCGCTCGCAGGCGGCGGCGTACGTCGCCCGGATGCAGGCGACGCAGAAGCGCTAGCGCTGGCGTTGGCGCTGGCGGGGCCGGGGGCAGTGCTTCGGGGCCTCGCTGCCCCCACGCACGGGCAGAGACGCGTCGCAGCCCCGGAAGCGCGCTGCCCCCTGGTCGGAGCCGCGGACACAGCCCCGGAAGCGCTGCCCCCTGTCGGAGCCGCGGCGCAGCCCCAGGCCCGGCGTCTGGGGCGAAGCCCCGCGTCCCGGGGCCGGGGCCCGGGGCCAAGCCTCACGTCCGGGGGCTGGGACAGAGCCCCGCGCCCGAGGCCCGGACAGAGCCCCGCGTCCGGGGCCCGGGGCACGAGCCCCGCGTCCGGGGCCCGGGGCACGAGCCCCGCGTCCGGGGGCTGGGGCGGAGCCCCAGTTACGGGAAGGGGCGGGGAGGGGAAACAACCCGCCGCAGGCGCCCAGGAGGCGTCGCCCCGCCCCGGTCAACCGGCCGTGCCCCAGGACGCCGTACCCCATCTCGGCGGGCGCTGACGACGATGTCCGGTGATCTAACATCTGGCAGGTGCCGCGCTCACATGTACGCTCCGCCGAGGCCGCTCCCGACGGGGAAACCCTGAGCGCCCTGCTCCGCCGCTATGACACCGCCGGTGAGGCCGTCTCCTGCGAACCGCTCACCCAGGGGCTGCTCAACCGGGGCTACCGCCTCGCCACCACCCGCGGCCGGTTCTTCCTCAAACACCACCTCGACGGCGACCGCACCGCCATCGCCCGCCAGCACCGCGTCACCCAGCGGCTGGAGGCGCTCGGAGTGCCCGTCGCCCCGCCGGTCCCGGACGCCGACGGCCGTACGGTCGCGGTCATCGGCGGCCGCTGCTACGCGTTACACCCCTGGATCGACGGGCGGCACCGCGACGGCGGTGAGCTGACCGCCCCGCAGTGCTGGCGGCTGGGCGGCCTGCTCGGGCTCGTCCACACCTGTCTGGAGCGCGTCATGCGGGCCCGTACGGGCGACCGCAGACCGCCCGTGGAGGCCGCCGCCGACCCCGAGGACACCTTCGCCGTCATCGACGAGCTGCTCACGCTGGTCCGGGGGCGCCGGAACCGCGACAGCTTCGACGAGCTCGCCGAGCACCGGCTGGTCGAGCGGCGGACGCTGGTGGAGCGGCATGCCCACCGCCGCCCGGAGGCGGACGCGGTACCGGTCGCCGGCTGGGTGCACGGCGACTTCCACCCGCTGAACCTGCTCTACCGCGACACGGAACCGGCCGCCATCGTCGACTGGGACCGGCTCGGGGTGCAGCCGCGCGCCGAGGAGGCGGTCCGGGCCGCCGCGATCTTCTTCGTACGGCCCGACGGCACCCTGGAGCTCACCAAGGTGCGCTCCTACGCGCGGGCGTACCGCTGCGCGGCGGGGGCCGGAACCTCCGAGATGGCCGCGGCCGTGCACCGGGTGTGGTGGGAGCGGCTCAACGACTTCTGGATGCTGCGCTGGCGCTACCAGCGCGGGGACCGGCGCGCCGATCCACAGTTCCCGGCGGCCGCCGCGCTGGTGGTGTGGTGGACCCGGGAGTACGACGCGGTCCGCGACGCCTTCTGCGGGTGACGAGGGCGCCTTCTGCGGGTGACGTGGGCTCCACCTGCGGGTGACGAGGGCGCCGCGGGGGCGCCCCGACCGTCCAAGAGGTGACCGGGGGGCCGCCGTGGCGCGCCCCCGGCCGTCAAGGCCGTGGCGCGCCCCCGGCCGTCAAGGGGTGACGGAGACGCCGTGGACGTGGCGCCTCCCCAGCCGTCAGGGGGTGCCGGCGGCGCCACCGTCCGTGGCGCCCGCCGTGCCACCGGTGGGCTCGGTGGTACCCGGGTCGGTCTCCGGGTCCGTCGGCTGGGTGGTCTCCTGGCCGCCGCCCGGAGTGGTCTCCTCGCCGGTCGGCTCGCCGGTGCCCGGGTCCGTCTCCGGATCCGTCGGCTCGTCCGTGGGGTCGTCCTGGTACGTCGGCGTCGGCTCCCCGGTCGGGGTGTAGTCGCTGCCCGTGTCCCCGGAGGTGGCGTCCTCGTCGCTCGGGGCCGTCTCGTCGTTCGAGTTGTCGCTCGGCTTGTCGGTCGGCTTGTCCGTCTTCTCCTGGGTGACCGACGTCTGGTGCTTGTTCGGCTGCTTCCCGCCGCCCTTGTCGCCGAGATTGAGGGCGAAGGCGACCCCCGCCGCGACCGCGATCACCGCGAGCACGGCGATCAGCCACATCCTGCCGCGGCCCTTACCGCGGCCGGAACCGCCGTGGTAGCCGCCGCCACCGCCGCCGGGGCCGGTGACGATCGGCTGCTGGGAGGTCTCGCCGTGGCCCGGGTGCGGCAGCGCGGTGGTGGCCCCGACGCCCGGCATGCCCATGGCGGGGGTGGCGGCACCCAGGTGCTGGGTGACCGGGCCGGTGTTCCACATGCCGGTGTGGCCGCCGGCCTCGTGGAGCATCTGGAGCGCGTACTGGACCAGTCCGCGCATCTCCTCGGCGCTCTGGAACCGGTCGTCCGGGTCCTTGGCGAGGGAGCGCATGACCAGGCCGTCCAGCTCCGGCGGCACGGTGCCGGAGGTCTCCGACGGGGGCACCGGGGTGTCCTGGACGTGCTGGTACACCACCGACAGCGGGGTCTCCCCGGTGAACGGCGGGCGCAGCGCCAGCAACTCGTAGAGCAGGCAGCCGGTGGCGTAGAGGTCGGAGCGGTGGTCCACGGCCTTGCCGAGGGCCTGCTCCGGCGAGAGGTACTGCGGTGTGCCCATGACCATGCCGGTCTGGGTCATGGTGGACTGCGCGCCGTGCAGGGCGCGGGCGATGCCGAAGTCCATGACCTTGACCGCGCCGCTGTGGGTGATGATCACGTTGGCGGGCTTGATGTCACGGTGCACGATGCCGTGCTGATGGCTGTAGGCGAGCGCCTCCAGCACCCCGGAGACGATGATCAGCGCCTGGTCCGGCGGCGGGGCCTCGGCGTTGAGCAGCAGATCGCGGATGGTCCGGCCCTCGACCAGCTCCATGACGATGTACGGCACGGTGTTCTGGCCGACGGTGTCCTCGCCGGAGTCGTAGACCGCCACCACGGCGTGGTGGTTCAGCCCGGCCACGGACTGTGCCTCGCGGGTGAAGCGGGCCTTGGACACCGGGTCCTCGGCCAGGTCGGCGCGGAGCAGTTTCACCGCGACGGTACGGCCGAGCCGGAGGTCCTCAGCGGCGAACACCTCCGCCATACCGCCGCGGCCGAGTCGGCTGGTAAGCCGATATCGGCCATCGCCGACAAGTCCTCCATTACCCCACACCTCGGGTGTATCCGGCATTCCGGACCCGCTGGCGTCAGGTTCGGAGGGCCCCTGGGCGCTCTGGGTCTGTGCCATCGGTCCTCGCCGTCTCGTTCTCGGTGGGGGTGGGGTCGAGATCGCCCCGCCCACGGGCGGTACGGTTCCCGCTAGGCACGCTACAGCCTTCGCGCCGTGTATCGGTTGGTGATGGACCGGCCATCAAACCTGTTGACGGTGAAGCGATGCAAATCGCGTGACGGGTTCTTGCGCATCCGGTCACGGAACGGGCAACGCGGCTTGACGTGTCCGTGGCCTGGGGCAGACTTGGCCACGATATCCAGAACATCAAGATCAATGCGTCGAAACGTGCGCGTCAGAGCAGTGAGTGCGCCGAGGGGGAAGTACGAAATGAGCCAGTACGGCGCATCGGGCAGGTATCAAGGCCACTCTCTGGCGAACGGCCGGTATCAGCTGCGTGACCTGTTGGGCGAGGGCGGCATGGCCTCCGTTCACCTGGCCTACGACACCGTGCTGGACCGCCAGGTCGCGATCAAGACCCTCCACACCGAGCTGGGCCGCGAGCAGTCCTTCCGCGAGCGGTTCCGCCGCGAGGCCCAGGCGGTGGCGAAGCTCACGCACACCAATATCGTCTCGGTCTTCGACACCGGCGAGGACTCGATCGACGGCTCGCTGATGCCGTACATCGTGATGGAGTACGTCGAGGGTCACCCGCTGCGCTCGGTTCTGGACGTCGATGTCCGGCAATACGGCGCGATGCCGACCGAAAAGGCACTGAAGATCACCAGCGATGTGCTGGCGGCGCTGGAAATCAGCCATGAGATGGGGCTGGTCCACCGCGACATCAAGCCGGGTAACGTGATGATGACCAAGCGTAATGTGGTCAAAGTCATGGACTTCGGCATCGCCCGCGCCATGCAGTCCGGGGTCACCTCCATGACCCAGACCGGCATGGTCGTCGGCACCCCGCAGTACCTCTCGCCCGAGCAGGCGCTGGGCCGCGGCGTGGACGCCCGCAGCGACCTGTACTCGGTCGGCATCATGCTCTTCGAGCTGCTGACCGGCCGACTGCCCTTCGACGCGGACTCTCCGCTGGCCATCGCGTACGCGCACGTCCAGGAGGAGCCGGTCGCGCCCTCCTCGATCAACCAGTCCATTCCCCCGGCGGTGGACGCGCTGGTCGCCCGCGCCCTGAAGAAGAACCCGAACGAGCGCTTCCCGACCGCCGAGGCCATGCGCGACGAATGCGCACGAGTCGCCCGTACCGGGCAGACCGGCGCCTCCCCCATCATCATCAGCGGTGGCCCCCCGGCCCGCAGCGGCGCCGGTGTCGGCTCGGCGGTCTTCCCGCCGATCGACCAGCAGACGCCCGCGCCCGGCCCCGGCAGCGTCCAGACGCCGTACCAGCCGCAGCACTCCCCCGGGCAGTTCGGCGCCTTCGGCCCGTCCACCCCGCCGCCCCCGGTCGGCCAGGCGCCGTCCACGACGCCGCTGGGGCAGGCGGGCTACCAGACCCCGACGCCGTCGTACCAGGGCCCCAGCACCCCACCGCCGTACAACATCTCGCCCTCGACGCCGTCCGGGAGCGGGGGCGGCCGGGGCAACAAGGGCGTGATCATAGGCTCGGCCGTCGTCGCGGCGATCGCGGTGGTCGCCGTGATCCTGGTCATCGCGCTCAGCGGCGACGGCGGCGGCTCCAAGGACGAGAGCAAGGGGGGCAGTGGCGGTGGCGGCGGCAAGGCGTCGCCGACAGCCCCCGACAAGGGCTCGGGCTTCCGCATGGGCGACAAGACCAAGACCATCGAGACGAAGAAGTGCACCGACGCGTACGAGGACACGGACGAGAAGGGCTCGTACTCGGTGCCCGACTTCCAGAACCTCTACATCGACTCGGTGAAGAAGTGCATCCGCGCGGCGGGCTGGAAGTACCGCGTGGTGCCCCAGGACGAGAATCTGTGGGGCAAGGGCACCGTCCTCAATTACACGTACCGGAACTACGAGCCGTACAACCCCAAGACGGACACCATCGAGCTGACCGTCTCCACCGGCAACCCGGGGTAAGGGCGGCGGCGGCCCCCACCCCGCCACCGGCACATGACGACGCCGCGGGCCTCATCGGAAGGTGAGGCCCGCGGCGTCGTTCCGTCGTGTCCGGCCCGGTCCGGTCGGGGAGCGGCTCAGCGGCTAGAGGTACGGCCCCGAGCGGGCGCCGCCCGGTTTGGGCATGTCCTCGTCCTCCTCGCCCCCGCCGATCCCCGGCGGCAGCGCCCTGCGCATCTGCTCCAGCTGGGCGCGCGCCGCCATCTGCTGGGCGAACAGGGTGGTCTGGATGCCGTGGAACAGCCCCTCCAGCCAGCCGACCAACTGAGCCTGGGCGATGCGCAGTTCCGCCTCGGTGGGCACCGCCTCGTCCGTGAAGGGCAGCGACAGCCGCTCCAGCTCCCCGATCAGCTCGGGCGCCAGCCCGTCCTCCAGCTCCTTCACCGAGCTGGAGTGGATCTCCTTGAGCCGGACCCGGCTGGCCTCGTCCAGAGGCGCGGCGCGGACCTCCTCCAGCAGCTGCTTGATCATGCTGCCGATCCGCATGACCTTCGCCGGCTGTTCGACCATGTCCGTCACGGGAACCTCGCGCGACTCGTCGTCACCACTGCCCTCGCCAGAAGCAGGAGCGACGCCGCCGAGTGCCATGCCGTCCGGACCGACGACCAGGACGTGCGGGCTCTCCTGCGCTCGTTCGTTCATCGGCTGGTTCATACCCCCATTGTTCCGCACCGGCACCCGGTACGGCGGGCGAGGGTCGACGATTCGCGGCGATCACCGGCGACGGCCGTCAGCGGCGGCGTCAGATCAGTGGCGGCGACCGGTGGCGGTGATCAGTGGCGGTCGTCAGTGGCGGTCGTCAGCGACGGCGCAGCCGCAGACCGAAGAACGCCAGGCCGAGGCCGAGACCGGTGAGCGCGAGACCGGTACCCAGCGGCAGCACCCGCATCGCCCGCGCGCTGGGCTCGGCGGCGGTTCGCTGAGCACCGTAAGGCTGTCCGGACGGGAGCGATTCGCGCGCCTGGTGCCGGTCCGGCCGCTGCGGGACGGGGAGGGAGGACGGGGTCCACTCGGGCACCACCGAGAACCGCCCGGTGCCCTCGTCGTCCCCGGTGTCGCGGGAGGGGTCCCCGTCCGGCGACGAGGGGGTCGGCGTCCCGGTGCGGCCGGGGTGGGCACGACCCTCGCCCGCGCGGGTGCCCGCCAGCCCGCCGCCGTCGTCGGCGGCGGCCGGGGCGGGGGGCGTGGCGGACGCGGCGGGGGCCGCGGCCAGGGCGGTGCCCGCCAGCAGGGCCGCCGCGGGGAGTGTGCGAAGCGTCGCAGGGTTCACGGTGGTCACCCTCCCGTGCCGAACCGTTGCGTAACGGGAACAGCCTCACATGAGGGGAGTTACCGGGCATCCTGAACGCCGCCGTACGGACCGCGACGCGACCGTACGGACCGCGACGCGACCGTAAGGCCGTGGCGCCCGCCGTAAGGATCGCGGCGGCACCGTAAGGATCGCGGCGGCACCGCCGTACGGGCCCGTGGTGCTCAGGTCGTCAGGAGGATCTTGCCCACATGCGCGCTGGACTCCAACAGCCGGTGGGCCTCCGGGGCCTCCCGCATCGGGACGGTGCTGTGCACGATCGGACGGACCCGTCCGCTGCCGATCAGCGGCCAGACATGCTCCCGTACCGCCGCGATGATCGCCGACTTCTGCGCCAGCGAGCGGCCCCGCAGCCCGGTGGCCGTCACGGCCGCGCTCTTGGAGAGCAGGGTGGCCAGGTTCAGCTCGGCCTTCACCCCGCCCTGGAGCCCGATGATCGCCAGCCGCCCGTTGAGGGCGAGCGCCTCCAGATTCCGGGCCAGGTACTTCGCGCCGACGATGTCCAGGATGACGTCCGCGCCCGCGCCGTCGGTGGCCCGGCGGATCTCCTCGACGAAGTCCTGCTCGCGGTAGTCGATGAGGATGTCGGCGCCGAGCTCCTGGCAGGCGGCCAGCTTCTCCGGACCGCCCGCGGTCACCGCGACCCGCGCCCCGACCGCCTTGGCGAGCTGGATCGCCATGGTGCCGATACCGCTCGATCCGCCGTGCGCCAACAGCGTCTCGCCCGGCCGGAGATGGGAGATCATGAAGACGTTGGACCAGACGGTGGCGGTCACTTCGGGCAGCGCCGCGGCCGTGACCAGGTCCACGCCATCGGGAAGGGGCAGCAGTTGGCCCGAGGGAACCGCCACCTTCTCGGCGTATCCACCGCCCGCGAGCAGGGCGCACACCTCGTCGCCCACCGCCCAGCCGGTGACGCCGGGGCCGAGCGCCGAGATCCGGCCCGAGCACTCGAGACCGGCGTAGGGCGAGGCTCCGGGCGGCGGCGGATAGTGGCCCTGGCGCTGGAGCACATCCGCGCGATTGACGCCGGCGGCCGCCACGTCGACCAGGACCTCGCCCTCACCGGGCACGGGATCGGGGACCTCCGCCCATACCAGGGCTTCGGGGCCACCGGGTTCGGGAATCGTGATCGCATGCATGGGCGCGAGGCTACTCCTGGACCATCGGCGCGCGAACGATTGTGATCAAGCGGTCGGCCGCCTGCAACGGGCTGGCGTCGGGATCGTCGTACGCGAGGAGGCGATGGCCGCGCAGCACGGACACCACGAGGTCCTCCGTGTCCCGCACCGACTTGCCCACCTCGGCCTTCACCACCGTGCGCTCCACCAGGTCCAGTCCCGTGCCCTGCTGGATCAGATCCTCGATCACCGCACCGGCCGTCGGGCTCTGCACGCTCATGCCCAGCAGACGGCCCGCCGCGCTGGCGCTCGTGATCACCGCGTCGGCCCCGGACTGGCGCAGCAGCGGCGCGTTCTCCTCCTCGCGCACCGCCGCCACGATGTTGGCGCCCCGGTTGAGCTGCCGGGCCGTCAGCGTGACCAGGACGGCGGTGTCATCGCGCTGGGTGGCGATCACGAACTGGCGGGCGCGCTGCGCCTCCGCCCGCAGCAGCACATCGCTGCGGGTCGCGTCGCCGACCACCCCCGCGAACCCCTCCGCGTTCGCCGCCTCGATCACCTTGTGGTTGGGGTCCACCACGACCACCCGGTTCTTGGGCAGCCCCGTCGCGCAAAGGGTCTCCACCGCGGACCGCCCCTTCGTGCCGAAGCCCACGACGACGGTGTGATCACGCAACGCTGACCTCCAGCGGTTCAGGCGGTACTGCTCGCGGGTGCGCTCGGCCAGGACTTCCAGGGTGGTGCCGACCAGGATGATCAGAAAGAGCACGCGCAGCGGCGTGACCAGCAGGATGTTACTGAGCCGCGCGCTGTCGCTGTACGGCACGATGTCGCCGTATCCGGTCGTGGACAGCGTGACGGTCGAGTAGTAGACGGAGTCGAGGAAGTCGACCTGCTCGTCGGCGTTGTCGTGGTAGCCGGCGCGGTCGACGTACACGATGGCCACCGTCAGCACCAGCACCAGCAGCGCCAGCAGCAACCGGCGGGCGACCTGGCGCAGCGGGCCCGCGGGGAAGTCGGGCAGATGGACGCGGTGGCCGCCGTCCCCGGGGGCGCGGGCGGCCGCGTCATGGCTGGGCAGCTTCACGCCGGGCCCTCCTGGGGGGATATGTCCTCACCGTCGGTCGCCCGGGCCGTGCGTGGGCGCGCTTGGTCCGTGCGCTGACGCGCTTGGGCCGTGCGCTGACGCGCTTCCTGGTCGGTGCGTTGCGGCGCCTGTCCGGTGCGTTGGCCCGCCTGGTCGGTGCGTTGGCCCGCCTGGCCCGCCTGGTCCGTGTGGCTCGGTTGCTCTGTCGCGCTCGCCGACCACGGGAGATCCAGTACGTCGACCTCCGTGCCGCGCTTCGCCCCGCCGGGCGGGATCACGGCGAGGCCGTCGGCCGCCGCGATGCCGCGCAGCATCGCCGGCCCGTTGAAGCGCAACGGCACCGCCGCCTCCTGCCGGAAGGCCACGGGGACCAGCCGGGTGTCCCGCGGATGCCCCTGCACGGCCTCGGCCAGCGGGGCCGGGCCGGGGTCCGGGGCCGGGCGGCCCGTCATCGTCCGCAGCAGCGGCTCCGCGAGGGTGAGCAGACCGGATACCGCCGCGAGCGGATTGCCCGGGAGCCCCACCAGATGCCGGGCGGGGCGGGCCGGGCGTTCGGGGGGCTCGGTGTTCTCGGGATCTCCCTGGTTCGTGGAGGTTTCGCGGGCGAGGCGGGCCAGCAGCATCGGGTGGCCGGGGCGCACCGCCACGCCGTCCACCAGCAGTTCGGCGCCCAGGCGGCGCAGGGTGGGGTGGACATGGTCCAAGGGGCCCGCGGCCGTGCCCCCGGTCGTCACGACGACGTCGGCGGTCGACTCGGCCACCGCCGCGTGGACCACATCCGCCTCGTCGGCCAGCCGCCGGGTGCCCATGACCTCGGCGCCGAGCGCCCGCAGCCACGGCCCGACCATCGGCCCCAGCGCGTCCCGGATGCGGCCGTCGTGCGGCAGCCCCTCGGTGAGCAGTTCGTCGCCGAGGACCAGCACCTCGACGCGCGGCCTGCGCACCGTCGGCAGTTCGTCGTACCCGGCCGCGGCGGCCAGGCCGAGGACGGCGGGGGTGACCAGGGTCCCGGCGGGCAGCAGCTGATCGCCGCTGCGGCACTCCTGGCCGCGGGTGCGGATGTCCTGGCCGAGGACGACGGGGTGGGCGGGGGACGCGTGCAACCAGCCGTCGCCCGCGTCGGTGCCGTACTCGCTGCGCAGTACGGCGGTGGCACCGGGCGGGACGCGGGCGCCGGTGGCGATGCGGACCGCGTGGCCGTCGGGGAGGGGGGCCATCTCGCCGTGTCCGGCGAGGATGCCGGGGTGGTCCTGGCCCTTCGCACCGGTCGGCAGCCGCCAGGGGCCGGGGCCCGAGAGCGCCCAGCCGTCCATGGCGGAGGTGTCGAAGGGCGGCAGATCGGTGAGCGCGGCGAGCGGCGCGGCCAGGACCTGGCCGAGAGCATCGGACAGCGGCCGCATCACCGGGGTGGTGTGGGCGGCCTCCTTGACGGCGGCGCGGGCGGCGATGGCGCGGGCGTCGGGCCAGGAGGTGGGGCTGCGGTGCGGTGCGTTCATGGAGGGATGCGGGTGGGGTGTGGATGCGCCGGGGGTGCGTTTCGGGTGCGGGGTCGGGGCCTGTCGGGCGGGGGCCCTGGACCGCGTGTCTTTGCCGCCAGTGCCCTCCGACCTCGGACTACCCGAAGATCGGCTCCTCGAATACACCTCTGGCCTTCGGCGTACGTGGCCCTGGGCGTCCAGGACCGCCGTAGGCTCTTCCGCTGCCTCCCTTGCCAGGTCGAGCGCGGTCTCGACCCAGTCCGTCCGGGCCGGGCCGCCGTCGGTGTGGTCGGTCTCGCGGGGGCCGCCGAGCTCGTGGGTGCCGCCGGGCTCGCGGGGGCCGCCGGTGTCGTCGGGGCCTCGCTCGCGGGCGGGTTGGGCCGGGCGGCCGTTGGCCAGGCTGAGGGCGGCGTCGGCCCAGTCCTCCACCGATTCCGTTCCGGGCGGCTCCGGGCCCTGCGGCGGCGATTCATTGGCCAGCGCCAGCGCCTCGTCGACCTCGCGGTCGAGCGGGTCCCCGTCCCGGGGGTGGCGAGGTGTCACTGCTCCTCGGCCCAACGCGCCGCCAGCGCCGCGGCCTTCTCGGTGGCGGCGGCCAGCGCCTCCGGACCACCGCCCTTCTGGGCCGCGGCGTAGCCGACGAGAAAGGTGGTCAGGGGGGCGGCGGGCCGGGCGACGCCATGTGCGGCGTCACGGGCCAGATCGAGTAGGGCCGCGGTGTCGACATCCAGGTCGATCCCGAGCTCGGCCTTGACTGCGGCAATCCATTCGTCCAACACGTTTCCATGCTCCCTGATGCGCGCTCGAGCCGTGGTGATGTCTTCCCAGGTGTCGCAGTCGAATGACGCGGTGGGGTGCCGGAGGCGGGCCAGGGCCAGCTCGGAGACGAGGAGGCGGAGGGGCAGCCCGCCGAGGCCGCCGTGTTCGGTGGCGAGGAGGGCGATCTCGCGGCGCAGCGGCTCGGCGCGGTAGGCGGCGACAAGGGGCTGCTCACGGCCGTCGGGGTCGATGAGCACGGCCCCTTCGGCGCCCTGGAGACCGGTGAGGAGGGTCTCGACGGTCTCGTGGGTGAGGAAGGGCAGATCGGCGGAGAGGACGAGGACGACCGGAGCCGTGGTCTGCCGGATGCCCGCGTCGACGGCCGCGACCGGACCGCCGCCGGGGGGCTCCTCCCGGGCCCACCGCACCGGCCGCGCCGTGGGCCTGCGCGGGCCGACGACGACGGTCCGCCCGGCGCCGCGGCATGCGTCCAGCACCCGGTCGAGCAGGGCTCGCCCGCCCACCCGCAGCGCGGGCTTGTCCACCCCACCGAGCCGCCGAGCGGCGCCCCCGGCCAGGATCACTGCGTCATACGCACCTGGAGTCACCCCATGAGTATGGCGCCGCCGGGCATCCGCTACAGCCGCCGCAGCAACACCATGGGCTGCTCCACGCAGTCGGCCACGAACCGCAGGAATCCACCGGCGGTGCCCCCGTCGCACACCCGGTGGTCGAAGGTGAACGACAGCTGCACCACCTGGCGCACCGCCAGCTCCCCCTGGTGCACCCAGGGCTTCGGGGCGATCCGCCCGACCCCGAGCATCGCCGCCTCGGGGTGGTTGATGATCGGCGTCGAGCCGTCGACCCCGAACACCCCGTAGTTGTTCAGGGTGAAGGTGGATCCGGTGAGCTGCGCGGGGGCGAGGGTCCCGGTCCGCGCGGCCTCGGTCAGTCGGGCGATCTCCTCGGAGAGCCCCTCTATGGTCCGAGTGTGGGCGTCGCGCACCACCGGGACCACCAGACCCCGGTCCGTCTGGGCCGCGAAGCCGAGGTGGACGCCGGGGAGCCGGATGATCTCCCGGCCCTCCATGTCCACCGTGGCGTTGAGCTCGGGGAAGCGCGCGAGGGCCGCCGTGCAGATACGGGCCAGGAGGGCGAGCACGGAGACCTTGGCCTCGCCCGCGGCGTTCATCGCGGCGCGGGCGGCGAGCAGTTCGGTCGCGTCGGCGTCCACCCAGCAGGTCGCGTCGGGGATCTCGCGCCGGCTGCGCGCGAGCTTGTCGGCCACGGCGCCCCGCACCCCTCGCAGCGGCACCCGCTCCCCCACCGGGGCGGGGCCCGCGGAGGCGGGCGCGGGCGCTACGGGCGCGGATGCGGCGGGCGCGGGAGCGGCAGACGCGGGCGCTACGGGCGCGGATGCGGCGGGCGCGGGAGCGGCAGACGCGGGCGCTACGGGC
>NZ_BAAAIF010000120.1:7501-16803 GCF_039525925.1 Streptomyces javensis | reverse complement strand
TTGACCTGCGGGATGTGGTGCTTGCGGTACTTGCCCAGATAGCTGCCGTCCGCGTCGATCACGGCGGCGGTGTTGTAGTAGAAGCCCGACTGCTCGAGCTCGAAGACGGGGACGACGATCACCATCCCGGTCTCCCGGGCGAGCGCCTGCATCCGCCGCACGGTCGGCCCGTCCGGCACCGCCTCCGCCCACCGGTAGTGTTCCGCCTCCTGCACCTGGCAGAAGTAGGGCGCGTTGAACACCTCCTGGAAGCCGATCACCTTGGCGCCCTGAGCGGCCGCCTGCCGGGCGTGTTCCTCATGCTTCGCGATCATCGATTCGGTATCGCCGGTCCAGGTGGCCTGGACGAGAGCGGCACGTACGAGGTTGGCCATGATCAGCTCCTCAACCTGTGTCTACGCACGTAGATTCCGGGCTGTGAAGAACGTAAGAGCGCACTGACCACTCTGGCAATACCGCCGCCGTTACTCAACGAAGACGATCACGTTTCGTGTTTTGTCGGGTCTGGGGTTCAGATCGGTACGGGCTTCTCGGCCCGGTCGGGTGCGGGTTTCGTCTCGCGCCTTCGGCGCGATTGAGCAGCGGGGCAGCAGGGTGGGGGGCGCGGCGCCGCCGCCGGGCCCCGGGCCGGTGGGTGCGGGCGCCGGTGGCGGCATCCGTGCCCGGGAGCTGGGGCCGATGCCGGACTGACGGCCCCTCGGGGTGTCCCTCGAAAAAACGCTTGATCTGAAGCAACTAATTCGTCAAACGTTTTCGATAGGGGTACCCCAAACCCCGCAGTCCTGCATCGTCCTCAGCCCTCGGCCGGGGAGGCCGCCATGGGCGGCCACACCCACCGGCCCGGCGCCCGGCGGCGGCGCCGCGCCCCCCGCCCCCGTGTCAGGGTCAGGCGAGGCCGGGAACGCCCGGCAGGCGTGCGGTGCGGAGGGCGTGGGCCAGGTCGTGGTGGGCGCTGGAGGAGACCCCGGCGGCCGCGTCGAGCAGCAGGGGCACCAGCGTGGCGGGATCCTCGGCCGCCGCTCGCGCCGCGTCCTCCGGCGTACGGGCCCGTACGAGCGCTTCCAGCAGGAACGCGGCCCTGCGAGGGGCTCCCGCCGCGAGGAGCGCCTTCGCGGTGTGGGCCACCTCGGGGACGGGCCGCGAGACGCTCTGCCGTAACAACCCCTCGCCGTCGGCCTCGCGGTCCGCCGCGAACAGCGCCCCGGCGGCCGCGGCGAGCTGTGCGGGCGGCAGACACGCCGTCTCCCACAGCAGCGTGGACACATCGGCCCCGAGACCGGCGCGCTCCAGTTCGTCCGCGAGCACCGGCAGCCGCGCGGCGGGCCAGACGGCGGCCTCGTACAGCACGACGTGGGCCTCGCCGGAGCGGCCCTCCGCCCGGAGTCGGCCCAGCCGCGCGACCGCCTCCTGGGCCGCATGCCGCGCCGCCGCGCGCTCCGCCGCCTCGCGGGCAAGCCGCCGTCCGTCGTCCGCCGCCCGGTCCCGCTTACGACGCTTGCCGCCGTCCTCGCCCTCATACGCCCCGGCAAACCGCGCCCCACGCGGGGTGGCACGTACCTCGGCTCCGCTCTCCGCCGAGGGAGGCGCGGGCAGGACCGGGGTCGGCACCACCGCGGCACCCTCATCCCCCGCCCCGGCAAACCGCGCCCCGCGCGGCCGCGGAGCCGCGTCCGCCTCCTCCACCCCCGCGAACCGCGCCCCGCGCGGCCGAGGTCTCGCGGGGGCAGGAGCGTGCTGGTCGGTGACCGGGCCGGGGGACGCCGCCGAGGGCCGGTTGGACTCGGCGCCCCCGGCGACTACCGGCCCGGCCGATGCTGGGTCGCCCTGGTGCTGGGCACCGCCGGGCTGCCGCACATCCTGGTCGCGCGCGGCGCGCCTGAGTGGCACGGCCCCAGGGCCGGTGGCCACCTCCGCACCGCCGCCCTCCCCTTCGTACGCCACCGCGAACCCCACCGCCCCCTGCGGGCGCTCTCCCCGCCCAACCCCGCCCGTCGCGGGCGCGGGCGCACCCGCGAGCGGGCTCGGTGGCGTGGGTCCCGCCGCCGCGGCCTGCGCGGGACGGGACACACCCGGAAGCGCGGCCAGGCGGGCGTGGAGTTCTTCCGTACGGGCGGTGGCGCGCTGATAGTCGTCGTGGGCCCAGGCCAGCTCCGCGGCGAGGCGGTTCCGGGCGGCCGGGTCCTCGGCGGTGGACAGGGCCGCCCGGAGGTCGGCCGCGCGTCGGGCGGCATTGCGGCGCTGGTGGAGCATGCCGTCCAGGCGGTCCCGGAGGGCCTCGCGGCGGCCGGGCCCGGCGTCGTGGGCCGCGACCGACGCGCGGTAGAGGGTCGCCGCGCGGGACGCCGCCTCCTGGGCGGCACCGGGGCCGTGCTGGGCGGAGAGGTCCTGGAGCAGGGACTGGACGAGGTCCCAGGGCGGCACCTCGAGGCCGTCGAGACAGGCCCGCAGCCCGTCCGGGTCGCGCAGGGCGAAGACGCCGTACCAGCCCGCCCCCGCGTCCAGCCGTCTCGTCAGCCCCCGCAGATACGTCGCGAATTCCTCGACCTCGGCCGGGAGTTGCCCGCTCGCCATGGCCACCCCTCCCCCTCGGACGATGGACGTTGCACAACCCGAGGCCACGCATTCGACACCCTGCGTGTTACGGAACCGGTTACGGCTGTGCTACGGGCGCTTTTCCTACTCCGCACACAACAGGCAAACTTGCAAGTTTGCCTGTCGATTTCCTATGCTCCAGGCATGGCCCCGCATGATCCGACACACCTCGCCGCCGAGCTCGCCGGCGTCGTCACCCAGCTGATGCGCCGTATGCGGGCGGCCTCCTCGCAGGGGGCGCTCACCCCCTCCCAGCGCGCCGTGCTCAGCCGGCTCTACAACGAAGGGCCGACCACCACCGCCGCGCTGGCCCGCGCCGAGCTGGTCCGGCCGCAGTCGATGCGCATGATCCTGGCGGCGCTGGAGGAGCAGGAGCTGGTGGAGCGGGCCCCGCATCCGACCGACGGGCGGCAGGTGGTCTTCTCGAGCACCGAGCGGGGGCGCCAGGCGATCACCTCCGTACGGCAGGCCAAGCAGAGCTGGCTGCTGGACGCGATCGAGACCCGCCTCGACGCCGATGAGCGCCGCACTGTCGTCGAGGCCACCGAGCTACTGAAGCGACTGGTCCAGGAATGACCGACACCGCGGGAAAGTCGGCCATACCGGCGGCCGGGACGGCGGGCGAGCGCCATGCCCCCGCCGACCCCTTCGGCCCCCGGCTGATGGCCCCGCTGCTCATCGGCTCGGTCCTCAACCCCGTCAACTCCACGATGATCGCCACCGGCCTGGTGGCCATCGGGCACGACTTCGGGGTCGGCGCCGCCCAGACCGCCTGGCTGGTGGCCTCGCTCTACCTCGCCAGCGCCGTGGCACAGCCCGCGATGGGGCGGCTCGCGGATCTGCTCGGTCCGCGCCGGGTCTTCCTCTCCGGGCTGCTCGTGGTGTGCGCCGCCGGGCTGGTGGGCGCGCTCGCGCCCGCTTTCGGCTGGCTGATCGCCTCGCGGGTGCTGCTCGGCATCGGTACGTCCGCGGCGTACCCGGCGGCGATGGCGCTGCTGCGCGCCCAGTCCTTCGCCACCGGACGGGAGACCCCGCGTCCCGTGCTCGGCCGGCTCTCGCTCGCCGCACTCGGCAGCGCGGCGGTCGGCCCGGTGCTCGGCGGGCTGCTCACCGCGACCGCCGGATGGCGGGCGATCTTCGCGGTCAATGTGCCGCTGGCCCTGATCGGCATCACGCTCGCGCTGCTCTGGCTGCCCAGGACCCGTATGGCGAGCGGGGAGGACGGCGCGGCGGGGGCCGGGGCCAGGACGGCGGGCGCGGCGTTCGATCCGCTCGGGATCGCGCTGTTCACCGCCACCCTCACCACCCTCATGATCTTCCTGATGGACCTGGCGCGGCCCAACTGGGCACTGCTGCCCGTCGTCCTGGTGCTCGCGGGCGTCCTGACCTGGTGGCAGCTGCGCCGCCCCCGCCCCTTCATCGATCTGCGGATGATCGGCCGCAACCGCTCCCTCGCCCTCACCTACCTCCGCCACGGCACGGCGTACCTGGTCATCTACATGGTCATGTACGGATACGCGCAGTGGCTGGAGGAGGGGCACGGCTACTCCGCCTCCCGCGCCGGTCTGATCATGCTGCCCATGTCGGGCGCGGCCGCCGTGTGCTCGCTGCTCGGCGCCCGTACGAAGGGCATCTACGCACCGCTCGTCCTCGCGGCCGTCCTGCTCGCCGCCGGGAGCGGGGTGCTGCTGCTCGCCGACGAGTCCACCCCGCTGGTCGCGCTGCTGCTGGCCGCGGTCCTCTTCGGGCTGCCGCAGGGGCTGTCCTCGACGGGCAACCAGGCCGCCGTCTACACCCAGGCCCCGCCGACCAGCGTCGGCGCGGCGGCCGGGCTCCAGCGCACCTCGCAGTACCTGGGCGCGATCACCGCCGCCGGGCTGATCGGGCTCTTCTACGGGCAGCGGGCGACCGCCGCCGGGCTGCACGGCATCGCCATGGTGGCTGGTGCGCTCAGCCTCGCGGTGCTCGTGCTGACCGCCACCGACCGGGCCCTGCGCGGCCGCGCCCGCGCCCGTACCCGCACCTGACCCACCCTCCGTTCCCTCATACGCCCCGCAGACCCGCCCCAGGAGGCACCGTGCCCGCCACCACACTCGACCCGAACACCGCCCTGGTCCTCGTCGACCTCCAGAAGGGCATCACCGGACTGCCCACCGTCCACCCCACCGCCGAGGTCGTCGAGCACGGCGCCCGGCTGGCCGCCGCCTTCCGCGAGCGCGGGCTGCCGGTCGTCCTGGTCCGGGTGGTGGCCGGGGCCCCGGGCCGCACCGAGGCGCAGCGGGGCGGGGGCGGCGGGGAGTTCCCGGCCGACTTCGCCGACCTCGCGCCGGAACTCGGCCGTGAGGACGGCGACATCGTGGTCACCAAGCACACCTGGGGCGCCTTCCACGGCACCGACCTCGACCTCCAGCTGCGCCGCCGCGGGGTGACCCAGGTGGTGCTCGGCGGCATCGCCACCAGCATCGGGGTGGAGTCCACGGCCCGGGCGGCGTACGCGCACGGGTACCACGTGACCCTCGCGACCGACGCCATGACGGACATGGACGCCGAGGCGCACCGCAACAGCGTCGAGAAGATCTTCCCCCGGCTCGGGGAGACGGACTCCACGGACGCGATCATCGGTCTGCTGGGCTGATGAACAGCCGGTAGACAGGGGTACGGCGGGCTCCGGAACCGGAGCCCGCCGTACGTACCTGGTCAGCGGTCAGCGCTTCGGGGTCAGCGGTCAGCGCTTGGGGCTCACCACCATCGCCGAGCCGCCGCCCCGCCGTTCCGTCTCGGCCGCCGCGAGCCACCGTCCGCCGGACAGCCGCTGCACCCCGGTGGCCGCGCCGATCTCGGGGTTCTGCTTGAAGGAGTGGCCGAGCGCCTCGAGCTTGGCGCGCTCCGGGCCGTTCCACAGTCCCGGTTCCAGCTCCGTCTGGGCCGCGTTGCGCTGGCTGGCGCGCGGTGCGGCGATCGCGTCGACCAGCGGCATGCCCCGGTCGAGATGGTTCAGCAGGGTCTGGAGCACGGTGGTGATGATGGTCGCCCCGCCCGGGGACCCCAGGGCCAGCACCGGCTTGTGGCCGTCCAGCACGATCGTCGGCGACATGGACGAGCGCGGCCGCTTCCCCGGGCCCGGCAGGTTCGGGTCGTGGACGGCGGGGTCGGCGGGTGCGAAGGAGAAGTCGGTCAGCTCGTTGTTGAGCAGGAAGCCACGGCCGGGGACGGTGATCCCGCTGCCGCCGGTCTGCTCGATGGTGAGGGTGTAGGCCACCACATTGCCCCACTTGTCGGCGACCGTGAGATGCGTGGTGTTCTCGCCCTCGTACGTGGTCGGGGCGGCGTGGCCCCGGGTGTCGCAGGAGCCGGGCCCGGACGGGTTGTTCGGGTCACCGGGCGGTACCGGGCTCTTGAGCACCGCGTCGTCCTTGATCAGGCAGGCCCGGGAGTCGGCGAACCGCTGTGAGGTGAGCCCCTCGGTGGGGACGTCCTCGGCGGCGGGGTCGCCGACCCAGCGGCCCCGGTCGGCGAAGGCTATCCGGCTGGCCTCGATATAGCGGTGCAGGTAGTCGACGTCGCTGAGCTTGGAGAGGTCGGTCTTCTCCAGGATGTTGAGCGCCTCGGCGACGCTCGTGCCGCCGGAGGACGAGGGCGCCATGCCGTACACGTCCAGACCGCGGTAGTCGGTCCGGGTCGGGGCCTGCCGCTTCGTAGCGTAGGACCGCAGGTCCTCGGTGGTCAGATCGCCCGCGCGCACGACGCGTTGCGCCTTCGGATCGACGGGCGGCTTGCGCACGGTGTCGACGATGTCGCGGCCCAGCTCGCCCTTGTAGATGGCGCCGACGCCCTTCTTGGCCAGCAGCGCGTACGTACGGGCGAGGTCGGGGTTGCGGAACGTCGAGCCGACCGCCGGGGGCTCGCCACCGGGCAGGAACAGCTTGGCGGTGGCCGGGAAGTCCTTGAAGCGGGCCTGGTTGTCGGCGGTCTGCTGACGGAACGTGGAGTCGACGGTGAACCCGTCGCGGGCCAGCCGCTCGGCGGGCCTCAGCACCTGCCCCAGCGAACGGGTGCCCCAGTCCTTCAGGGCGTCGTTCCAGGTGGCGGGGGTGCCGGGGGTGCCGACGCTCAGCCCGCTGGTGACGGCGTCGGCGAACGGCAGCGGTTTGCCGTTCCTGTCGAGGAAGAGCTTCTGGTCCGCGCTGCGGGGCGCGGTCTCGCGGCCGTCGAGCGTGGAGACCTTGTGCCGCTTGGCGTTGTAGTAGACGAAGTACCCGCCGCCGCCGACACCCGCCGAGTACGGCTCGGTGACCCCGAGCGCGGCGGCGGTCGCGACCGCCGCGTCCACCGCGTTGCCCCCGTGCCGCAGTACGTCGATCCCGGCCGCCGAGGCGTCGGGATCCACGCTGGAGACCGCGCCTCCGTAGCCGACGGCCACGGGTGTCTTGGCCGGAGCGCCCTTGTCGGCGCTCTCGTGCCCGGCGGCACCGGCCGGGACGACGCCCAGTACGGCGACCATTCCGGCGGCGGCCGCGAGCGCGGGCAGCCGGCACCGGACGGCCGCCGCGGCGGACCGGGCGGACCCGGCGGACCCGGCGGACCCGGCGGACCGGGCAGACCCGGCGGTGGTGGACCTGGTTGACGATGCGGCTGGTCGTGCGGCGTGCCCCATCCGTGACCTCCAAGCGAAACGACAGGGGCCGGAGCCTACCCGCGAGCCACGCACCCCCAACAGGGGTGGATCGGTCCCCCATCCGTTCATGTGTCCGTTCCGGCGTTCGTTCATCCGTCCGCTCGAACGTGTACCCGGTCGGCCGCTACGATGCGCGGCCATGACAGACACTCTCCAGGACCTGATCGCCTCCGCGGCCGCCCTGATCGTGGGTCTGGCCGCCGGGTGGGCCGTGCACTCCGCGTTCGCGCGCCGCAAGCGCGCCCGCGAGCAGCGCTTCTTCGGTCTGCCGGACGGTTCGGAGTGTGTGATGGTCACCCATCGGGACAGCACCTCGGCCCACTGGAGCATCCCCCGCCATGACGCGCTGGCGCTGCTGGGGCTGGCGTCGGTCGTGGAGAACTGCGGGGCGCACACCGAGGTGGCCCCGCATGACACGGGGCTCCAGGGCTTCGGGGCGCGCACCGAGTTCTGCGTCGGCGATCCGACCGCGCACCGCAGGCTCGCCGCCCATATGGCCAATCTACTGCCGGGCGTCACCGTGCACCCGGGGGACGACTCCGGCACGGACCGGGGGATGTTCACCATCGCCGGTACCCACTACCGCCCGGATCCGGGCGCGGTCGAGCATGTGCTGCTGGCCCGGCTGACGGCGGGCGACGACAGCCGCCCGGTCTTCCTGGCCGCGGGCCAGCGGCCGGTCACCCATCGCGCCGCCGTCCGCCACCTCGTCCGCAACCGCGCCCGGCTGGCCCGCAAGTACGGCGCGCAGGGCTCCTTCTGCCTGCTGCTGAAGGTGGTCAACTCGCAGGCGTACGGCCCGGATCTGGTCGAGGTGGTCGCGGATGTGACCAAGTCCGCGACCACCTCGGTGGGACCGCGCGCGGCGGCGAAGGCGGCCACGAAGGAGGACTGAGTCAGCCGCGGACCCGGCCGAACAGGCGCGCCCCGCCCATCAGGCACAGCGCCGCCAGGGCCAGGGTGACGGCCGCGCCGACGGCGACGGTGGTGTTGGCGTAGTGCCCCAGGAACACCTGGCGCACCGCGTCGACGGTGTAGCGGAACGGCACGGCGCGCGATGCGCCCGCGAGCCATCCGGGGGCCAGGGTCATCGGCAGCAGCAGCCCGGAGAGCAGCATCAGCGGCATGCCCGCCGTATTGGCGATGGCGGCGAACTCCGGGGCCGTACGGACGTTCATGGCCAGCCCGTAGGAGAGCGCGGACAGGGCCGCCGCGAGCACGGCGACGAACAGCAGCCCGAACAGCACGCCGAGGAGCGGCGCGCGCAGCCCGAAGGCCAGACCGAGCAGCACCAGCAGCACCGACTGGGCCACCAGCTGGACGACATCGCGCAGGGTGCGCCCGAGCAGCAGCGCCAGCGGGCTGACCGGGGTGACCCGCATCCGGTCCAGCACCCCGAGGTTGCGGTCCATCAGCAGGCCGAGCCCGACATACGACCCGCCGAGCAGGGCGAGCTGAACGAGCACACCGGGGACCAGTGTCTGCCAGGACGATCCGCTGACGCCCATGTCGAGTTCGGTCAGCAGCGGACCGAAGAGGGCGAGGAAGAGCAGCGGCTGAAGCATTCCGAAGAAGAGATTGGTCTTCGAGCGAAGCGTTGAGCGCAGACAGCGGCCGAAGACGATGCCGGTGTGGGCGAGAAGAGTCATGAGAGGCCCTTGGGTCGGGTCGGTGTTCTGAACGGTGCGCGGGGTGTCCGGCGGGCTGTTCCCCTCCCCGCCCCTTCCCGCTACCAGGGGCTCCGCCCCTGGACCCCGAGCCCCGGGACGGCCCCGGTCCGGGCCTGAGGGCGGAGCCCAGGTTCGAGGTCCGGCGCGGAGCCCACGCCCGGGGCCGGGCCCCCAGGCCCCGGCACGGGGTCTGGGGCGGAGCCCCGGTACGGGGTCTGGGGCGGAGCCCCGGTACGGGGTCTGGGGCCGAGCCCCGGCACGGAGTCGGGGGCCGAGCCCCGGCACGGAGTCGGGGGCCGAGCCCCGGCACGGAGTCGGGGGCCGAGCCCCGGCACGGAGTCGGGGGCCGAGCCCCGGCACGGAGT
>NZ_BAAAIF010000120.1:0-7404 GCF_039525925.1 Streptomyces javensis | reverse complement strand
AGTCGGGGGCCGAGCCCCCGCTCGGGGTCGGGGGCCGAGCCCCGGCACGGGGTCGGGGGCAGAGCCCCCGCTCGGGGTCGGGGGCCGAGCCCCGGCACGGGGTCTGGGGCGGAGCCCCGGTTTCGGGAAGGGGCGGGGAGGGGACAGCCCGCCGCAGGCGTCATGGCCCGCCGGACACACCTAGATGGCGAGGGGCTGCTCGGCCGCGCCCCGCCCCGTAATGGCCAGGAAGGCATCCTGGAGGCTGGCGGCCGGATCCCCCGCATAGCGGACCTTGAGCTCGGCAGAGGTGCCCTCGGCGACGATCCGCCCGGCGTCCACGACCACGATCCGGTCGGCGAGCGCATCGGCCTCGTCCAGGTAGTGGGTGGTGAGGAAGACCGTGGTGCCGTGCTCGGCGCGGACGCGCCGCACCAGGTCCCACAGCTCGGCCCGGCTCCCCGGGTCAAGACCGGTCGTGGGCTCGTCGAGGAAGAGCACCTCGGGCCGGTTGACCAGGCCCAGCGCGATCTCCACCCGGCGGCGCTGGCCGCCCGACAGCGCGGCGGTCGGGCGGTCCATGAGCCCCGACAGCCCGAGCTCACCGGCGAGTTCCTCGGCACGCCCGGCCGCCGCGCCCTTGGCCATCAGATGCAGCCGCCCCTGGGTGACCAGTTCCTCGCGTACGGAGCACCCGGGGTCCAGGCCGCCCGACTGGGCCACATAGCCGATCCGCCGGCGCACGCCCGCCGGATCGCGGAGCAGATCGCGCCCGGCGATCTCGGCCTCGCCCCCGCTGGGCGGCAGCAGGGTGGTGAGCATGCGCAGGGTCGTGGTCTTACCGGCCCCGTTGGGGCCCAGGAAGCCGAGGATCTCGCCCCGGCCGACGGTCAGATCGATCCCGCGGACGGCGTGCACGGGGCCTTGGCCGCGGCCCAGCGAGAACGTGCGAGTGAGGCCGCGAACGCGGATGACGGATGAGGACATGCCCCGATCAGAGCACAACGAGCCCCAAGCTTGCAATCGACTTAAAGTTTTCAGGCGGAAGCAAGTTTGCAGCGGGCTACACTTACGGCCATGAGCGAAGGACTGCGGGAGAAGCACAAGCGCCGAACGCGCCGGCGGATCGCGGACGTGGCCACCGGGCTGTTCCTGGAGCGCGGCTTCGACCGGGTCACGGTCGCCGAGGTCGCCGAGGCCGCGGAGGTGTCCGTCAACACGGTCTACAACTACTTCCCGGCCAAGGAGGATCTGGTTCTGCCGCCCGACCAGGCGTCCCCGCGGCGGCTCGCCGACATCGTGCGCGAGCGCCCGCCCGGCCGGTCCGCCGCCCAGGCGGTGCTGGACCGGCTGCGCGAGGAGGTGGCGCGGCGCGACCGCTCACTGGGGCTGACCGAGGGCTTCGGCCCGTTCTTCGCGATGATGCGGGCCGCCCCCACACTGCTGGCCCGGCTGGAGGAGCTGGGCCACCGGATGAACGACGAACTGGCCGCCGTGCTCGCCGAGGAGACCGGCGCGGCGCCGGAGGATCCGCTGCCGCGCGTGGTGGCCGCCCAGATCAGCGGCTATCACTCACTGATCCTCGGCGAGATCGGACGGCGCGTCACGGCGGGCGAGCGCCCGGACGCCATCGCCGAGGCCGTGACCGGACTCCTCGACGCCGTCGAGGAGATGCTGGGCGCTCCGATGCTCGGCTACGCCATACGAGAGGAACGGGAGGGGCGACCGTGTTCCGAGTGACGATCCGGGGTGCCTTCGAGGAGTTGGGCGAGGACGATCGCGAGGCGCTGCGCGACGCGGTCGACTCCCTCCAAGTGGCCTTCACCGAGGCGGGCACCTTCACCTGCGACCGGAGCCTTTCGGCGTTCACCTTCCGTTGCGAGGTTCCGGCGGAGCCGGACGACGGCGAGCAGGAGGCGACCGAGCGGGCCATCGCGGCGCTGACCGCGCACGGTTTCCCGCACCGGATCCTGCGGATCGGTGTGACGGACATGCGGAACATCAAGATCCGCCGCAAGCCTCGCGGGGCGGGCGGCACGTAGGGCCAGGGCCCGGCCCGGGGCGGGCTCGCCCGGGACGTAAGGCAGCGATCGGCGGACCTTCCGCACCAGCGGAACTGGGTGGGGCCGGACCCTGGCGGATCCGGCCCCCCGGATAGCGCCCCGGGCCGGGCCGACCCCGGCAGCCAACCTCGGCCCTCTATCGTTACCCATGCGTAACTTACCGCGCTATTACCGCCGGTAAACACCCGAGTTACCGTCAGGTCACAAGCGCCGGCGCTCCCCCTGCCCCCACGGCATCCCCCACCAGGAGCCATCGTGACCCCTGCCCGAAAAGCCCTTCGCCCGACGACCGCCGTCGCCATCTCCGTCACCGTCCTGGCCGGTGCGGCCTTCGGCCTCGCCCCCGCCACCGCCGCCGCGGCACCGGCCCCGGCCGCCACCACGGCCGCCACCACCTCCACCGCCGCCTCCACCGCCACCTCCTCCGGTGTCTCCATCCGCTTCGTCGACATCCCCGGCGACGGCGGCGTCAACCTGGCCGCCAACGTCGTGGCCCCCGCGAACGCCGACGCCTCCCACCGCCTCCCCCTCGTCGTCCTGCCCACCAGCTGGTCCCTGCCCCAGGTCGAATATCTCGCCCAGGCCAAGAAGCTCGCCGAAACCGGCTATGTGGTGCTGACCTACAACACCCGCGGCTTCTGGCAGTCGGGCGGAAAAATCGAGACGGCCGGACCGCCCGATATCGCCGACGCGTCCAAGGCCATCGACTGGGCGCTCGCCAACACCCCCGCCGACCCCGACCACATCGGCATGGCCGGACTCTCCTACGGCGCCGGGATCAGCCTGCTCGCGGCCGGCGCCGACCCGCGGATCAAGACCGTGGTGGCCATGAGCGGCTGGGCGGACCTGGTCGGCTCGATCTACAGCGGCCGCACCCAGCACGCCCAGGCGGCCGGGCTGCTCGCCGGGGCCGGGACGCTGACCGGCCGGCCCAGCGAGGAGTTCCAGCAGATCCTCGACGACTTCTTCTCCTCCAACCTCGCCAAGGAGAAGGATCTGATCGCCTGGGGCAAGAAGCGCTCCGCCGCCACCTACCTCGACCGGATCAACGCCAATGGCGCGGCCATCATGCTGGGCAACTCCTGGAGCGACTCGATCTTCCCGCCCAACAGCTACGCCGACTTCTTCGAGAAGCTGACCGGCCCCAAGCGGCTGGAGCTGCGGCCCGGTGACCACGCCACCGCCGAACTCACCGGGCTGCTCGGACTGCCCAACACCACCTGGACCCACGCCCGGCAGTGGCTCGACCGCTACCTCAAGGGCGAGCGCAACGGCATCGACAGGGAGCAGCCGGTGCAGCTGACGTCCCGTACGGGGGACGGTGCCGACTACGAGGGCTACCCCAGCTGGTCGGCCGTCCCCTCCGAGCAGCGCCGCGTCCCGCTCGCCGCCACCGAGAAGGTCACCGCCAACCGCGACTCCGGTGCCAACGCCGGAACGGTGCTGCTCGGCGGCGCCCTCGACCAGTTCCTGAAGCTCCCGCCGCTCGCCTCGATCCCGCTGCTGCCCCGGTCCTACGCGGCCGTCTGGCAGACCGGGACCTACGCCGACGAGCAGCGCGTCCGCGGCACCGTGAAGCTCCACACCACCGTGACCAGCGACCGCTCGGACGGTACGGCGGTGGCGTATCTGTACGACGTGGGCCCGCTGGGCGTCGGCAAGCTCATCACCCACGCCCCGTTCACCTTCCACGACCGCACCCCGGGCACGCCCTTCGGAGTGGACCTGGAGCTGTTCTCCACCGCGTACGACGTCCCGGCGGGTCACCGGCTGGCGCTGGTCGTGGACACCGTCGACCCGCTCTACATCGAGCACAACCCCGACGGCGCCCATCTCACCTTCTCGTCGCCGGACTCGGACCCGTCCCATCTGACGGTCCCGGTCCGCAACTGAGACGCCCTCCGGCCGCCCCGGCTCAGCCGCGGGTGTCCCCCGGCATCGGGGCGGCCGGTTCGGCGGCGGCGACCTCGACCTGACGGGTCTTCACACTGCGCCGCTCCCGCTTGGCCACCCAGTTGGCGAACCACGACAGCAGCATGCACATCCCGATGTAGATCGGTGAGATCACCATGACCACCGGGATGAACGGCAGGTCGTAGTCGAGATTGGACGCGATCAGCTTTCCGGCGTGCAGAAACTCCTCGTAGGTGATGAGAAAGCCGAGCGAGGTGTCCTTCAGGGCCACCACCAGCTGGCTGATGATGGCCGGGAGCATCGCCCGCACCCCCTGCGGCACCAGCACGGACATCATGACCTGGGTCTTCCGCAGGCCGAGCGAGTACGCCGCCTCGCGCTGGCCGCGGTCCACCGAGTTCACCCCGGCCCGGAACACCTCGGCCAGCACCGAGCCGTTGTACAGCGTCAGCCCGGTGACCAGGGCGGGCAGCGGCTGGACCCGCAGCGCCACAAAGACGAAGAAGATCATCACCAGCACGGGCATCGCCCGGAAGAACTCCACCACCAGCGTGGCCGTCCAGCGCAGCGGGCGGTGTTCGGAGAGCCGCCCGGCGGCGAGCACCCCGCCGAGGGCGAGCGAGAGGACCGCGGCCATGCCGAACGCCTTGAGGGTGCCCGCGAGCCCGTTGAGCAGCAGCTCCTGGATGCCCTTGTACTCGAACGGCATCCACTTGCGGTGGGCGAACTGGCCGGTGTGGATGAGGAGATAGACGATCCAGCCGAGCAGGGCAAGCAGCACGGCCGTCCCGGCCAGCGCGTACATCCGGTGCCGCCGCCGGGTGTGGGGCCCTGGGACGTCGTAGAGGGCGCTGGTGGTCGAGGGGGCGGTCATCGCGGCACTCCCCAGCGCCGCTCCAGCACGGCGAAGATCGCGCTGATGGCGAGGGTGATGATCAGATACCCGACGGCGATCCAGACGAAGGACCAGACGATGCTGTAGCCCCGCTCGTTGAGGGGCTTGTAGGTGCCGAGCAGTTCGGTGACGCTGAACGACCCGGCGATGGCCGAGTTCTTGGCCAGCGCGATCAGGGTCGAGCCGATGGGCGGGATGACCGTACGGAACGCCTGCGGCAGCACCACCGCGCTCAGCGTCTGGTCGAACGTCATGCCCAGACTGCGGGCCGCCTCGCCCTGCCCCACCGGCACCGTGTTGATGCCCGCCCGCACCGCCTCGCAGATGAAGGCCGAGGTGTAGCAGCCGAGCGCGATCACCGCGAAGACGGTGAACGGCAGCACGAGACCGAAGCGCGGCAGCCCCAGCATCACCGCGAAGAACAGCAGCGTCAGCGGGGTGTTGCGGAGCACCGTCACCCAGACGGTGCCGAACGCGCGCAGCGAGGCGACCGGCGCCACCCGGAACGCGGCCATGAGGATGCCGAGCGCGAGGGCGAGCAGCGAGGCGTAGACGGTCAGCTGCACGGTGCCGAGGAAACCCTTGCCGTAGAGCGCGAAGTTCTGGGTGAGCACGTCCATGGGATGGCCTTCAGCCGGTGCGGTAGCGGTCGATGGGCGGCGGCTTGGGGGCGGGCACACCCGAGAGGCCGAGGGTCGCGTCGTACGCCTTCTTCCAGTCGCCGTTGCGCTCGTGGAAGAGGATCGCGTCGTCCAGCGCGAAGCGCAGCGCGTTGTCCCGCTTGGGCACGCCGATGCCGTACGGCTCCTTGGAGAAGGGCCGGCCGACCACCTTCAGCTCCTCGGGGGCCTTGGCCGCGTAGCCGAGCAGGATGGTGTTGTCGGTGGTCACCGCGTCCACCTGGAAGCTGAGCAGGTTGTCCACGCAGACCGAGTACGTGTCGTACGCGACCGCGTGGGCCTTGGGGTAGTCGGCCTGGATGTGCTGGAGCGGGGTGGAGCCGGCCACCGAGCAGACGGTCCTGCCCGCGAGGTCTTCGGGGCCGTGGATGTCGTCCTCGTCGGTGCGCACCAGCAGCGACTGACCGGCCATGAAGTACGGCCCGGCGAAGCCGACCAGTCGTTTGCGCAGCGGGTTGATGGTGTAGGTGCCGACGTAGTAGTCGATCTGGCCGCTCTGGAGGGCGGTTTCGCGGTTGGCGGAGGCGATGGTCTGGTAGCGGATGGTGCTCGGGGCGAAGCCGAGGGAGGCGGACATCATGCGGGCGATCTCGATGTCGAAGCCCGAGTAGCGGCCGGTGGCCGGGTCCCGTTCGCCCAGATAGGGCTGGTCCTCCTTGACCCCCACGGTGAGATGGCCGCGGCGTTCGGCCCGGCGCCAGGTGGGCGAGGCGGGCAGCCGGAACTCGGTGTCCACCTTGTAAGTGGGCAGCTTCTCGGCCCGGGGGCCCTTGGCGGGCGGGCTGCCCTCCTTGCCGCAGCCGGGCATGAGCAGCAGGACCAGGGCCGTGGTGAGGGCGGCGGTCGCGCGGCGCAGACGCCTCATGTCCGTCATCACCCGGCTCAGTGCTTGAGGATCTTGGACAGGAAGTCCCGGGCGCGCTCGCTCTCGGGGGCGCGGAAGAACTCCTCCGGCGTACGGTCCTCGACGATCGCGCCGTCGGCCATGAAGACCAACCGGTTGGCGGCGGAGCGGGCGAAGCCCATCTCATGGGTGACGACGACCATCGTCATCCCCTCCTGGGCGAGCTGGCGCATCACCTCCAGCACCTCGTTGATCATCTCGGGGTCGAGGGCGGAGGTCGGCTCGTCGAAGAGCATCACCTGAGGGTCCATCGCCAGCGCACGGGCGATGGCCACCCGCTGCTGCTGGCCGCCGGAGAGCTGGGCGGGGAACTTCTCGGCCTGGTCGGCGAGTCCGACCCGGCCCAGCAGCTCACGGGCGCGCCCTTCGGCGTCCTGCTTGAGGCGACGGCGGACCTTGGTCTGACCGAGCATCACATTGGCCAGCACGGTGCGGTGGGCGAAGAGGTTGAACGACTGGAAGACCATGCCGACCTCGGCGCGCAGCCGCGCCAGCTCCTTGCCCTCCTCGGGCAGCGGACGGCCGTCGACGACGATGGAGCCGGACTGCACGGTCTCCAGCCGGTTGATGGTCCGGATCAGGGTGGACTTGCCGCCGCCGGAGGGGCCGATGATCACGACGACTTCGCCGCGGCCGACGGTGAGCTCGATGTCCCGCAGGACGTGCAGCGCGCCGAAGTGCTTGTTGACGCCGCGCAGCTCGATCAACGGCTCGCCGACGGCCATACCCGGCCCCACCCACCTTCCGCTGTGTCCCGGTCAGCGCAAGCTATCCGGACAACTGGGGAGCGTTGGGTACGGACACGCACCGATGGGCAGATACCGCCCGACAGGGTCTACGGGGGCCGGGGATCGTGACGCCTGCGGCGGGCTGGGCGGTTTCTAGGAGTCGTCGCAACACGTGGTTGTGTTGATCAGGCTGCGAGCAGTTTATGCAGGCGCTCGGCTGGGGTTTCCCAGCCGAGCGTTT
>NZ_BAAAIF010000119.1:0-17013 GCF_039525925.1 Streptomyces javensis | reverse complement strand
CCCCGGGCGAGGCGGGCGGGCCCGGCTGGGCCCCGGCCCCAACGCGGGGCGCGGCCGGGTGCGTGGGGCGCGGAGGCGCTGCGACCGGCGGAGGCGCTGCGACCGGCGGGGGTGCCCCGCCATTCCCGCCTTCGCCCACGAGGGCGGGAGCCCCTGATGCCCGATCGGCGCGGAGAGTCCCCGGCGCCCCCTGCGGGCAGGCGCCTTCGGCCGGTGGCCGTTCCGCGCGCGGCGCCCGGACTCGGCCCGCCCCGGGGCGCGGGCGGACGCCCGCCCAAGCCCTCCCGGCCGGTGGCCGGAGCCCGCGCGAGGCGGCGCGGGGGCGTTTTGACCCGGGTGGGGGCGGGCCGGTATTCTGCCAGTTCGTTATGCGTATTGGCTTGCTCGTTCTCACGTGAGAGGCCGTTACGCCGGTCCACCGGGCCGATGACCAGCGGCAAGCACTCGGCATGCGTCACCGAGGTGCGGCCACGGCTGTCGTGATCGTCCGGGTGGCCTTGTCCGGACCTGTCCTCCCGGCCCTCGCGGGTCCGGGGAGACTTCACTCACTGAAGAAGCGAAGGCTACGACCGTGCGTACGTACAGCCCCAAGCCCGGCGACGTCCAGCGTCAGTGGCATGTCATCGACGCCACCGACGTGGTTCTGGGCCGTCTGGCCACCCAGGCCGCCACCCTCTTGCGGGGCAAGCACAAGCCGGTGTACGCGCCGCATGTCGACGCTGGTGACTTCGTCATCATCATCAACGCCGACAAGGTGCACCTCTCCGGCAACAAGCGGACCCAGAAGATGGCGTACCGCCACTCCGGCTACCCGGGTGGTCTGCGCTCCATCCGCTATGACGAGCTGCTGGAGAAGAACCCGGAGAAGGCCGTCGAGAAGGCCATCAAGGGCATGCTCCCCAAGAACACCCTGGGCCGTCAGATGCTCTCGAAGCTGAAGGTGTACTCGGGCGACCAGCACCCGCACGCCGCTCAGCAGCCGGTTCCGTATCTGATCACCCAGGTCGCGCAGTAGTCCCGGCCACCCCTTACGACGAAGAGAATCTGAGGAGCATCGTGGCCGAGACCACCGCCGAGACCCCCCTCGATGTCGAGGAGTACACCACCGAGAGCGTTGAGACGGTCGAGTCGGAGTACACCTCCGAGTCGCTCGCCTCCCGCTTCGGTGACCCGCAGCCTGCCGCCGGTACCGGGCGCCGCAAGAACGCCGTGGCGCGTGTCCGCATCGTGCCGGGCAGCGGGCAGTGGAAGATCAACGGGCGTACTCTCGAGGAGTACTTCCCCAACAAGGTCCACCAGCAGGAAGTCAACGAGCCCTTCAAGGTGCTGGAGCTGGACGACCGCTACGACGTCATCGCCCGCATCTCGGGCGGCGGCGTCTCCGGCCAGGCCGGGGCGCTGCGTCTGGGCATCGCCCGGGCGCTGAACGAGGCGGACGTGGACAACAACCGCGGCCCCCTCAAGAAGGCCGGCTTCCTGACCCGTGACGACCGCGCCACCGAGCGTAAGAAGGCCGGTCTGAAGAAGGCCCGCAAGGCGCCGCAGTACAGCAAGCGCTGACGCCCATCGCGGCACCGCTGCTTCACCCGAACGCCCCGGCGGCACCACCTGTGCCTCCGGGGCGTTCGGCTATCGCCACCGGGGGGCGTATACCTACAAGCAAGCTTCTGCCCCCCAGCTCGTAACTTCGGAGGACACCAGTGGGACGACTCTTCGGTACGGATGGTGTGCGCGGCGTCGCGAACGCCGATCTGACGGCTGAGATGGCGCTCGGCCTGTCGGTAGCGGCGGCGCATGTGCTCGCCGAGGCGGGAACCTTCGAAGGCCATCGGCCGGTGGCGGTGGTCGGGCGGGATCCGCGAGCGTCCGGGGAGTTCCTGGAGGCGGCCGTGGTGGCGGGGCTGGCCAGTGCCGGGGTGGACGTACTGCGGGTCGGCGTGCTGCCCACGCCGGCCGTCGCGCATCTGACCGGGGCGCTGGACGCGGACCTCGGGGTGATGCTCTCCGCGAGCCACAACCCGATGCCCGACAACGGCATCAAGTTCTTCGCCCGCGGCGGCCACAAGCTGGCCGACGAGCTGGAGGACCGCATCGAGACCACCTACCGGTCCCACGCCTCCGGTGAGCCGTGGGACCGGCCGACGGGCACCGGGGTGGGCCGGGTTCGGGACTACGACGAGGGCTTCGACGCCTATGTCGCCCATCTGGTCGGCGTCCTCCCCAACCGGCTCGACGGCCTCAAGGTCGTCATCGACGGGGCGCACGGCGCGGCCGCCCGGGTCTCCCCGGAGGCGTTCGCGCGGGCCGGGGCCGAGGTCGTGACGATCGGCACCGACCCGGACGGCCTCAACATCAACGACGGCTACGGCTCCACCCACCTCGCCCGCCTCCAGGCGTCCGTCGTGGAGCACCGGGCGGACCTCGGCATCGCCCACGACGGGGACGCCGACCGCTGTCTCGCGGTGGACGCGGCGGGCCGCGAGGTCGACGGCGACCAGATCCTCGCCGTGCTGGCCCTGGCCATGCGCGAGGCGGGCGGGCTGCGCGGGGACACGGTGGTCGGCACCGTGATGTCCAACCTCGGCTTCAAACTGGCCATGAAGCGGGAGGGCGTCGAGCTGGTCCAGACGGCGGTCGGGGACCGCTATGTGCTGGAGGAGATGAAGTCCCACGGCTACGCCCTGGGCGGTGAGCAGTCCGGGCACGTCATCGTCCTCGACCACGCCACGACGGGTGACGGCACCCTCACCGGTCTGCTGCTGGCGGCCCGCGTCGCCGCGACCGGCCGCACCCTGGCCGACCTCGCGGGCGTCATGGAGCGGCTGCCGCAGGTGCTGGTCAACGTCCCCGACGTGGACAAGTCCCGGGTCGCCTCCAGCGCGGATGTGGCCGCGGCCGTCGCCGAGGCCGAGCGCGAGCTGGGCGAGACCGGCCGGGTGCTGCTCCGCCCTTCGGGCACGGAGCCGCTGGTGCGGGTCATGGTCGAGGCCGCCGACATCGAGCAGGCCCGCTCGGTGGCGGGCCGCCTGGCGGACGCGGTGAAGTCGGCCCTGGGCTAGGCGCTCCGCGGGAAGCGGCGCACGGTGCGGTCGTTCATCCGCGGCCGCTTCGTGGCTGGTCGCGCCCACGCGGCGGAGCCGCACAACGGCACAGCCCCGCGCCCCTTCTGGGCGCAACCGCATCGCACCGGACCTCAGCGAGGCCGCTTGGACCGGCGCCGCGTACCGCGGTGGCCTCGGTCCCGGCCCCGCTGCCGGGACACGCAGGCCGTCCCATCGCTTCCTCGCGCCGGAGGGGCTGGATTTTCCAGCCCCTCCGGCGCTTGAGGAGCGGGGCCCGGGGCGGAGCCCCCGAAACGGGGTCCGGGGCGGAGCCCCCGAAACGGGGCCCGGGGGCGGAGCCCCGGTGGGGGCTAACCCCGCCGCCCCCACAACACCTTCTGCGCCATCAGCGTCAGCGTCCCCGCCACCACGATCCCCACCAGATTCAGCAGCAGCTGCTCCGTCGACCCCCACATCTGGTCGATGTCCCCGTACCCGAGCGCCACCGCCGCGTTGGCCGCCGCCGGCACCGTGGTCACCGAGATCGCCACGCCCACCAGCGCGCCGGACTTCGCCGAGGTCAGCGAGAGCGTCCCGGCGATCCCCGCGAGCACGGCGACCACGAACGAGAACATGTCCGGCTTCCAGATGAAGTCCGTGTTCGGCCGGGCACGCTCCAGCATGTCCTTGCCGAAGAGCCCCACCGCGTCCATCGCGATGCTGAAGCCGGTGGTCAGCGCCATCGCCGCCGCGAATCCGACCAGCAGCGCGATCGCCGAGCGGGCGGCCAGCCGTGGCGCGCGCCGCACCAGCGCGGTGCACAGTCCGGCCAGGGGCCCGAACTCGGGGCCGACCGCCATCGCACCGACGATCAGGATCGCGTTGTCCAGCACCACACCGCATGCCGCGATCATCGTCGCGATGACGAGGAAGGCGAGATAGGTTACCGAGAGGGTGGACTCCTCGTGGGTGGCGTCCGCCAGTTGCTCCCACAGGACCGCGTCCGCGCCCTCGCCGGGCGCCTCCTCCTCCGCCTTGTCGGCGCGCTTGGACAGCGACAGGTCGATGTTCTCCACCGCGATCGAACCGGCCTCGTCAAGGCCCAGCTCACGCAGGTCGCCCAGCAGCGCGTCCCCGGCCTCGCGCGCCACGTCGCACATGACGACGTCCCCCGCGGGGTCACGGGCGGCGCCCGGCAGCACCACCAGATGGGTGGCGCCGACCGTCTTCCCGATGGTGCGCACCACGTCCTCGGTGCGGCCGGCGGGGACGATCAACCTCAGGTGCAGCATGGCCCGACGCTCCTCACAGCTTGCGCAGGGACAGCCGCTGCACCTTGTGGTCCGGCCCCTTGCGCAGCACCAACGTGGCCCGCCCCCGCGTGGGCTGCACATTCTGCTTCAGATTCGGCTTGTTGATCGTCCGCCAGATCATCCGCCCGTAGTCCAGCGCCTCCTCCTCCGAGACCTGGGTGTACTTGCGGAAGTACGAGGACGGATCCTGGAAGGCCGTCTCCCGCAGCTTCTTGAAGCGGCCCAGGTACCAGCGCTCGATGTCCTCGGTCCGGGCGTCCACGTACACGCTGAAGTCGAAGAAGTCCGCGAGCCCGACCCTGGTCAGCCCGTCCTTCCCCGGCAGCGCGGGCTGGAGCACATTGAGGCCCTCGACGATGAGGATGTCGGGGCGGTGCACGGTCAGCCGCTCGTCCGGCACGATGTCGTAGATCAGGTGGGAGTAGACCGGCGCCGACACCTCCGCCCGGCCCGCCTTCACATCGGCGACGAAGCGGGTCAGCGCCCTGCGGTCGTAGCTCTCGGGGAACCCCTTGCGGGACATCAGCCCACGGCGCCGCAGCTCGTCGTTGGGGTACAGAAAGCCGTCGGTGGTGATCAGCTCCACTCGCGGATGCTCGGGCCAGCGGGCCAGCAGCGCCTGAAGCAGCCGCGCGGTGGTCGACTTGCCGACCGCGACGCTCCCCGCCACGCCGATCACGAACGGCGTACCGGGCTGGGCCCCGTTGCCCCGCTTGGTGTCGCCCAGGAAGGTGTTGAGCGCGCCGCGCAGATTGCCGGTGGCGGCCACATAGAGGTTGAGCAGCCGGGACAGCGGCAGATAGACGTCCCGCACCTCATCGAGGTCGATGACATCGCCGAGCCCCCGCAGCTTCTCGACCTCGTCGGCGGTCAGCGGCAGCGGCGTCTTGTCCCGCAGCGCACTCCACTCGGCACGGGACAGGTCCACATACGGAGTCGCCTCGCCGCCCCGCCGCTGCGGGCCGCGCACGGTGCGCGCATCGCGCGCGGTTGACGTGATCACCCCCTCATTGTCATGGCAGGGACCGGCCGAGTGAGCGGTGTCGAGGCGTGGGGTCGGTCACCCCGGGCCGGGGCCGGGGGATGTCACCCGGGGAGCACGCCCGAGACGGAGTCGGTCGGGGTGGTCCTCGACGCGTCCGGGACCGTCACCTTCACGGGCTTGCCGAAGTCGCTCAGGTTCATGGTGGCAGTGACGTCTCCCGTGTTCAGCGCGGCGGACAGCTCGACCCGGGCCGGGCGCCCCTCCTCGTCCACCCAGACCAGCGCGGACGCGGGCAGCCCACCGCCCAGCGCCTTCCGGGCCGTCTCGAGCGGCTTACGGCTCTCGTCCGCCACGCCGAGGGTGAGCGTCCGGTAGTCGAGCGTGCCGCCGTAGAGGTGCACCGGACGGCCGTCGATCGTGGTCGTGCCCCGGTCCGACACATCGCGGATGGCCGACGCCTGGCGCAGGAGGTGTTCGGGGTCGTTCAGCGGGGCTCTCAGCAGCGAGTGGGCCCTGGCCTCGGCGCGGTCGATGACCGCCCAGTGGCCCTTGGGAACGGTCCGGGTGAGATAGACCTTGCCCCCGCTGAAGACCTCGTCCATGTGGTCGACCGCGCCGCCCGGTAAGTCGACCGACAGTTCGCCCTTGTCGGCGGCCAGGTCGAACCGGCCCGCCAAGGAAAGGGTGGATTCCTCACCCGCGCCGCGGGTCACGATGGTCTCGTCGATCCGGGCGCTGGTGGCGCGGGCCTTCGCCACGGCGGCGCGGACGATGTCGACGGGTCTGCCGTCCGCGCCCTCCGTGGCGGACGCCTTCGCTCCGGCCCTCCCGCCCGGCTTCTCGGTGACGCGAGCCTTCTCGCCCGAACCCGATGAACAGCCGGTGCCGAGCGCGAGAAGCAGCACGGCGGCGGCGGACGACATGGTGATACGACGCACGATCCCCCCCGGGAAAGTGAAAGTGAAAGGGCGGCCCCCCGGCCGCTCGTGCGCATTATGCACGGCATGAGAGGGGCCCGTGCGTGGCCGGTGGTCGGTCTGCCACCCCCGGGGTCGTACGCTGCGTCCATGTGCGGAATCGTTGGTTATGTGGGAGGGCAGTCGGCCCTCGATGTCGTCCTCGCCGGGCTCAAGCGGCTGGAGTACCGCGGCTATGACTCGGCGGGTGTTGCCGTGCTGGCCGACGGTGGGCTGGCGGCGGCCAAGAAGGCGGGCAAGCTGGGCAACCTGGAGAAGGAGCTGGCCGACCGCCCGCTGCCCACCGGGGGCACCGGCATCGGCCACACCCGTTGGGCCACCCACGGCGGCCCGACCGACGCCAACGCCCATCCGCACCTGGACAACGCGGGCCGGGTCTCCGTCGTCCACAACGGCATCATCGAGAACTTCGCCGCGCTCCGCGCCGAGCTGGCCGAGCGCGGCCATGAGCTGGCCTCCGAGACCGACACCGAGGTCGTGGCGCATCTGCTCGCCGAGTCGTTCTCGTCCTGCGGCGACCTCGCCGAGGCGATGCGGCAGGTGTGCCGTCGGCTGGAGGGCGCCTTCACGCTGGTCGCGGTGCACGCGGACGCGCCCGATGTGGTGGTCGGGGCGCGCCGGAACTCGCCGCTGGTGGTCGGCGTCGGCGAGGAGGAGGCGTTCCTCGCCTCCGATGTCGCCGCCTTCATCGCCCACACCCGCGAGGCCATCGAGCTGGGCCAGGACCAGGTCGTGGAGGCCCGCCGGGACGGTGTGACCGTCACCGACTTCGAGGGGGCGCCGGCCGAGGTCCGCCCGTACCACGTGGACTGGGACGCCTCCGCCGCCGAGAAGGGCGGCTACGACTACTTCATGCTCAAGGAGATCGCCGAGCAGCCGAAGGCCGTCGCGGACACCCTGCTCGGCCGGATCGACCTGGCCGGGAACCTCTGCCTGGACGAGGTGCGCATCCCGGCCTCGGTGCTGCGCGAGGTCAGCAAGGTCGTGATCGTGGCGTGCGGCACCGCGTACCACGCGGGCATGATCGCCAAGTACGCCATCGAGCACTGGACCCGGATCCCCTGCGAGACGGAGCTGGCCAGCGAGTTCCGCTACCGCGACCCGATCCTGGACCAGCGGACGCTGGTGATCGCCATCTCGCAGTCCGGCGAGACCATGGACACCCTGATGGCGCTGCGGCACGCCCGTGAGCAGGGCGCGAAGGTGCTGGCCATCTGCAATACGAACGGCTCCACGATTCCGCGTGAGTCGGACGCGGTCCTCTACACCCACGCCGGCCCCGAGGTGGCCGTCGCCTCCACCAAGGCGTTCCTCACCCAGCTGGTGGCCTGCTATCTGGTGGCGCTGTACCTGGGCCAGGTGCGCGGCACCAAGTGGGGCGACGAGATCCTCTCCGTGATCCGCGAGCTGTCGGAGATCGCCACCCAGGTGGAAGAGGTCCTGGAGACCATGGAGCCGGTACGGGAGCTGGCCCGCACCCTGGCCGGCAAGAACACCGTGCTGTTCCTGGGCCGGCATGTCGGCTACCCGGTCGCCCTGGAGGGCGCGCTCAAGCTCAAGGAGCTCGCGTACATGCACGCGGAGGGCTTCGCGGCGGGCGAGCTCAAGCATGGCCCGATCGCGCTGATCGAGCAGGACGTGCCGGTCGTGGTGGTCGTCCCGTCACCGCGCGGGCGTTCCGTCCTCCACGACAAGATCGTCTCCAATATCCAGGAGATCCGGGCCCGGGGCGCCCGCACCATCGTGATCGCCGAGCGCGGCGACGAGACGGTGGCCCCGTACGCCGACCACCTCATCGAGATCCCCGCCACGCCCACGCTGCTCCAGCCGCTGGTCGCGACCGTGCCGCTCCAGGTCTTCGCGTGCGAGCTGGCGACGGCGCGCGGCAACGAGGTCGACCAGCCGAGGAATCTGGCCAAGTCGGTGACGGTCGAGTGACCGGTGGCCCCGGTCGGACCCGTCGAGTGACGCCGTGATCATCGGCGTCGGTATCGACGTCGCCGAGATCGACCGCTTCGACGACGCGCTGCGGCGCACCCCCGGCCTGGCGGACCGCCTGTTCGTCGAGCGCGAGCTGTGGCTGCCGAGCGGGGAGCGCCGCGGCATGGCCTCCTTGGCCGCCCGCTTCGCGGCCAAGGAGGCCCTGGCCAAGTCCCTGGGCGCCCCCGGCGGCCTCCGCTGGACCGACGCCGAGATCCTCACCGAGCCGAGCGGCCGCCCCCGCTTCTCGGTCCGCGGCACGGTCGCGGTGTGCGCGGAGCGGCTGGGGGTGCGGGGCCTGCACGTCTCCCTGAGCCATGACGCGGGGGTCGCGTCGGCGGTGGTGATCGCGGAGGGTTGAGGCTTTCGCTGGGTGCGGGGGCTCCGCCCCCACGCCCCCGCCGGGGCTCCGCCCCGGTCCCGCGCGGTCGCTCCGGTGACGGGTGTGGTGCGGGTGCGTGGGTGGTGCGCCCGCTGTTCGTGGTCGGTGCCGGGGGCGGGGCCTCCGGGGCGGCGCCCTGGACCGTATATTTACGGCGCCATTGACCGGGGGCTTTGTGTGGGCCGGAGATTGGCGCCACAAATACACGTAAGCGTCCAGGACACCACCCCTCCGACCCCACCCCCTCCCGCCTCGTCGGCGGCTACCCGCCGGTGGGCGTCATGACTCGTCCTGGCCGCCGTCCTCGTCGGTTCAGTCGCCGGAGTGGTCCGGCAGGAGTTGAGCCGCGAGCGATCGTGCTGTGGCAGTGAGTGTGGCCGTGTCCATCCCGGTCCGGCTCATGAACACGAGCCCTTGTTGCGCGGCCAGGAGGGCCCGCGCTAGTGCGATCGGATCCGCTCCGGCCGGTAGGTCGCCCTCGCGTTGGGCGCGGGCGACGCAGTCACCGATCAGCGCGGTGGACGTCTCGTAGGTGCGGCGGGCGTGGTCGAGGACTTCCGGATCGGCGTTACCGAGTTCGCAGGTGCTGTTGGCCATCAGGCAGCCACGCCGCGTGCCGACGCCGGTCGGTTCGTCGATCGGTGCCTCGAGGAGCATGCGTAGTGCGTCCAGGGCCCGTGGAGCCTCGGCGAGGGCTTCCCGAAGACGGCTATGGCTGTCTTCGGTGTAGCTGTGCAGCGCCCGGAGGAAGAGCTGACGCTTGTCGCCGAACGCCGCATACAGGCTGCCTTTGCCCAGGCCGCTGACCCGCATCAGGTCTTCCAGCGAGGTCGCGGCGTAACCGGCGTCCCAGAACTGATCACGGACGGCGTTCAGTACCTGCTTCTCGTCGAACGATCGCGGACGTGCCATGCGAACAGGATACGGATTCTTGACCGTGCGGTCCACCATGTTTATGGTGGACCGCACGGTCAAGAACTCCGTGGCACGTTGCACCCAAGGAAGTGGGAAGCGCATGGGAAAGCTGGACAACAAGGTGGCGATCGTGACCGGCGGGTCGCGGGGGATCGGGGCGGCGTCGGCGCTGGCGCTGGCTGACGAGGGAGCCGACGTCGCGATCAGCTACTCGTCCTCCGCGGATCGGGCCAAGGCCGTGGTCGCGGAGCTGGAGGCGAAGGGGGTGCGTGCGGCGGCTTTCCAGGCCGACCAGGCCGACGCGACGCAGGCGGCGGGCTTGATCCGGCGTGTGGTCGAGCAGTTCGGGAAGCTGGACATTCTGGTCAACAACGCGGCCGCGGGTGGTGGCGGCCTGGTCGACAGCGAGCTCGTCGACCAGGCCGCCATCGAGCGGCAGCTCGCCGTCAACTACACCAGCGTGGTGGCCGGGATCCAGGCGGCGGTGCCGTTGCTGCCCGATGGCGGGCGGATCGTCAACATCAGCTCGGGTGTGGCTACTCGGGCGGGTTTCCAGGGGATGGCGTACTACACGGGCACGAAGTCGGCCCTCGAGGGCTTCAGTCGGGGCGCAGCCCGCGATCTGGCGCACCGGGGCGTCACGGTCAACGTCATCCAGCCCGGGTTCATCGACACCGAAGGAAACCCGGCCGACGGCCCGGCCGCATCCATGTTCCTTCCGACCACGGCGATGGGGCGGTACGGCAGGCCGGAGGAGATCGCCGCAGGCGTCGTCTTCCTCGCCAGCCCGCAGGCCTCCTACGTCACCGGCGCAGTGCTGAGGATCGACGGCGGATACGGCGCATAGCCCGGCCGCGCAGCTGACACCGGGCGGCCACGGACGGCGGTGACGGCAGGAGTACGGTCCCCCTCCATGACAGATTCCCGGGCCACTTCTGTCACGCAGCCCGTCCGTGGCCGGCGTCGCCCTGCATCTGGAACCGAGCGAATCCGGATTGCGCGCCGGACTCATGGACGCGTTGCGGGAGGCCGCGCGCACCGAGCGGCTCGTGTCGGGCACCCGGCTGCCCTCTCGGCCCGATCCCTTGCCACTGATCTAGGCAAAGCCCGTAACGCCGTGGCCGACGCTCGCCCGCACGCTCCTCGACGCGGGGAACGATCAAAATGTGCGGTCCAGGGCGCCGCCCCGGAGGCCCCGCCCCCGGCACCCACCACGCACAGCAGGCGCACCACCCACGCACCCGCACCCGCACCCAGCGGACTTCTCAGGCCAGCACGTCCCGCCAGGTGTCCGTCAGTGCCGTTGACACCTCGTACGCCGCGATGGGTGCGCCGTGTGGGGCCGTGGTGCGGCGGGCGGCCAGGCCGTGGAGGTGGGCGCCGGCCGAGGCGGCGTCGTGGGCGGGGAGGCCCGTGGCGAGCAGGGAGCCGATCAGGCCGGACAGCACATCGCCGCTGCCCGCCGTGGCCAGCCAGCCGACGCCGGTGGGGTTGACGCGTACCGGCTGGTGCTCGGCGGCGATCAGCGTGGTCGACCCCATCAGCCCATCAGCGGAACGGCTGGGGGTGCGGGGCCTGCACGTCTCCCTGAGCCATGACGCGGGGGCGCGTCGGCAGTGGTGATCGCGGAGGGGGGCGGAGGAGGAGGCGGGGCCTGCGGCCCGCCCCTCCGCATCATTGGCGGCCATCCGCCCGTGACCCAACGCGGTTCACCGCCCCCGTCCGGCCAGGATGACCTGAGCAAGCTCTTCACAGGCCGGCTGTACGACAAGGACAAGCCGAAGCGAGAAGACGCGTCAGCTGACGTCCTTCTCGATCGCCTCGAAGATGTCCGCGTCCGTCTCCTGCTGCCAGCCGGGAAGATCCGGCCAGTCGGCGACGTACCCGGGCTTCGGGTCCTCGAAGTGCCGGTACATCTGCGCGGTCCAGCAGGTCGCGACGAAGCGCCCCTTCTGCTCCCGCGTAAGTCGCCCCGCGTGCCCCTCGCTCACCTCCAGGAACTGCCGCACCTGCTCGTACACCGCCCCGGCAGCCACCCGCTCCCACTCCGGGGTCTCCTCCCAAGGGGTCACATAACCCGGCTTGGGCTCCCCCGGAAAGTGCCGCCGCACCCCCGCGATCCACGCCTCCCGGAACAGCCGGGCACCCTCGGTCCGCGACATCCCTGCCCCTTTCGTCAGTTCACGCTCAGTGCCTTGATCTCGGCATCCAACTCGGCAACCCGCACATCGCGAGCGAGGGAGCCGGAGTCCGTACGCAGGGCCTGGAGTCTACGAGCGACGTAACCGGAGGATGATTCCCGCGCCAGGCGGATCGCCTCGCGGGCGTAGACGACAACCTGCTCCGGATCCTTGCGCTTGACGCCGATGGCGGCCAGATTCGCGAGCACGGCACCTCGGCGCCGAAAGGACTGGCCCTCTGCCAGGGCACCTTGCCGAAGGGCGCTCTGAAGCACCTGCTCAGCGAGGTCGAGCCGACCCAGCTGGACATACCGGGCGCCGCGCTCCTCCGCGAGCCGGGAGCCATCAAAGCGGAGCCACCCGCTGTTCTGTGCCGATCCGTTCATGTCCGCGACCTTCTCGGCCTGTTCGAGTGCACTTTCGCACGCGGTCAGATCTCCCAGTCCCGCGAACGCCTCAGCCTGTACCGCAGCGATCCAGTGTCGTGTCGACAGGGAACTGTCCCCTCGGCGAGCGATGCGCTCAGCGACCGACAAGATGTCCGTGGCCTCCCGGTAGCGACACTCATACACGTCGATGTACGCATGCCGAATGAGAGCACAAGCCCATAGATCGAACGCCCCTGCCTCCTTACCGGCTGACGCGGCGAGCGTGTACGAAGCCGCCGCGTCGGTATACCGGTTGCCGTCTAAAGCCAGCTCACCGGCAAGCTGGAAGAGGTCCGCCGCAGCGCCGCACAGAGCTTGCCCGTCCTTGCCGGAGCGTCCGTCCAGGGCTTTGGCGAGGGCAGCGAGCTGTGCGGAGACGATGGGACGCACAGCCCCTTTGGCACGGGCGAGTTGATACACCTGCCACAGGTGATTGTTCATCCGGATGAAGTCGCCGGACGCTCGGCGGTGCACTCCTTCCGCGAGCGCCTCCGACTCCTCGGCCGGCAGACCGGCCAGTGCCCCGGCAACGGCAATTACGCGCAGGAACTCGCGTCGAATCATGTCGTCGGTATCCCCCGAGCCGTAGTGGTCGACTGAACACGACACTACGGGCTCCTGGAACGTGGCTTGGGGTTTGGTGACCCAGGTGTTCAGTTCGGCAAGGTCGAGTTGCAGCGCTGCTGCGTACTGTGGACGCAACTGGGGCTGGATCTCAGTTTTCCCGCTCTCCCAGCGGCTGATCGTTGTGCGGTCCACACCGACGACGTGAGCGAGCCCCTCCTGGCTGTACCCCAGTGTTTTGCGCCGCTCAGCTAACCCCATGGGGCTCCCCTTCCCCGCTCCGCGGACCGCCACTCGACGTGTGCACACCCTGCACGCTTCTGCGTCACCTCTGCCGCATGGACGCCGTGGAGCGCACCTGCTCGGAGCGGTTTCCTTGACGTTGTCAGCACCAAGAACCGGCGTGAGCCACCACAAGATGCGGTCGTGATGGCGAGACGCCGGCCACCGGCCAGACGACAGAGCCGCCGGCTGGCGGTACCCCGCCCCGGAAGAAAGACCCCGTCCATGACCATGACGAGACCCAACGCCATCGGCGCCCCGGGCTACAGCGAAACGATGCCGTGCGAGCCGACGTCAGCGAGCCGCGCTCGCCGACTGGTCCGCGCAGCACTCCACACCTGGGACCTCGGTCACCTCATCGACGACGGGACGCTGATCATCTCCGAGCTGGTCGGCAACGCCGCCCGCCACAGCGGGTGCCGCCTCCTACGCGTCAGCGTTCGGCTGCCCGATCGGGATCGCGTACGTCTCGCCGTTACGGACAAATGCTCCCAGCCACCCACCGCTCAGGCACCGTGCTGCGATGACGAGTCCGGCCGCGGCCTGGTGCTGGTCGAAGCGATGTCGGACCGCTGGGGCACCCAATACCGCACCTGGGGAAAGACCGTCTGGGCCGAGCTTCGGCCGAAATGACACCGACTGAAGAAGAAAGAACACGACTGTGAAGACCATCGTTGCTGCCGCCCCCGCCATGGACACCGGTTTCCTGTGGCTGGACCTGACCCGAAAGTGCCAGCTCCGCTGCAATCCTTGCTTCAACTCCTCGGGTCCGGAGGGAACACACGGCATCATGGAGCGCGATGACTGGTTACACGTCCTCGACCAGGCCGCGGAATGTGGCGTGCGCCGTGTCCAGCTCATCGGGGGCGAGCCGACGCTGTACCCGGACAGTCTGCTCCTGGCCGACCGCGCGCTTTCTCTCGGCCTCGGCGTGGAGATCTACAGCAACCTGGTGCGCGTCACCGAAGCCTGGTGGGCGCTCCTCCGACGCGACGGCATGTCCTTGGCGGCGTCGTACTACTCCGACACCCCGGAGGAACACAACAAAGTCACCGGCCGACCCAGCCACGCCCGCACCCTTGCGAACATCAAGAAAGCGGTAGCGCTTGGCATCCCGCTGCGCATCGGGATTGTCGCGACTGCCGAGAGGCAGCGCGTCGCTCAAGCGCGGCGGGAGCTTGAGGCGCTCGGGGTGAAGCGCATCAACGTAGATCACGTCCGTCCCTTCGGGCGGGGAGCGCACGGTCGCACACCGGACGTCTCCGCACTGTGCGGCCGGTGTGGCATCGGCCGGGCTGCCGTCGGCCCGGACGGGCGCGTGTCGCCGTGTGTGTTCTCCGCTGCCTTGTTGAGCGTCGGGAACGTTCGAAGCACCCCACTGGCCACTATCCTCGGCAGTCCCGCCATGGCCGAGGCCCGCGCATCCATCCGGAGCGTCTTCGGCAAGGGTGGCGGGGACGACGAAGACAAAGACTCCTGCGACCCCTCCTGTGACCCCAATGCCGAATGCTCTCCGGGGTACCCGGGAAGCGAATGCGGCCCAAGGAACTGAAGGCGATGAACCGTGAACTGCCAGGACCCGGTTTCTGGGCACTGATCCAGCCGTACACGGGAACCTTGTCCCAGGCGCAGCCCACCGCACGAGGTTTCGGCTCTGATCTGACAACGGTCATCGAGTGCGAGAAAGGCCCTTTCTTCGTCAAGGCCATGCGTAACCGCCCTGGGGGACGCCGGGCCTCGCTCATCCGGGAAAGACTGATCAACCCGGCCGTACAGTCCGTTTCCCCCGCCCTGCTCTGGCACGTGGAAGGCGACGAATGGCTCGCCCTGGGATTCGACGTCGTAGACGCCCGCCGGTCGGATTTCACACCAGCCTCACCCGATCTGCCTGTAGTGGTCGACCTCGTTGACCAACTCGGGTACCTGCCACTCCCCGATATCGCCCGAGATTGGCCGGAGAGCCGTTGGGACCGGTTCGCGGTTGACGAGACCGAAGCTGAACTGTTCCGGGGTGACGCGCTGCTCCACACCGATATCAACCCCAGCAACCTGATCCTCGGGGAGCGCGGCGGATGGATCGTGGATTGGTCCTGGCCAACCCGAGGCGCCGGGTTCATCGACCCTGCATGCCTCGTCGTACAGCTCATCGCCGCCGGGCACACTCCCGAGGCGGCTGAGAGGTGGGCGGCCGAGTGCAGGGCATGGGCGGACGCGGACCTCACGGCGATCGACGCGTTCGCCGCCGCCACCCAACGCATGCACCGATCGCGCGCCGACCGGCACCCCGAGGTCAGCTGGCTCGAGGCCATGGCCGCAGCCGCAGGGGCGTGGGCCGCCCACCGGGGCGTGGCCGAGGCGCCTGGTCAGGCGATGACGTAGGCATGCATGCTGATCGGCCCGGCGCTCGCGTCACCGGACGACCGGGAACCTGGCCTGGGTTTGGGCCACCGGCGGATAGCCGCGAATGAGACCGGAGGGGGTGGGGTCGGAGGGGTGGTGTCCTGGACGCTTACGTGTATTTGTGGCGCCAATTTCCGGCCCGCCCTACGGCCCCGGCCAACGGCGCCGTAAATATACGGTCCAGGACGCCGCCCCGGAGGCCCCGCCCCCGGCACCCATCACGAACAGTGGGCGCACCCCAGCAACCACCACGCACCCGCACCCAGCGGAACCCGCGGAACCCTCAGGCCAGCACGTCCCGCCACGTGTCCGTCAGCGCCGTCGACACGTCGTACGCCGCGATGGGCGCGCCGTGCGGGGCCGTGGTGCGGCGGGCGGCCAGGCCGTGGAGGTAGGCGCCCACCGAGGCCGCGTCGCGGGCGGGGAGGCCCGTGGCGAGCAGGGAGCCGATCAGGCCGGACAGGACGTCGCCGCTGCCCGCCGTGGCCAGCCAGCCGACGCCGGTGGGGTTGACGCGTACCGGCTGCTGCTCGGCGGCGATCAGCGTGGTCGACCCCTTCAGCAGTACGGTCGCGCCGTAGCGCTCGGACAGCGCCCTTACGGCGGCCAGCCGGCCCGCCTCGACCTCCTCGCGGCTCACGCCGAGCAGCGCCGCCGCCTCGCCCGCATGGGGGGTGAGGACCGTGGCCGCCTCGCGTTTGCGCAGGTCACCGCCGGTGGGCAGCAGGTGGAGCCCATCGGCGTCGACCAGGACCGGGACATCGGAGGCGAGGACGTCCTCCAGGGAGTGCCGGGCCGCCGCGCCGTCACCGAGGCCGGGGCCGACGACCCACGACTGGACCCGGCCCGCCTTGGCCGGGGGCCCGGAGTGGACGAGGGTCTCGGGGAAGCGCGAGATGACGTTGTCGGCGGCGGGGCCGACGTAGCGCACCGCGCCCGCACCGCCCCGCAGCGCGCCCGAGACGGCCAGCACGGCCGCGCCGGGGTAGCGGGCGGAGCCCGCGACGACGCCCACCACACCCCGCCGGTACTTGTCGCTCTCCGCCGACGGCCGGGGCAGCAGCGCCGCGACGTCCTCGTGCTGGAGCGCCTCCACGTCGGGGTCGGCCGGGAGGTGGGCGTCCAGCCCGATGTCGACCAGCCGCAGGGCGCCCGCGTGGGTGCGGGCGGGGTCGATGAGCAGCCCCGGCTTGTACGCGCCGAAGGTGATCGTGGCGTCCGCGCGCACGGCGGAGCCGCGCACCTCGCCGGTGTCGGCGTCGACCCCGCTCGGCAGGTCCACGGCGACGACGATCCCGCGCACCGCCCGGACCAGCCGCTCCGCGTCGGGCCGCAGCCCGCCCTTGCCGCCGATGGCGACGATGCCGTCGACGACCAGATCGGCCCGCGCGACGGCCGCCTCGGCGGCACCGTTCGCCTCGCTTCCGCCGCCCGTCAGCTCGCGGTCCGCCCCCGCGCCGCCTGACGTCACGCCGCCTGCCGCCGGTCCGCCGCTTGGCGCCGGTCCGCCGCTTGGCGCCGGTCCGCCGCTTGGCGCTGCGCTGCCCTCAGCCGCGCTGCCGCCTG
>NZ_BAAAIF010000118.1:0-17313 GCF_039525925.1 Streptomyces javensis | reverse complement strand
TTTCACCGGTTTCTCCGGGCGCTTCCCTTCGGTGTTTCCAACCTTACCAGATCCGATTTCCGGTCGTTTCCGATCCGAATTCCGTTTCCGGTGGCCGTTGGAGGGCCTTGCCTTTCGGCGTGTTTTCGACTTTAGCAGACGATCATCCGCCGAACCTAATCGGCTTCGCGTGATGCCTGCGGGGTGTCAAAAGGTGCTCCGTTTGGATTTCCATCCGCCTGCGGAGCGATTCAGATGCGCTTTGAGGGGCGAGCAGACTCTGCTCACCACAACCGTTTAAACCTACCTCCCCGGACTACCTCGGTCAAGGACTCCGGGCAAGATTCTTTGTGCGATCCGGCCGGAGTGCCTGTGCACTCCGTTCACCGCGACCTTTAAACGTACGCATCGATGCTTGCCGGGTCAATAGGTTCCCGGAAGTTTCTCAACGTCGCAGGTCAGAGGCGGTGCCATGACCGTCAGGATGACCGTCAGGCCGCGAAAGAGGACGGTGGGCTCTCCAGGTGCTCCAGCTCGATGCCGGGGGCGGCGAGCACCACATCGCCGGCGATGTGGACCGTCCGTATCTCTCCGGTGTCCAACTCGCTCACCTGGTACTCGTCCACAACGAGTGGCCCTGTGTCGGTGGCGTGACCCGTTCTGTCGAGAAGTGCCCAGGACTGGTCCAGGGTCAGGGGTGCGAGGACCGGATCGGTGAAGGCCACGAGGCGTACCCGGACGGCTCCGGAGCCCGGTTCCAGGCGTAGCAGCCGGGAGACCGCGACCAGGAAGGCCGGGGAGGCGCCGGTGAAGGAGTGGGCGCGGACATTGCCCTCGGTCGCGTGCTCACCGGTGGGGTCCGTGCGGACCCAGGTGACCCCGTCCAGGGCGGCGCCCTTGACCTGCCAGCTGGACGCGTGCAGCTCCACCCTGAGCGGGCGGCCGAGCTCGTCGAGGGTGAGGTCCACGGACCCGGTGTGATCGCCGGAGGGTGAGGTCCGCTGTGCGACATAACGCCAGCCGCTGGGGCCGGGAGCGCACTGGAAGTGCTCCTCGCCCAGGGGGGCGTGATCGTGCGGGTCGTGGAGGGAGTAGCGGCCGCGGGGCATGGTGAGGTCCTTGACGAGCGTCGGGCCCGCCCGGCCGGATGGCGCGGACGGGCCCTGGGGCCCCCGCCGGGGCGGGGGCCGGGTCAGCGGCCGCCGACGGTGTGGTCGGCGGCGCCGGTGCGATCAGCGGATGCGATCAGTAGCGGTAGTGATCGGGCTTGTACGGGCCCTCCACCGGGACGCCGATGTAGGAGGCCTGCTCGGGCCGGAGCGTGGTCAGCTTGGCGCCGAGCGCGTCCAGGTGGAGACGGGCGACCTTCTCGTCCAGGTGCTTGGGGAGCACATAGACGTCGGTCGGGTACGACTCCGGCTTGGTGTAGAGCTCGATCTGGGCGATGGTCTGGTTCGCGAAGGAGTTGGACATCACGAACGACGGGTGACCGGTCGCGTTGCCGAGGTTCAGCAGACGGCCCTCGGAGAGCACGATGATCTTCTTGCCGTCGGCGAAGGTCCAGGTGTGGACCTGCGGCTTGACCTCGTCCTTCACGATGCCCGGGAGGGCGGCGAGCCCGGCCATGTCGATCTCGTTGTCGAAGTGGCCGATGTTCCCGACGATCGCCTGGTGCTTCATCCTGGCCATGTCCGAGGCGAGGATGATGTCCTTGTTGCCGGTCGTGGTGATGAAGATGTCGGCGGTCTCCACCACGTCCTCCAGGGTGGCGACCTGGTAGCCGTCCATCGCGGCCTGGAGCGCGCAGATCGGGTCGATCTCGGTGATGATCACCCGGGCGCCCTGGCCGCGCAGCGACTCGGCGCAGCCCTTACCGACGTCACCGTAGCCGCAGACGACCGCGACCTTGCCGCCGATCAGCACGTCGGTGGCGCGGTTGATGCCGTCGACCAGGGAGTGGCGGCAGCCGTACTTGTTGTCGAACTTGGACTTGGTGACCGCGTCGTTCACGTTGATCGCCGGGAAGAGCAGCGAGCCGTCCCGCTGCATCTCGTAGAGGCGGTGAACGCCGGTGGTGGTCTCCTCGGTGACCCCGCGGATCTCGGAGGCCAGCTGCGTCCACTTCTGCGGGCTCTCCGCGATGGTGCGGTTCAGCAGCTCGAGGATGACGCGGTGCTCGTCGTTCTCGGCGGTGGCGACGTCAGGGGCGGCGCCGGCCTTCTCGTACTCAACGCCCTTGTGGACGAGGAGGGTGGCGTCGCCACCGTCGTCCAGGATCATGTTGGGCCCGCCGGTGGGGGTGCCGGGCCAGGTCAGCGCCTGCTCCGTGCACCACCAGTACTCCTCCAGGGTCTCGCCCTTCCAGGCGAAGACCGGGATGCCCTGCGGGTTCTCCTGGGTGCCCTCGGGGCCGACGGCGACCGCGGCCGCGGCGTGGTCCTGAGTGGAGAAGATGTTGCAGGAGGCCCACCGGACCTGGGCGCCGAGGGCGACCAGGGTCTCGATCAGCACGGCGGTCTGCACCGTCATGTGCAGCGAGCCGGTGATACGGGCACCGGCCAGCGGCTGCTGCTCGGCGTACTCCTTGCGGATCGCCATCAGGCCGGGCATCTCATGCTCGGCGAGGGTGATCTCCTTACGGCCGAAGGCAGCCAGGGAGAGGTCCGCGACCTTGAAGTCCTGACCGGAGACGGCTGTCGTCATGAGTGCTGCTCCTCCTCGATCGTGTGCGAGCGAGAGTGGTTCGGCTGGGCATGCGAGGCGTCGGGCAGTCCCCGCGACAACGGGCACACCTGTCCCCTTCTACCTCACAGTGCGCAGTCCGTCGGAGGCCCTCTCTCCCTCGGCCGACCCGCGATACGGGCCGCCCGACCGCCATCAGCAGCGACGTCTGGCTCGGTCACGAATCTACACCGATCGGCCGAGCGAACCCCAGCCCCCATCGGTCATCTTCGGCCGTACGGCTATGACCAGGGGCGACGGGTGTGCTGCCCGGGGGGTGTCGGCCGCGCCGCTTGGGGGGCGGCGGTCGCGTCATTTTGCGGAGTCAGGGGTTCAGCCCGTCGCTTTGATCCCGGCCGGATGTATTGCACGATGCCGCGAGCGCGGGGACGCTGGCAGCTTCCCGCGCCCGCTCAACGCCTTAAGGAGAACCACGTGACCAGTCCAGCCGATCCCCCCAACGGTGCGGGGGCCAGCGGACCGGGGCTCAAACTGCTCGCGGTGACCGCATGTCCCACGGGTATCGCCCATACCTATATGGCCGCTGAGAAGCTGGCCCAGGCGGCGGAGTCGCTCGGCCACAGCATGAAGGTGGAGACCCAAGGCTCGATCGGGGCCGAGAACGTACTGTCTGACAACGATGTCAGAGAGGCTGACGGCATCATCATCGCCGCCGACAAGGACGTCGACCGCAGTCGCTTCGTCGGTAAGAGGGTGCTCGTCGTCGGGGTCGCCGATGGCATTCACCGGCCGCAGCGGCTGATCGAGCAGGTGCTGGACGCGCCGGTGTACGAGGGCGACGGCTCCGGTGCCGGACGCGGTGCCTCGGGCGCGGCGGCTTCCGGGGGTGGTGGCGGTGGCGGCGGTAAGGGGCGCAGCGTCACCTATAAGGCGCTCATGAACGGTGTCTCGTACATGATCCCGTTCGTGGTGGTCGGCGGTCTGCTGATCGCGGTCTCGCTGGCCCTGGGTGGTGATACGACGTCCAAGGGCATCGTCATCCCCGACGACTCCTTCTGGAAGACGGTCAACGACATCGGGAGCATCGGCTTCGAGCTGATGATCCCGGCCCTGTCCGGCTATATCGCCTACGCCATCGCGGACCGGCCGGCGCTGGTGCCCGGCATGGTGGGCGGCTGGATCGCGGCGCACGGCGAGCTGTACGACAGCGAGGCGGGCGCCGGGTTCATCGGGGCGATCGTCACCGGCTTCCTGGCCGGTTATCTGGTGCTGTGGATCAAGCGGGTCAAGGTTCCGAAGTTCGTCCAGCCGATCATGCCGATCATCGTGATCCCGATCGTGGCGACCTCGGCGCTCGGCCTCTTCTTCATCTATGTCCTCGGCGAGCCGATCTCCTGGGTCTTCGAGCAGCTGACTGATTGGCTCGGCGGGCTGACCGGCACGAGTGCGGCGGTGCTCGGCATCATTCTCGGGCTGATGATCGCGTTCGACATGGGTGGTCCGGTCAATAAGACGGCGTTCCTCTTCGGTGCCGGGCTGGTGTCCAAGAACCCCGAGGTCATGGGGGCGTGTGCGGCGGCCATTCCGGTGCCGCCGCTGGGCCAGGGGCTGGCCACGCTGCTGCGCCGCCGGATGTTCGACGACCAGGAGCGGGAGACCGGGCTCGCGGCGCTCTTCATGGGCTTCTTCGGCATCACGGAGGGCGCGATTCCGTTCGCGGCGGCGCGTCCCGCGCGGGTCATTCCCGCGAACATGGTGGGCGGTGCGGTCGCCGGGGCGATAGCCGGGGTGGCGTCGGTCGAGGACAACGTGCCGCATGGCGGGCCGATTGTGGCGGTGCTCGGCGCGGTTGGTGGGGTGCCGATGTTCTTTGTCGCGGTGGTGGTGGGTACGGCGGTGACGGCGCTGGTGACGATCGGGTTGATGTCGGTGGGTGGGGGTGCTGTTGATTCAGGGGCTGCTGTGGGTGGTGTGGGTGCCGCGGGTGGTGCGGGTGCCGCCGCAGGCGGTTCCTCAGGGGCTGCGTCGCGTGCGGCTGAGCCCGTTCTTGCCGGGGTGGGCGGCGGTGAACGTACCGGGGACGTGGGTGATGCCGCGGGCGCCCGTACGGCGGGCGTTCCTCAGACGGTGGCCGCCGGGACCGGCGGGACCGCCGAGGTCGAGGCCGTCTCTGCGGGTCAGGTGCTGTCCGGGTATCTCACCGAGCAGACCGTGAAGGAGTGGTTGGCGGCCGACGGTAAGGACGCCGCGATCCGTGAGATGGCCGAGCTGCTGGCCGCGACCGGCAAGGTCGCGGATGCGGAGGAGCTGGTACGGGCCGCGTTTGCCCGGGAGGACCAGGGCACGACCGGGCTCGGCGAGGAGATCGCGATTCCGCATGCCAAGACGGATGCGGTGACCGCTCCGGTCGTCGGCTTCGCGCGTTCCCCCGAGGGGATCGAGTGGGGCGCGCCGGACGGGACGAAGGCTCGGCTGGTCTTCATGATCGCGGTGCCGGAGGCGGATGCGGGGGATGAGCATCTGCGGATTCTGGCGTTGCTGTCGCGGAAGTTGATGGCCGAGGAGTTTCGGGAGCGGTTGTTGGGGGCGGGGGATGTGGAGGGGATTTTGGGGGTGCTTGGGGAGATTGAGTAGGGCGGGGGGCGGGGCGGGGTTCTCCCCCGCCCCCCGCCCCTTCCCGAAATCGGGGCCGGAGCCCCCGGGCCCCGGCTCAAGCGCTCCGGTCGGGCTCCGACCCGTCGGGGCCGGTGGTGCGTTGCCGGGGCCGGGGCTGTGGCCGGTTTGCGTTCATCCGTTCCGCCCTGCGGAACAGATGCCCACAAACCGGCCGGATCTCGCTCAGGCGGACGTCGAGGTGCGAAGGATGTCGGGTTCCAGGTAGATGACCCGGGCGATCGGGACCGCCTCGCGGATGCGGGCCTCCGCGGCGTCGATCGCGCGGGCGACCTCCGCGGCCGTGTCGTCGTGTTGGACCGCGATCTTGGCGGCGACCAGGAGTTCCTCGGGGCCGAGGTGGAGGGTGCGCATGTGGATCACGCTGGTGACGGTCTCGCCGTCCACGACGGCTTCGCGGATCTTGGCGACCTCCGTGGCGTCGGCCGCCTCGCCCAGCAGCAGCGACTTGGTCTCGGCCGCGAGCACCAGGGCGATCAGCACCAGCAGTATGCCGATGCAGAGGGTGCCGATGCCGTCCCAGACGCCGTCGCCGGTCAGCAGGGTGAGCCCGACGCCGCCGAGCGCGAGGACCAGGCCGACGAGGGCTCCGAAGTCCTCCAGGAGGACGACGGGGAGCTCGGGGGCCTTGGCGCGGCGGACGAACTGGGACCAGCTCAGCTTGCCGCGGATCTCGTTGGACTCCTTGATGGCCGTACGGAAGGAGAAGCCCTCGGCGATGATCGCGAAGACCAGCACCCCGACCGGCCAGTACCAGTGCTCCAGCTCATGGGGGTGCTGGATCTTCTCGTAGCCCTCGTACAGCGCGAAGACACCACCGATGGTGAACAGCACGATGGAGACGAGGAAGCCGTAGATATAGCGCTCGCGGCCGTAGCCGAAGGGGTGCTCGGGGGTGGCCTCGCGCTTGGCCTTCTTCCCGCCGAGGAGCAGCAGCCCCTGGTTGCCCGAGTCGGCGATCGAGTGCACGCCTTCGGCGAGCATCGACGACGAGCCGCTGAAGGCGAACGCCACGAACTTGGCTGCGGCGATAGCCAGGTTCGCGCCCAGCGCGGCAACAATCGCCTTGGTTCCGCCTGATGCACTCATATGTGCCGAATTTCCCTTCCGCTTACATGGCAGCTCATGGCGGCTTTGCCAGTGCTTTACCGCCTCACGGCGGGCCATTGTTCCAGCCCCTCGAGCGGGCCGTACCTCAGGCGTTCACTGTGGCCCTGAACACAGTGCCATCACCGCTCAGGGCGGCCTCCTCGCCGGCCGGTACGAAGGCCGACTCCCCGCGCTTCAGCGGGAGTTCGCCGTCCGCGCCGCGCAGGGAGACCTCACCCGAGGCGCAGAGCAGGATCTGCGGGCCGGTCGCCGGCAGCGGGCGGGGTGCGGCGCCGTCGGCGAGGACGTGGCGGGAGAGCCGGAACTCATCGATCGGAGTGGTGTAGAGCTCCTCCCCGGAGGGGTCCGCCTCGGGGCGCAGCACGGCGGGGGCGGCGCTTTCGAAGCGGACGACGCGCAGCAGCTCGGGGACGTCCACGTGCTTGGGCGTCAGTCCGCAGCGCAGCACATTGTCGGAGTTGGCCATGATCTCGACGCCCAGGCCGTCGAGGTAGGCGTGCGGTACGCCGGCGCCGAGGTAGAGCGCCTCGCCGGGCTGGAGGGTCACGAAGTTGAGCAGGATCGCGGCGATCACGCCGGGATCGCCGGGGTAGTGCCGGGCGATGGAGGCGTACGCCGTGTACGCCGGGGCGTGCGGTCCGTCCTGCGCGCCGAGCCGCTCGGCGGCGGCGGTCGCCTGCCTTACGGTCTCCGCCATCGCCTCCGGGTCGGCCGTGAGGACGGCGGTCAGCACCTCGCGCAGGGCGTGCGACTCCGGGTGGGCGTGCAGGATGTCGACGTACGGCTTGAGCGAGTCGACCTCGAGGGCGGCCAGCAGCTCGGCCGCCTCGTTCGGGTCGCGAAAGCCGCACAGCCCGTTGAACGGCGTGAGCGCGCATATCAACTCGGGCTTGTGGTTGGCGTCCTTGTAGTTGCGGTGCGGGGCGTCGGCCGGGACGCCGCGCACCTCCTCGTCCGCGAAGCCCTCCTTGGCCTGTGCGAGGTCGGGGTGGACCTGGAGCGACAGCGGCGAGGCGGCCGCCAGCACCTTCAGCAGGAACGGCAGCCGGGGCCCGAAGAGGCTTACGGAGTCCGCGCCGAGCTCGCCCTCGGGGTCCGCGGCGATCACCTCGGAGAGCGCGGTGGAGCCCGCGCCCCGGTCGACCCGGGACGGCGCCCCGGGGTGCGCCCCCATCCACATCTCGGCCTGCGGCTCCCCGGTCGGCTGGATGCCCAGCAGCTCCGGGATGGCGGTGGTGGAGCCCCAGGCGTAGGGGCGCACGGTGTTGACGAGGCGGTCCATGCGGTGCGGTTCCTGACTGTGCAGTGAGGGACGTGGGGCGGGTGGTGCGTGCCTTACGGCCTTGAGTACGGCCTTACGGTCGTGCCCGGACGCGCGGGGACGCGCGCGGTCGTACTCAAGGCCCATGACGGCCTCAAGTTCTATCCGGCGAAGCGAGCGCGAGGTAAACGGCGGCGAAATCCGTGATGGCGAGAAGTTCCGCGGCGCTCTCCAGTGGGGTGCCCTCGGCCGGTTCCAGCTCGCTGAACGCGGTCTCGTGCGCCAGCGCGAGCTCCCGGGCGGTCGGCACGGCCGAGATGGGGCCCACCGGCTCGTCGTGGAGCAGCACGATCCGGGCGCGGAGCGCCTCGGGCTCCTCCACCCGGTCGCGGAAGAAGTCGTCCGGGTCGGCCCCACCCGCGAACGCCCCGGTCAGCAGCGCGCCATGGGCCGCGAGCGCCCCTGGGAGCTCGGCGACGAGCGCGGGGCGCCCGGCGAGCGCCGCGAGCAGGCCCGAGAAGCGCCGTCCGGTCGCGGCGGCGACCGGGCCCTCGGTCCACAGCAGCGGAAGCGCCTCGGCGAGCTCGGCCGCGAGCGTCTTGGCGGGGTTGGTGTAGGTGGCGATGGCCGGGCCGCAGCGCTCGGCGACCTCGTCGAGCCGGTCGGCGACCTGCTGGAGGGCGGTGGGCGGCGCGGACACCAGGCCGATCCGGTCGACCAGCAGGAGCAGCGGGGTGAGCAGGGCCCACAGCGTGCCGGGCAGCGCGGGGCCGGTCATCTCGTCGGGGGCGGTGCCGGGCGGCTCGACGGGCTGCGGAACGGAAGGCGTCCCGTACGGGGCGGGGGCGTCACCCAGGGCGCCCTCGGCGAGGGCGGTGTCCTCGGTGCCGGGCGCGTGCGGGTCCCCGCGGTACGGGTCGGTGCCGTACCCGCCGGTGGCGTAACCGCCGGTGGCGTACGGGGCCGAGCCGTTCGGAGCCGTGGCCAGCGGCACCATCAGGCCGCGGGCCTGGGCGACCGCGTCGGCCAGCGGGGACTGGCCCGGGGCGACGGAGACGATCGCGCAGCCGCGGCGGTACGCCTGCTCGACCAGGCGCGGAAGGCCCGGTTCCGTGCCGTCCGGGGTCGCGACGACCAGCAGGTCCAGCGGGCCCGCCCAGCCGGGCAGCGTCCAGCGCAGGGCGCCAGGCGCGGGGGCCACGCCGGTGGGCGCGATCAGGCTGACCGGGCAGTTGCCTCCGCTGAGCGCGCCGAGGAGGTCGGCGGTGCAGCTTCCGGCCGCCCCCGGGCCCGCGACCATGACGGCGCGCGGGCGCCCGTCCGGCTTGAGGTCGCCTATACCGGCCTCGGCGGCGTGCCGGGCTGCGGTACGGACGCGGGCACCGGCCTCGGCGGCTCCGCGCAGCAGCCCGCGGGTATCCGCGCGGGCGAGGGCCTCGGGGGCGTCGAGGAGGGATTCGTCGAGCATCGTGCTTCGGCCTCCGATCGCCGTGGCGGGCGGTACGCGTGGGATCGCGCGGGGCTTACGCGTGGGGCCGCGCGGGGCTGGGCCCCGGCGGGCCGACGGGTCAGGCCGGGCGGCGCGCCTCGTCGACGAGCAGCACGGGGATGCCGTCGCGCACGGGGTACGCGAGACCGCACCCCTCGCCCGTGCACACCAGCTCGGGGGTCTCCGGGGACTGCTCCTCGCGCAGCGGGGCGTGGCACGCCGGGCAGGCGAGGATCTCCAGAAGACCGGCTTCGAGCGGCATGGGGTCGTCCCTTCGGGTATGCGTCCAGCCGGACATCGGTCCGGCGAGGTCAGCGTACCGCCGGGCGGGCCCGGGGCGCGGCCGGTGGGCCCCGGAGCCCGGCTCCGGCAGCGGTGTTGATCCCGCGCGCGGGCCCCGTAAGGGCGCGGAGCCTTCTGCGAGGGCGCGCACGGCGCGGGGCCGCGCGCAGACGGCCGTACCCTCCGCAGGGGGCGTGCGGACCTTCTGCGGGCCCCTAGGACGCCGTAGGACGCGGAGCGGCCCCGGCCGTAGGACCCGGACCCCGGCCGTAGGACGCGGAGCGGCCACAGAGGCCACGCGCGGCAGCCGAGGCCCGGCGGGCCTCCGTAATGATGCGGACGGCCGCGCGCCAGCACCCGTATGGACGCCGCAGACCCCTATGGACGCCGCGGCCGCCCCCGCCCCGCCCCTACGACCGCGCGCGGACAGCCGTAAGGGCGTGCGGGCCTGCCGACGGGTCCGGGCGCCGACAGCCGTAAGGGCTAGGCGCGGACGATGGAGAGGACCTCGTCGCGGACCTCGGCCGCCGTCTCCTCGTCCCGGGCCTCGACGTTCAGGCGGAGGAGCGGCTCGGTGTTGGAGGGGCGGAGGTTGAACCACCAGTTGGGGGTGGTGACCGTAAGGCCGTCGAGTTCGTCGAGTTCGGCGCCCTCGCGGCGCTCGTACGCCGCCTTGACGGCCTCCATGCGCCCGGCCTGGTCGTCGACGGTGCTGTTGATCTCGCCGGAGGCCGCGTACCGGTCGTACTGGGCGACCAGGTCCGACAGCGGGCCCTTCTGGCCGCCGAGTGCGGCCAGGACGTGCAGGGCGGCCAGCATGCCGGTGTCGGCGTTCCAGAAGTCGCGGAAGTAGTAGTGCGCGGAGTGCTCACCGCCGAAGATCGCGCCGGAGCGGGCCATCTCGGCCTTGATGAAGGAGTGGCCCACGCGGGTGCGGACGGGGGTGCCGCCGTTCTCCTTGACGACCTCGGGGACCGACCAGGAGGTGATGCAGTTGTGGATGACCGTCCCGCCGGGGTGCTTGGCCAGCTCGCGGGAGGCGACCAGGGCGGTGATGGCGGAGGGGGAGACCGGCTCGCCGCTCCCGTCCACGACGAAGCAGCGGTCGGCGTCGCCGTCGAAGGCGAGCCCGATGTCGGCGCCGGTCTCCCGGACGCGGGCCTGAAGGTCGACGATGTTCTTGGGGTCGAGGGGGTTGGCCTCGTGGTTGGGAAAGGTGCCGTCCAGCTCGAAGTAGAGGGCGTCGAGCTCCAGCGGGAGGCCCTCGAAGACGGTCGGGACGGTGTGGCCGCCCATGCCGTTGCCCGCGTCCACGACGACCTTCAGCGGCCGGATGGCGGTCAGGTCCACCAGCGACCGCAGATGGGCGGCGTAGTCCTCGAGGACATCCCGCTGGGTGATGGTGCCGGCCTCGGCGGCGGGCTCGGGCGCGCCGCTGTCCGCCCATCCCTCCACCAGGGTGCGGATCTCGGCGAGCCCGCTGTCCTGGCCGATGGGGGCGGCGCCCGCGCGGCACATCTTGATGCCGTTGTACCGCGCGGGGTTGTGGCTGGCGGTGAACATCGCGCCGGGCAGGTTGAGATATCCGCTCGCGAAGTAGAGCTGATCGGTCGAGCACAGTCCGATCTCGGTCACATCCACCCCGAGCGAGGCGGCGCCGCGCGCGAAGGCCCGCGCCAGACCGGGCGAGGAGGGGCGCATGTCATGGCCGACGACGATCGCGTCCGCGTCGGTCACCCGGGCGAAGGCGGCGCCGAAGAGTTCGGCGAGCGACTCGTCCCACTGGTCCGGGACCACACCGCGCACGTCGTACGCCTTCACGATCTGCGACAAGTCGGGCACAGCCAACCCCTTCTGGAGGTCCTGGTGGAGATGTCTCTACGGACGTCTCCGCGTGCGTCCCCGCGGAGTACGTCCCTGCGGACCTCAAAACCTACCCGCAGGACCTGGGCCGGAACTGTGAGCCCCGTCGCGCGGCGTGCTACCAGCCATCCCGGGCCCGGGTCACGGCAGCATCCAGCTCAGCAGGAACGACGACTGCGCGACGACGATCAGGCACATCACGAGCAGCAGGACGAGGCTCCACGGCAGCACCTTACGGAGCAGATCGCCCTCGCGCCCCTTCAGCCCGACCGCCGCGCACGCGATGGTGAGGTTCTGCGGGGAGATCATCTTGCCGAGCACCCCGCCCGAGCTGTTGGCGGCGGCCAGCAGGTCCGGGGACAGCCCGGACTCACGGGCGGCGGTCACCTGGAGGGCGCCGAAGAGGGCGTTCGCGGAGGTGTCCGAACCGGAGACGGCGACGCCGAACCAGCCGAGCACCGGGGAGAGGAAGGCCAGCCCGGCCCCGGCGGCCGCGACGAAGTGACCGATGGTGGCGGCCTGCCCGGAGAGATTCATGACATAGGCGAGCGCGAGCACCGAGGTGACGGTAAGGATCGCATGACGCAGTTCGCGCACCGTGGCCGCCCACTCCCGTAGGGCGTCTCCCGCGGTCACCTTCAGCACGGCGGCGGTGGCCACCCCGGCCACCAGCACCAGGGTGCCGCCGGTGGCGATCAGCGGCATCGAGAAGACGTTGGCGCCCACCGCCTTTCCACCGGGGTCGGCGACGTCCAGGAAGGGCCAGTCGAAGGTGCGGGTGGCCTTGGCCAGGAGGTCCTTGACCGGGCCGATCTGGGCGATGGAGAAGATCGCGACGATGAGGGCGTACGGGGCGTAGGCGCGCACCACCTCCCGGCGCGGGTCCTCGCGGTCCAGGTCGTCGCTGCGTACGCCGGTGAGCACGGCGGCGCGCACCGGCTCCTCGGCCGGGCGCCGGGCGGCGGGCACGGCCATCAGCACGGCCGCGCCGACCAGTGCCGCCGCGATGTCGGCGAGCTGGACGGACAGGTAATTGGAGACGGTGAACTGGGCGATGGCGAAGGCGACCCCGCAGGCGAGCGCGGGCACCCAGGTCTCGCGCAGCCCGCGCCGCCCGTCGACGAGCACGACCAGCAGCAGCGGGACGACGAGGGCGAGCAGCGGGGTCTGCCGGCCCACGACGGAGGCCACGGAGTCCAGCGGCAGCCCGGTGACCTGAGCGAGCGTCACCACCGGGGTGGCCATGGCGCCGAAGGCGACCGGCGCGGTGTTGGCGACGAGCGCGACGACGGCGGCGCGCACCGGGTCGAAGCCGAGCGCCACGAGCATGACCGAGCAGATCGCCACCGGGGCGCCGAACCCGGCGAGCGCCTCCAGGAGCGCACCGAAGCAGAAGGCGATGACGAGGGCCTGGACGCGGGGGTCGTCCGAGAGCCGGCCGAAGGAGCGGCGCAGCACGTCGAAATGGTCGGTGCGGACCGTCATCCGGTACACCCACAGGGCGTTGACGACGATCCACAGGATGGGGAAGAGGCCGAAGAGCGCTCCTTGGGCGGCGCTGGAGACGGCCTGGCCGACGGGCATCCCGTACGGGAGGCAGGCGACGAGGGCGGCGACGACGAGCCCTATGGGGCCCGCGTAGTGGGCGCGCATCCGCACCCCGCCGAGCAGGACGAGGACGGTGACGAGGGGAAGGGCGGCGACAAGGGCGGACAGGGAGAGCGAATCGGCGACGGGGTCCAACTGCTGCACGAACACACGGGCCTCCCGGCATGGGCCATCCCTGGAAGGTCACATCCGTGATGCGGAAACGGAGGACCCTGGGGTGCAGGCATGGTCGTGTCCGCGCCAAGTCACAGTCAATGCTCCGTCAGCAAGTGATCCCGGGGAACGCCGCGGAATGCCGCGGAACGCGGGGAGATCACGGAGAAAGCGGGGCAGGTGACGCGAAAGCGGGGCAGGGTACGCGCGAAGGTCGCGGGAGCCGATCAAGACTCAGCCGCGGGAAACGATCAGGGTTCCGTCGCCGGGACCGATCAGGGTTCCGTCGCCGGGACCGATCAGGACTCGGGTGACCGCAGGACTCGCAGATGGCCGCGGCGCGCGACCTCACGCGGGTCGCCCTCCCGGCCACCGTGCCCGCCCCCGGAGCCGCCGGAACCGGCCGCCGCCCCCGCCGCGCGCTCATGCGGGCGTGCGGCCTCGCGGACCGCGTTGGCCAGCGCCTCCAGATCATCACCGCTGGGCCGGGGCGGACCGCTGTCGACGGCGAGCCGGACGACCTCCCAGCCGCGCGGGGCGGTCAGCCGCTCGGAGTGCTCCGAGCACAGGTCGTAGCAGTGGGGTTCGGCGTAGGTGGCGAGCGGCCCGAGAACGGCGGTCGAATCCGCATAGACGTACGTCAGCGTCGCGACGGCGGGGCGGCCGCAGGCGGTGCGCGAACAGCGACGTACAGGGCTCACGACGTTGGACGGTACCGCACTCTTGAGCGGGCCGCGACGACTCTCCACCAGCTCACTCCGCCGTGTCGTCCCGGTTCGTACCGTGCACCCGAAACGTGAACTTACCGGCTGACCAGCGTGGACCGGCTACGCGGCCAGAACCGCCGACAACGAATCCGGTCAGCACTCGAACCGAGAGGGATCATCCTGGGCCAGGGAAGCGACTCAAGAGACGTCCGTTTTTGGACCCAAGCATGGCTGGAATGCTCATTTGGCGACATCCGGCACGGCTGTCCGGTAAGCGCATGAGGGTGGGTCGGCGACGGCTACCCTCGGAGTGATGACCAGGCCCGTACACCCGCATCAGTCCGAGCCGCGTCCCCGTCGTCGCGATCGCCACGGACGAGGTATGCGCGGCCCCATCGCGCCTCCCCAGGTGCCGCTCTCGGTCAGCCGCGCGGAGTCCTTCGTCGATCTTGTGCAGGACTCGGCGGAGCGGCTGGAGAGACGCTGGCCACAGCTGTCCGGGGTCGACTTCACGGTGCTCGAGGTGCCCACCTCGGGGCTCGGCGGCCCGGGGTCGGGCGGCGGCCCGGACGGGCCCGGCGGGGCGGACGGCTGGGACGGCGAGTCCGTGCCGCTCGGGCGCTTCATCGCGGCCCGGGGGGACGCACCGGACCGGATCGTGATCTACCGCCGCCCGGTCGAGATCCGGGCGAAGAACCGGGACGAGCGGGCGCTGCTGGTGCATGAGGTCGTGGTCGAGCAGGTGGCGGAGCTGCTGGGGCTGGCTCCGGAGTCCGTGGATCCGCGGTACGGGCAGGAGTAGCCCGCGGGGCGGTACGGGCGGGAGTGGCGGGCACGCCGTACGGCCGGAGGCCGGGAGGCGTCCGGCCGGTCGTGGCGCCTGCGGCGGACCGTGGCGCCCGCGGCAGGTGTGGCGCCCCGCGGCAGGTGTGGCGCCCCGCGGCAGGTGGTGGCGCCCGCGGCGGGCTGCCGTTCCCCTACCCGCCCCTTCCCGAAACTGGGGCTCCGCCCCAGACCCCGGGGCCGGGGGCGAAGCCGCTGCCACGCGCCGGCCCCCCCCCGTAGCGGGCGGGGGCGGCGGGCAGGGGGTGACCGGGGCCGGGGCGGCGGCCGCGTCCTGTGGGGCACGACGGCCCCAGGGCGGCCGAGGCTCCGGCCCCGCCCAGCGGGGCGACCGCGCGGCTCCGGCCCGGCTCTAGTCGTCGTTGAGCAGGGACAGGTCCTGGCCTGCCTCGGGCACCGCGACCGTGCCCCGGTCGTCCGGCAGTGACTGGATCGTGAACATCGGGACCCCGTCCTGCGACAGTGCCAGCATCCGCGAGGCGTGCACCGGGCCGCCGGAGAGCCGCTCGACCGTCACCGCGTACGGGCCCTTGCCCGAGGTCGGGCGCGGTGGCTCCAGGGCCTTGGTGGTGCCGCCCTTGACCTCGTAGGTCTTGCTGACCGGGCTGCCGCCCCCCGCGCCCGCCGAGGCGGTGACGCGCACCTTGGCGGACCCGCGCGGCGCCACCAGGGAGAGCGTGGAGCCCTTGGTGCGGTTGTCGGCCGCGGTGGCGCTGCGCCCGATCGGGGCGGTCGCGGGGATGAACGCCGTCTCCTGGTCGCTCCCCTTGCCACGGGTCACCTGGAGCGCGGCCACGACCGGTGTGGCCGGGCCCTCGCCGCCCTCGGGGGTGAGCAGCAGCGAGCCGGGTTCGCCCTTGGTCACGTCGCCGAGGTCGATCGCGGCCGTCATCCCGCTCTTGACGTGCAGCGACTCATGTCCGGCCGGGGTGATCGCGTTGTTCGGCCCGGCCAGCCGCACCTTGAGGTCCGCGTCGTCGGATCCGGGCGCGAAGACGATCAGGCGGGCCGAGGTGGCGTCCTTGGGGATGCCGGGGATCGCGACGCTCGTCGAGGGCACGGCGGAGGCCGGGAGCCAGTCGCTGCCCGCCTTCTGGTCCACGGCCTGCACGGCGGCCCCGATCCGGCCGGTGCGGGCCGTCACATGGAGCGAGGCGCCGGCCGCCCGCTGGTCGGTGAGGGTCGAGAGCAGGACCGGGACCGTGGAGCGGGGCGGGACCGTGATCGCTTCGTCGGTGGAGGGCTTCAGCCGTCCGCTCGGGCCGTAGAGCTTCAGGTCCACCTCGGCCGCGGCGTCGTCCGGGTTCGTCAGATGGACGAAGTCCTGGCGGTTCCGGTCGGTGCTGACGCCGGGGAGCCAGAAGTCCGTGTCGGGCGCCGTGCACGCGGTGCCCAGGAGGCCGCGCCCGCTGCCCGCGTCGATCGTGGTGGTCTGCTGGACGGTCCAGCCGGGCGCGAAGCGGCCGTCGGCGGTGCCGATGAGCGCGGGCGCGCCCGCGCTGCTCTCCTCGGTGGTGACGGGCTTGCCGGGCTCCTTCAGGGGCAGCACGGGCTTGTCGCCGCCCGGGGCCGCCTGGCCGCCCTTCCCGCCGTCCTTGCCGTCCTTACCGTTCTTGCCGTCGTCCTTACCGCCGTCGCCGCCGGGATCCGCCGTGTCGTCGGCGGGACTCTGGGCTGGCAGCAGTTCGGCGGCGCCGTCCTTGGCGTCCACACCGTCCCGCTTGGGCGTGTACGCGGTGTACGTGGTGCTGCTCACGTCCGAGGAGGAGGGCGTCGGGCACAGCAACGTCGAGCGCTGCACGGGCAGCCGGGTGGCGGCCTTCGCGGAGGCGTCCGCGTCGTCGGAGGAGCCCCCCGTGAGGGCCGCGACGCCGGTGACGGCGGCGAGCGCCGTGGCGGCGCCGATCAGGGACAGGGTGGTGCGGTTCATCGCTGCTGATCGCTCCCGTCGCGGCGGTCCTCGGGGTCGGCACCGCCGTACGTCGTGTCGCCCTGCGGGGGGTAGCCGCCGTCGGCATAGGGCTGCTGCTGGTCGTAGCCGTAGGGGTCGGCGTACTGGCCGCCCGCGTACGGATCCGCCGGGTACTGGCCCTCCTGGTAGCCGGCCGGATAGCCGGTGTCCTGATAGCCGCCCTGGTAGTCACCGGCCGGGTACTGGCCGGTGGAGTACTGGCCCGCGTAGCCCTCGCCCTGGTACTGCTCGCCCTGGTACTGCTCCCCCGCGTACTGCTCTCCCTGGTACTGACCGGCCGGGTACTGGCCGTATCCGGCGTCGGCGTACGTCTGCGGGTCCCACTGCTGCCCGTACTGCTGCTGGTGCTGCACCGCCGCGTACGGGTCACCGGCGGCCGTCTGGTCGCCGTAAGGGTCGTTCGCCATCGCGTTGTCGCCGTAAGGGTCGCCCATGGCGGCCGGCTCGGCGGTCGGCCGCAGCGGCGGTTCACCCGGCATGGGCGGCTCGCCCGGCATCGGCGGCTCCCCCGGCTGCGGGGGGATCTGGCCCGGCGGGGGGACCTCGCCCGGCTGCCCGGGCATGACGTCCTTGGCAGCCGGGTCCGTCTCCGGCCGCCCCGTGTCGCCCCCGTCCTGCGCGGCCTGCGCGGCCTGCGCGGCCTCGGAGGCCCCCCGCCCCCGCGCCGCGCGGGCGGCGCTCCCCCCGGCCA
>NZ_BAAAIF010000117.1:0-17706 GCF_039525925.1 Streptomyces javensis | reverse complement strand
CTCGACCGCCCCGCGCCGGGCCGCCTCCGCTGACCGCCCCGCGCCGGTCCGCCCCGCGCCGGACCGCCCTCCGCCGGGGCGCGGGGGCGCCGCCGGTGGGACACGCGCCGGTGGGACACGCGCCGGTGGGGCACGCGTCGGTGGGACAGGCCCCGGCGGGGCAGGCGTCGGAACGGCCAAGTGCCGGGCGGGCCTTCGCCCGCCCGGCACCCGGGTATGCCATACGCGGCCGACGCTACGCGGGAACGCTCGCCACGCCCTGCGCCAGGAACGTCTTGCCGTTCACCCGCTCCGAGACGCCCTCACGGTCCAGGTAAGGCGTGATGCCGCCCAGGTGGAAGGGCCAGCCCGCGCCGGTGATCAGGCACAGGTCGATGTCCTGCGCCTCGGCGACGACGCCCTCCTCGAGCATCAGCCCGATCTCCTGCGCGACCGCGTCCAGCACCCGGGCGCGCACCTGCTCCTCGGTGAGGACGGTGTCGCCCTGCTGGAGCAGCGCGGCGACCTCCGGGTCCAGCTCCGGCTTGCCGGAGTCGTGGACGTAGAAGCCGCGCTTGCCCGCCTCGACCACGCGCTTGAGGTTCTCCGAGACCGTGAAGCGGTCGGGGAACGCGCCGTGCAGGGTCTCGGAGACATGCAGGCCGATCGCCGGGCCGACCAGCTCCAGCAGCACCAGCGGGGACATCGGCAGGCCCAGCGGCTCGATGGCGCGCTCGGCGACGTCCACCGGGGTGCCCTCGTCGATCACGTTCTGGATCTCGCCCATGAAGCGGGTCAGGATCCGGTTGACCACGAACGCCGGGGCGTCCTTGACCAGGACGGCGGTCTTCTTGAGCTTCTTGGCCACGCCGAAGGCCGTGGCCAGGGACGCGTCATCGGTCTTCTCACCGCGGACGATCTCCAGCAGCGGCAGGATCGCGACCGGGTTGAAGAAGTGGAAGCCCACGACCCGCTCGGGGTGCTTGAGCTGGGCGGCCATCTCGGAGACCGACAGCGAGGAGGTGTTGGTGGCGAGGATGGCGTGCTCCGGCACGACCGCCTCGACCTCGGCGAACACCTTCTGCTTGACGCCCATCTCCTCGAAGACGGCCTCGATGACGAAGTCGGCGTCGGAGAAGGCGGCGGCCTTGTCCAGCGAACCGGTCACCGCGGCCTTGAGGCGGTTGGCCTTGTCCTGGTTGATCCGGCCCTTCAGCAGCAGCTTGTCGATCTCGCCGTGGACATAGCCCACGCCCTTGTCGACCCGCTCCTGGTCGATGTCGGTCAGCACGACCGGCACCTCGAGACGCCGCGCGAACAGCAGCGCCAGCTGCGAGGCCATCAGACCCGCGCCCACGACGCCCACCTTGGACACCGGGCGCGCCAGCGACTTGTCCGGGGCGCCGGCCGGGCGCTTGCCGCGCTTCTGCACCAGGTTGAAGGCGTAGATGCCGCTGCGCAGCTCGCTGCCCATGATCAGGTCGGCGAGCGCCTTCTCCTCGGCCTCGTAGCCCCGGGCGAGATCGCCGTTGCGCGCCGCGTCGATGATCTCCAGCGCGCGGTAGGCGGCCGGGGCCGCCCCGTGCACCTTGCCGTCGGCGATGGCGCGGCCGCGCACCACGGCCTCGTGCCAGGCGTCGCCGCGGTCGATCTCGGGCCGTACGACCTCGATCTCGCCCTTGAGGACGGCGGCGGTCCAGATCAGCGACTGCTCCAGGAAGTCCGCGCCCTCGAAGATCGCGTCGGCGATCCCGAGCTCGTAGACCTGCTCGCCCTTGAGCTGCTTGTTCTGGTTGAGCGAGTTCTCGATGATGACCGAGACCGCGCGGTCGGCGCCGATCAGGTTCGGCAGCAGGGTGCAGCCGCCCCAGCCGGGCACCAGGCCGAGGAACACCTCGGGCAGCGAGAAGGCGGGCAGCGCCGCCGAGACGGTGCGGTAGGCGCAGTGCAGCCCGACCTCGACCCCGCCGCCCATCGCCGCGCCGTTGTAGTACGCGAAGGTGGGCACGGCGAGCGAGGACAGCCGCTTGAAGACGTCATGGCCGCCCTTGCCGATGGCCAGCGCGTCCTCATGGCGCTTCAGCAGCTCCACGCCCTTGAGGTCGGCGCCCACGGCGAAGATGAACGGCTTACCGGTGATGCCGACACCGGTGATCTCGCCGTCCGCGGCCTCCTTCTCGACCTGGTCGATCGCCGTGTTGAGGTTGGCGAGCGAGGCCGGGCCGAAGGTGGTGGGCTTGGTGTGGTCCAGGCCGTTGTCCAGTGTGATGAGCGCGAAGCGGCCCGCGTCCTGGGGGAGATCGAGGTGGCGGACGTGCGCCTGTGTCACGACCTCGCCCGGGAAGAGCTCTGCCGCTCCCTTGAGAAGCTCTGCGGTGTTGGTCACTTGTTCCCCTCGAAGTGCGGGTTCTCCCAGATCACGGTGCCACCCATGCCGAAGCCGATGCACATCGTGGTGATGCCGTAGCGGACCTCGGGGCGCTCCTCGAACTGCCGTGCCAGCTGCGTCATCAGGCGGACCCCGGAGGAGGCCAGCGGATGGCCGAAGGCGATCGCGCCGCCGTACTGGTTGACGCGCTCGTCGTCGTCCGCGATGCCGTAGTGGTCCAGGAACGACAGGACCTGGACGGCGAACGCCTCGTTGATCTCGAACAGGCCGATGTCCTCGATGGACAGACCGGCCTTCGCCAGGGCCTTCTTGGTGGCCGGGACCGGGCCGTAGCCCATCACCTCGGGCTCGACGCCCGCGAAGGCGAACGAGACCAGGCGCATCCTGACCGGCAGGCCCAGCTCCCGGGCGAAGTCCTCGGAGGCGATCAGCGAGGCGGTGGCGCCGTCGTTGAGCCCCGCGGAGTTACCGGCCGTGACCCGGCCGTGCGGGCGGAACGGGGTCTTCAGCGCGGCCAGGCCCTCCAGCGTGGTGCCCGGGCGCATCGGCTCGTCGGCGGTCGCCAGGCCCCAGCCGGTCTCGCCGCCCTCGGGCGAGGTGCGGCGCACCGAGATCGGCACCAGGTCCTGCTGGATCTTGCCGTTGGCGTACGCCTTGGCGGCCTTCTCCTGGCTGCGCACCGCGAACTCGTCGGCGCGCTGCTTGGAGATGTGCGGCAGCCGGTCGTGGAGGTTCTCCGCCGTCATGCCCATGAACAGGGCCGACTCGTCGACCAGCTTCTCCGAGACGAAGCGCGGGTTGGGGTCGACCGCCTCGCCCATGGGGTGGCGGCCCATGTGCTCGACACCGCCCGCGACCACGGCGTCGTAGGCGCCGAAGGAGATGGATCCCGCGGTGGTGGTCACGGCCGTCATCGCACCGGCACACATCCGGTCGATGGCGTAGCCGGGGACCGACTGGGGCAGCCCGGCCAGGATGCCCGCGGTGCGGCCGATGGTCAGGCCCTGGTCGCCGATCTGCGTCGTCGCGGCGATGGCCACCTCGTCGATGCGCTCCGGCGGCAGATCCGGGTTGCGGCGCAGCAGCTCCCGGATGCACTTGACGACCAGGTCGTCGGCGCGGGTCTCGTGGTAGATGCCCTTCGGGCCCGCCTTGCCGAATGGGGTCCGGACGCCGTCGACGAAGACGACGTCCCTAGCGGTACGAGGCACGTTGGCTCTCCTCCAGGTGCGGGATGGCACTGCTGCGGGCACGCCCGGGGCGCGCCGTCACACCCTCATGCTACTTATGAGTAACCAAGCTGCCCAGTCCCCACCGCCGGAGGGTTGAAGGTCACAGCCGTGGACCGGCGGCGGGGCCGCCGGTCCACGCGCGTCACATCACGCCGGGGGCGTCAGCAAGGCGGCCGTCAGCACCGGGGTCACCTGGTCGATCTGCCAGGGACGGGCGCCGTGACCTGCGAGAACGGAGGCGATCGCATCCGTCGTCGGCTCGGCGGGCGGCTCCCAGCACAGCCGCCGGACGGTGTCCGGGGCGATCAGGTTCTCCTGTGGAAGATTCAGCTGTTCGGCCAGTTGGGTGACGGCCGCACGCGCCGCGGAGAGCCGCGCGGCGGCGGCCGGGTCCTTGTCGGCCCACGCCCGCGGCGGGGGCGGACCGGCCACCGGCTGGCCCGGCTGGGGCAGGTCCGTCTCGGGCAGCGCCCGCGCCCGGTCCACCGCGGCCTGCCACTGCTCCAGCTGGCGCCGGTTCATCCGATGGCCGAAACCGTTCAGCGCGGCCAGTGCCCGGACGTCTCCCGGCAGGGCCAGCGCGGCCTCGACGATGGCCGCGTCGCCCAGCACCTTGCCCGGTGAGACATCGCGGCGCTGGGCGATCCGGTCCCGGGCCGTCCACAGCTCGCGCACCACGGCCATCTGCCGGCGCCGCCGGACCTTGTGCATCCCCGACGTACGCCGCCAGGGGTCCTTGCGCGGCGGGGCGGGCGGGGCCGCGGCGATGGCCGCGAACTCCTGGTGCGCCCACTCCAGCTTCTCCTGCCGCTCCAGCTCGTCCTCCAGCGCGTCGCGCAGGTCCACCAGCAGCTCGACGTCGAGCGCGGCGTAGTGCAGCCAGGGCTCGGGCAGCGGGCGGGTGGACCAGTCCACGGCGGAGTGGCCCTTCTCCAGCGCGTATCCGAGGATGTTCTCGACCATGGCGCCGAGCCCCACCCGGGCGAACCCGGCCAGCCGGCCCGCGAGTTCGGTGTCGAAGATCCGGGTCGGGACCATGCCTATGTCCCGCAGACAGGGCAGATCCTGGGTCGCGGCGTGCAGGACCCATTCGGCGTCGGCGATCGCGGCGCCCAGACCCGAGAGGTCGGGGCAGCCGACGGGGTCGATCAGTGCGGTCCCCGCTCCGGCCCGGCGCAGCTGGACCAGATAGGCCCGCTGTCCGTAGCGGTAGCCGGAGGCGCGCTCGGCGTCGACGGCCACCGGGCCGTGCCCGGCGGCGAAGGTCGCGATGACCTCGGCCAGCGTGTCCGCGTCGGCGGTGACGGGCGGGATGCCCTCGCGCGGCTCCAGCAAGGGGACCGGCGCCGGGGGGAGGTCGTCCGGAGGAGCGCCCCCGGTGGTTCGCAGTGTCGTCTCTGCTGCGGTCTCTTGGGCGTCGGTCACCTGTCAAGGGTAGCTGTGTGCGGGGAGTACGCAGGGCGCCCGTCGACGGAACGTTCCGTCGACGGGCGCGGGGGGTGGTGGGCGGCGGCGTGGCGGCCGTGCGGGAGGTACGGCTCAGTGGATGATTCCGGTCCGCAGCGCGACCGCGACCATTCCCGCCCGGTCCCCGGTGCCCAGCTTGCGGGCGATCCGGGCGAGGTGACTCTTGACGGTGAGCGCGGACAGGCCCATCGAGACGCCGATGGCCTTGTTGGACTGGCCCTCCGCAACCAGCCTCAGCACCTCGACCTCGCGGCCCGACAGCTCCCGGTAGCCGCCCGGGTGGCCGGGGGCGCCCGGCGGGCGGCGGTGCATCCGGGCGGCGGCGCCGAGCGGGGCGGCGCCGGGGCGGCCCGGGATGCCGAGGTTGGTGCGGGTGCCGGTGACGACATAGCCCTTGACGCCGCCGGCCAGTGCGTTCCGTACGGCGCCGATGTCATCGGCGGCGGACAGGGCCAGCCCGTTGGGCCAGCCCGCGGCGCGGGTCTCGGACAGCAGTGTGAGGCCGGAGCCGTCGGGGAGGTGGACATCGGCCACGCAGATGTCGCGCGGATTCCCGATGCGGGGACGGGCCTCGGCGATGGACGACGCCTCGATGACGTCGCGCACCCCCAGGGCCCAGAGGTGGCGGGTGACGGTGGAACGAACGCGGGGGTCGGCAACGACCACCATGGCCGTCGGTTTGTTCGGGCGGTAGGCGACCAGGCTGGACGGTTGCTCGAGGAGAACAGACACCAGGTCCTCCTGGGGAAGTGGTGGGACGGGTCACCACGTCCTTCGGCACCGATACGGCCGGGCTTTAGAGAATGATCACGATTTGGTGAGTAACAATTCGGGCAATTAGGACGACTGATCGATCGCGACTGATCTTTTTGGGCTCGGTTCGCGTCCGGGGCGCCCAAGTCCCTGTCGACGGTCGACGCGCTCGGTCGCCCACGCGGCGGAGCCGCATGTCGATCACAGCCCCCGCTCCCCGCGCGACTCCCTTACGGCGGCGACGCGCCCCTTCGGCTCGCCCCCGGCCGCCGCTGGGAGGCCCCCCGGCCGGAAGACCCCAGCGGCCTGGGGCTCAGCGAGGCTGAGGCCCCCTCCGCTGCGGCAGCGAGACGACCCCCGCCTCCGTGGCGCCGACCGGAGGCAGGCCCGCGATCTGGCACAGGAGGTCGCACCACGCGGCCAGGTGTCCCGCGGTGTCCGGCACGCCCAGCCGTTCGGCGCCGCCCTCTCCCGCCGGTTCCGGGCGGCGCGGGCCGGGGTGGGCCGGTTCCGGGGGCGGGTGGTCGGACGGGGTCCAGGAGGCCCGGATCTCGATCCGGGTGGACGGCTCCCGCTCGCCCATCGCGCCGAAGTAGTGCGAGCTCGCCCGGGTGACCGTGCCGCTGGGCTCCCCGTAGGGCAGCCCGCGTGCCTCCAGCGCGCCGGTGAGCCAGGACCAGCACACCTCGGGCAGCAGCGGATCCGCCGCGATCTCCGGCTCCAGGTCCGCGTGGACCAGCGTGACCAGGCGGAAGGTGCCGCGCCAGGCGTCGTGCCCGGCCGGGTCGTGCAGCAGGATCAGCCGCCCCTCGGCCAGCTCCTCGTCCTCGCCCGCCGCGCCGGTGACCACCGCCTCCAGCGCGTACGAGTAGGGTGCGAGCCGACGCGGGGGTGGGGTCGGATCGAGCTCCACCTCGGGCCGCACCCGCACACCGCGCAGCGCGGTGACGGCATGCCGGAAGGCGGGAGGGGTGTCCTCACCGCCCGCGTCCGTGCCGTCAGGGCCGTCAGCACCGTTCGAGAGGTGTCCTTGAACCGCTGCCATGCCCGGAAGACTAGGCGCACTGAGGGCCCTAACCGGGGAGGAACACCCGGGTTGGCGGGTCACTCGTTCGGCCCGTGCGAAAATCTGGGGCATGAGCGCCAACGAGCGGCCCCGGGGCCAGCAGCAGACCGGCCGTGCCGCGGCCAGTGCCACAGCCGATTCGGCCTTTCTGCGGGCCTGCCGCCGGGAGCCGGTGCCCCATACACCTGTGTGGTTCATGCGGCAGGCGGGGCGCTCGCTTCCGGAGTACCGCAAGCTGCGGGAGGGCATCGCCATGCTCGACTCCTGCATGCGGCCCGACCTGGTCACGGAGATCACGCTCCAGCCGGTGCGCCGCCACCGGGTGGACGCGGCCGTCTACTACAGCGACATCGTCGTACCGCTCAAGGCCATCGGCATCGACCTCGACATCAAGCCCGGTGTCGGGCCGGTCGTCGAGCGGCCGATCCGCACCCGCGCCGATCTGGAGCGGCTGCGCCCGCTCGACCCGGACGATGTGAAGTACGTCACCGAGGCCGTCGGGACGCTCGTCGGCGAGCTCGGCGCGACCCCGCTCATCGGCTTCGCGGGCGCCCCCTTCACGCTCGCCAGCTATCTGATCGAGGGCGGCCCCTCGCGCAACCACGAGCACACCAAGGCGCTCATGTACGGCGACCCGGCGCTCTGGGCCGCGCTGCTGGACCGGCTCGCCGACATCACCATCGCCTTCCTCAAGGTGCAGATCGAGGCGGGCGCGTCGGCCGTCCAGCTCTTCGACTCCTGGGTGGGTGCCCTGGCCCCCGCCGACTACCGCCGCAGCGTGCTGCCCGCGTCCTCGAAGGTCTTCGCCGCCGTCGCCGGATACGGCGTGCCGCGCATCCACTACGGCGTGGGCACCGGTGAGCTGCTCGGGCTGCTCGGCGAGGCGGGCGCGGATGTCGTCGGCGTCGACTGGCGGGTGCCGCTGGACGAGGCCGCCCGGCGGGTCGGCCCCGACAAGGCGCTCCAGGGCAATCTCGACCCCGCGGTGCTCTTCGCCCCGCGTACGGCCGTCGAGGCCAAGGCCGACGAGGTGCTGGAGGCGGCCCGTGGGGTGGAGGGGCATATCTTCAACCTCGGCCACGGCGTGCTGCCCAACACCGATCCGGACGCGCTCACCCGGCTCGTCGAGTATGTGCACACCCAGAGCGCATCGCGCGCACCTTCTGTGAAGGTCTGAACCAAGCGGGAACCCGCGTGCCTCCCGTGGCGTCGTGAGGGGCATGACCGACATGCCCGCCACCGCGCTGTCAGCCCCGCAGGAGTCGCCGGAGTGTGTCCACTTCGTCGACGACTGGCACGGCATCCTCCACGAGACCCACGGCGGCGACTCGGACCGGGTCGTCCTGGACTGTGCCAGGCGGCTGGTGGCCGATCCCGCGGGCGAGGAGGCGTACGCCTGGACGCTCGGGCTGGTCATGATGGCCGCGCACATCGGCCGGTTCTCCCGTAAGGACGTCGCGGCGGTGGCCCTGGAGGCGCTCCACGCCACCGACCGGCGGCTGCGCGAGGCCCCCTGCGCCCACCGGACGCATCCGTACGAGGGCGATCTGGACGACCGGATCGACCACTTCGTGGACGATCTGCCGCTGCTCACCAACGGGTTGGCCGAGGACCGGGACCCCGACTGGGAGGACGACGCCACCAAGGAGCAGTGGCTGTGCCCGCGCGACATCGCCGGGTACGCGCGGGTCGCCATCGACATCATCGCCCCCGGCAGCGTGGGCGGCATCCCGCCCCGGCTCCCGGTCCGCGACGCGCGCCGCGCCGAGGATCTGCGCTCGATCGTCTGGGACTACCCGAGCGCGGCGGTGGACCCCGCCCAGGAGCTGTCCGCCTACGCCAGGAACCTGGTCGCCAACCCCCTGGGCTACCACCGCGCCGGGCTCGTGGTCGTCCTGCACGCCGCCTGCTGGTACGCCGCCAGCGGCCGGATCCGCGACCGGCGGGTCCTGGACACCATGGTGGACGCCCTGGAGGCGGTGCTGCCCGGCCTCGGCGACGTCTCCTGCGGGCATGGCGAGGGCGAGCACCCGGAGGTCGGCCGGGACACCGCGGAGCAGGCCACCGTGGGCATCCACCTGCTCAGCCCCGGCGGCCGGGGCGTCTACCGCCACTGGCACCGCGAGGAGCTGGAGACGGCGCCCCTGGAGGCGTGGCTGTGCCCCGCCTTCCTCGCCGCGATCGCCCGCGAGGCGCTGGACCATCTGCGCACCGGCCGTGAGCGGCTCTTCGGCCTCCGGGACACCGCCCACCTGGACGAGGCGCTGCTGCGCCCCGACGGCCGGCTCGACATCGAACGGCTCACCCACGCCGTGCGCTTCCGCTGCCGGGACGGGCAGGCCGCGGAGGACGCCGGGCTGTGGGCCGCGCGGCGGTTCGCGGCGGGCCCGCCGGATCCGCGCGAGCGGCTGGTGCTGCTGCTGGTGGCCTGCTGGTCGGTGACCTCGGGCGAGGAGGCCCCGCCCGAGGCCGTCCACCGGGATCTGCGGGCCATCCTCGGCGCGGTGCGGACCGATCCGGCGGCCGAGTCCTGCCCGCACGGGGAGGCGCACCCCTGGGAGGCGCTGGCCGAGCTGGCGGGCCGCCGTCACTTCGGCTTCCACGAGGACCCTTACGGCGCCCATCTCAACCATCTGTACGCACCGGGGGAGTACGACACGCCCGAGCCGCCCTTCGCCCCCGAGGCGTGGAGCTGCCCCCGCCATGTGGCCGAGCGGGTCCGGCAGGCGCTGCGGATCATCGACGGCGCGCGCTGATCGGCGACGCGGGGGGGGGCGACGGGGCTTGCCGCCCGCGGCGGGCTGTTCCCCTACCCGCCCCTTCCCGAAACCGGGGCTCCGCCCCGGACCCCGCTCCTCAAGCGCCGGAGGGGCTGAAATCAGCCCGTCCGGCGTTTGAGGACACGCCCGAAGGGCGTCCGGGGTCCAGGGGGCGGAGCCCCATGGTTCGGGAAGGGGCGGTTAGGGGGAAGGCCCGCCGCAGGCGGCACGATCCGCCGGACGCCCCGGAAGAGCGCACGGCGGGCTCAGCGGCGTTCCGCCGACCTTACGGTTGCCGCCGCCTTGCGGGCCGCCACCAGTACCGGGTCCCACACCGGTGAGAACGGCGGGGCGTAGCCCAGGTCCAGCGCCGTCATCTGCTCCACCGTCATCCCGGCGGTCAGCGCGACCGCCGCGATGTCCACTCGCTTGCCCGCGCCCTCGCGGCCGACGATCTGCGTGCCGAGCAGCCGTCCCGTGCGCCGCTCGGCGAGCATCTTCACCGTCATCGGCCGGGTCTCCGGGTAGTACCCGGCGCGGCTGGTCGCCTCGATCGTGACCGCCTCGAACTGGAGCCCCACGGCGGCCGCTTCGGCCTCCAGCAGCCCGGTGCGGGCGATCTCCAGATCGCAGACCTTGCTGACGGCCGTGCCGACGACACCGGGGAAGGTCGCGTAGTCGCCGCCCACATTGGAGCCGATGACCTGCCCGTGCTTGTTGGCGTGGGTGCCCAGCGGAATGTGCCGGGTGCGGCCGGACACCAGGTCGAGGACCTCGGTACAGTCGCCGCCCGCCCAGATGTTGTCGTAACCGCGCACCCGCATGGCCTGATCGGTCAGCAGCCCGCCGTACTCGCCCACCGGAAGTCCCGCCTCCTGGGCGAGCGCGGTCTCCGGGGCCACCCCCAGGCCCAGGACCACCAGGTCGGCGGGGTATTCGCTCATCTTGGTGGCCACCGCCCGCACCCGGCCGTCCTCGCCGGTGACCACCTCGGTGACCTCCGCGCCGGTCACGGTGTCGATGCCGAGCCCCGACATCGCGTCGCGCACCAGCCGCCCCATGTCGGGGTCGAGAGAGGACATGGGCTGCTCACCGCGTTCCAGGACGGTCACCCGGGAGCCGCGCTGGATGAGCGCCTCGGCCATCTCCACCCCGATGTATCCGGCGCCGATCACCACCGCCCGCTCGACCGGAGTGGCCTCCAGGGACTCCAGCAGCGCCCGCCCGTCCTCCAGGGTCTGCACCCCGTGCACGCCGGGGGCGTCGATCCCGGGCATTCCGGGGCGGCGCGGCCGGGCGCCGGTCGCGATGACCAGGTCGTCGAAGCCGTACCACTGGTCGCCCTCGCCGCGCGGATCGAGGTCCCGCGCCAGGACCCGCTGCCCGGCGAGGTCGATCTCAACGACCTCGGTGTGGGTCCGTACGTCGATCCCGCGGCCCCGGTGGGTCTCGGGCGTCCGGGCGACCAGCTCGTCGGGGCCGTTCACCAGCCCGCCGACCCAGTACGGGATGCCGCAGGCCGAGTACGAGGTGAACTGGCCGCGCTCGAAGGCGAGGATCTCCAGCTCGCTCCGGCTCTTGAGTCTGCGCGCCCGCGACGCGGCGGACATGCCCGCCGCGTCGCCTCCGATGACCACCATGCGTCGTGCCGCCGTCATGTATGCCCCTCCGCCATTGATGTCCGGCTTTAGGGCACCAAGTTAAGCGCGCGCGGTCCGCTCCCGGATCAGCGTGTAGAGCAGCGCGCTGGCGAGCATCAGCGCGCCGTCGATGTAGACCGCGTTCGTCCAGCTGCCGTAGTGGTCGAAGAGCGTGCCGCTGAGCGCCGGGCTGACCACCGCGCCGATCTCCCCGACCAGGTTGAACAGCCCGAAGGCCGCGCCGCGTTCGGCCGCGTCCACCACATCGTTCAGCAGCGCGTGCGCCATCGGCTGGAGCGCGTTGAAGAACAGGCTGGAGACGAAGAGCAGAACGGACATCACCCAGAGGGAGGGCTTCTCATGGGTTTGCAGATACGCGGCGAACACCAGCACCAGCACCCCCTGGACCACGGTGAACGCGATCAGCAGCGGCCGCCGCCCCCACCCCCGGGCCTTCGCATGGTCCGAGAGCCGGCCCCCGGCCGGGAAGCCGAGGATGCCCGCGCCCGCGTTGAAGGTGGCCACCAGCGCGGCGTTCTGGAACGAGCTGTGGGCGGCGTCCGCGACGATCGACACCGACCAGAAGCTGAAGAACCACAGGTTCCACATGACCGCGATGAAGGCGAAGCTGAGCAGCAGCACATTGCGGTTCCGCGAGACCGCCCCCAGCCGGCCGCCGCGGCGGGCGAAGATCCCTCCGATGAGCAGGAACGCCAGCACGCACTCGAGGATCGCCACGCCCCAGCTCGGCATCCCGGCCCCGTCGGCGATCAGATAGACCGCCATGACCGCGGCGCACAGCACCGCCGAGGTCGCCAGCAGCCGCAGCGTGGAACCGGTGGCCTTGAGCGGCCCGCCGATACGGCGCATATAGACCGCCGTGGCCCAGCCGAACGCGAGCGTCGCGACGCCCAGCACCAGGAACGGCATCCGCCAGGCGTCCTCCTCGCCGAACACCTCCTCGCCCCAGTCGATCAGGTACGGCGCGCTGATGGTCGCGATCGTCAGCCCGATGGACAGCCCGGTGATGGCCACGCCCATGCCGAGACCGGCCTTGGCGGGCGGGGTGCGCTGGGCGATCAGCGAGCGGTCGTTGGAGTAGAAGACGCCCTCGCCGAGCCCGGTCAGCACCCGCAGCACCACGAAGGCGATCAGCCCGCTCATCAGGCCGCTGGCCAGCGTCGCGACCCCCGCCCACAGCAGCGAGACCGCGAGCATGGTGCGGTGCCCGAAGCGGTCGCCGAGATAGCCGCCGGGGAACTGGGTGAGCATGTAGCCCGCGAAGAAGAGGCTGCCGATCAGACCGCCGAGCGCGTGCGGATGGCTGGCGGAGGCCAGCATGCCGTGGTCGTGTTCGATCAGCCAGGTGACGACGGGGCCGGTGATGGTGCGGTCGGCGTAACTGAAGAGCCAGCCGCCCAGCAGCATGGCCCACAGGGTGTGATACGGCTGCCAGCCGCCGCGGGGCGCCTCCCGGCCCTGCGCGGTGGGCTCTGCGGTCACTTCGGGCATGTCTCCATGTCCCCTCTCGGGCCTGGGCGTTCGGCTCGGCGGCTCGGTTGGTGCCACACAGAATGTGGCCGGATTCGGGGCGCGGCAAGGCGCGTTCGCGGGACTTTCACCGACCGGAAGCCTCCGCCACGGGGTCTTGCCCCAGGGCGGCGGCGAGGGTACGGGAGATGCCGTGGGCGGCGACCCGTACGGCCGGGACCAGCCCCGGGGCCCGCCCCTCGGCGGCCGGCACCACCACCGACAGCGAGGCCACCACCTCCCCGCCCGGTCCGCGCACCGGGGCGGCGATGGACAGCCCGTCCATGGTGATCTGCCGGTCGCTGACCGCGATCCCGGTGCGCCGCACCTCGGCCAGGGCGGCCCGCAGCCGGTGCGGATCCTGGATCGTCAGCTCGGTGTAGCGGCGCAGCGGGCGGGCGCACACCCGCTCGTACAGCCGTTGCGGCCCGTACGCGAGCAGTACAAGACCGACGCCGGTCGCGTGCAGCGGCCAGCGGCTGCCGACCCGGGTGCGCACCTGGACCGCCGAGTGTCCCGAGATGAGCTCGACATAGACCACCTCCAGGCCGTCCCGCACGGCGAGCTGGACGTTCTCGTGGGTGGCCTCGTACAGGTCCTCCATGAACGGCAGGGCCGCCTCGCGCACCCCGACCCCGCGCGGGGAGAGCGTCGCCACCTCCCACAGCCGCAGCCCGATGTGGTACGCCCCGGTGGCGTCGCGCTCCAGGGCGCCCCAGCGGGTGAGCGAGGCGACCAGCCGGTGCGCGGTGGCCAGCGGCAGCCCGGCGCGCCGGGCGAGGGATGTGAGGGACAGCGAGCGGTGCGAGGCGTCGAAGGCGTCGAGGACCGCCAGCACCCGGCCCGCGACCGAGCGGCCGCCGTCCTCCCGGCCGCCGGTGGCGCGGGTGCCAGGTGGGGTGATGGGGACGAGAGGGCCGGAAGCGGTCATGACAGCGGGAGGCCGACGTAGTTCTCGGCGAGCTCGGCGGAGGCGGTGGGGGATGAGGCGATCCGCTCCAGCCGCGCGATCCGCTCCCGGTCCTCGAACGGGCTCTCGTCCGGGCGCCGGTGGAGCGTGTCCGTCATGAAGTACGAGAACCGCTCGGCCTGCCACACCCGGCGCAGGCAGGTCCGCGAATAGCCGTCCAGCAGCTCGGGCGAGCCGGTCTCCTGGTGGATCAGCGCCCGGGCCAGCGTGATCACATCGGCGACGGCCAGATTGAGCCCCTTGGCACCGGTGGGCGGCACGATGTGCGCCGCGTCGCCCGCCAGGAAGAGCCGGCCGTGGCGCATCGGCTCCTGGACGAAGCTGCGCATCGGGGTGACCGAGGTGGCGGTGATCGGGCCGCGCTCCAGCGTCCAGTCCCCGTCGACCGCGAAGCGGGCCGACAGCTCGTCCCAGATCCGCTCATGGGTCCAGTCGTCCGGGTCGGTGCCGCCCGGCACCTGGAGGTAGAGCCGGGAGACACGGGGGGAGCGCATGCTGTGCAGGGCGAAGCCGCGCTGATGGCGGGCGTAGATCAGCTCCTCGCAGGACGGCGCCACATCGGCCAGCACTCCGAGCCAGGAGTAGGGGTAGGTGTGTTCGAAGGCACGCACCCGGTCGGCGGGGATCGCGCGCCGGGCGATGCCGTGGAAGCCGTCGCAGCCCGCCACGTAGTCGCAGCTCAGGGTCTGCTCGCGGCCCTCGTGGCGGAAGCGGATGACGGGCGCGGCGGAGTCCGGCTTCTCGATGGCCAGCGCCTCGGCCTCGAACAGCAGCGGGGGACCGCCCGGCTCCTCCAGCTGGAGCGCGATCAGATCCTTCACGATCTCGGTCTGGGCGTAGACCATCACCGACTTGCCGCCGGTGGCGGAGGGGAAGTCCACGCGGTGGCCGCGGCCCTCGAAGCGCAGCTCGATGCCCTGGTGCGGCAGCCCCTCGCGGTCCAGCCGTCCGCCGGCGCCGCACTCCCGCAGCACATCCACGGTGCCCTGCTCCAGGATCCCGGCCCGCTGGCGCCGCTCGACATACGTCCGGTCCCGGCTCTCCAGCACCACGCAGTCGATCCCGGCGCGGTGCAGCAGCCGGGCGAGCAGCAGCCCGGCGGGTCCGCCGCCGATGATGCCGACGGTCGTGCGCATCACATCGTCCCCTCGCTGTGGTGGTCCATGTCGCTGTGGTGATCCATGCGGCGTCGCTCGGTGATCCCTGCGGCCCGCTTCGCCTTCGCCACTTGTTCGCTGAGTGAAACTTCGTTCATAATCGGCTGGTGATGAGTTTCAGCCCGGTGCCACCACCTGTCAATGGCCCCGTCGGGCCTCTCGAGCGCGGCCTCGCCGTGCTGCGCGAGCTGACCCGGCTGGCCGCGCACGAGGGACGGACGACGGTCCGGCCCGGCGATCTCGTGCGCGGCACCGGGCTCGCCCGGTCGGTGGTCGACCGCGTCGTGGGCACGCTCGAACAGCTCGGTTACGTCACGCTCGACGGCCGCGACATCGGCCTGGCCGTCCGGCTGATGGAGCTGGGCAACGCCTATCTGGCCGCGAGCGGACTGCCCGCCGCGCTCGGCCCGTTCGCCGAGCGGCTCGCGGACGGGCTCGACGAGTCGGTCTCGGTCGCCGTGCCCGACGGCGGCGGGGTGCGCTTCGTCGTCCAGGTCACCCGCCGCCGCACCATGTCCCTCGCCTTCCGGATCGGTGATCTGCTCCCCGCCGAGCGCTGCTCGCCCGGTGCGCTCTTCGCCGCCGAGTGGTCCGGGGCCGAGTGGACCGCCTGGCGCGCCCGCCGCGCCGAGGACCCCCTGGACACCGCCTTCCCGGCCGTCCCGCCGCGCCACCGTCCCGCCTCCGGCGAGGACTTCGAGGCCCGCGTCAAGGAGGCCGCCCGCGACGGCTGGGCCGTCGACGACCAGCTGATCGAACCGGGCCTGGTGGCGGTGTCCGTTCCGGTACGGGACGCTTCGGGCCGTATCGTCTGCGCGGTCAACGTGGTCAGCCACACCAGCCGCCATGACGCGGACTCGCTGCGGGCGGCGGTGCTGGGGCCTCTGGGGGCGGAACTCCCGGCGATGGAGGCGGCTTTGACGGCCCGGCGGCCCAGGCCGGCTGCCTCGGGCGCTTCGGGTGCCTCGGGTGCCTCGGGTGTCTCGGTTGTCTCGGGTGTTTCGGTCGCTTCGGGTGCTGGGGACTCCGGTACGGCCGTGGGCGAGGACCCCGCGCGGATGGCCAAGCGGGAGCTGGGAGCGGGGTTCCTACAGTCCCTCGCGCGCGGACTGGCCGTGCTGCGGGCCCTGGGCGGGGCGGCCTCGGGTGGGGCGGCCCTGGGCGCGGCGCAGGGCGGGGGGATGACGCTCAGCGCCGTCGCGGAGGCCACCGGGCTGGCCCGGGCCACCGCCCGGCGTTCGCTGCTCACCCTGGTCGAGCTGGGGTACGCGGAGGCCGACGGCCGGGCCTTCCGGCCGCTGCCGCGCGTGCTGGAGCTCGGCTACGCCCCCCTCGCGGAGCTCGGCTTCACCGACATCGCCCAGCCGCATATGCGCGAACTGGTCCGGACCGTCCACGAGTCGGCGTCCCTCGCCGTACTCGACGGTGGCGACATCCGCTACATCGCGCGCGTCCCCACCGTCCGCATCATGAGCGTCAACATCACCATCGGCACCCGCTTCCCCGCCTACGCGACCTCCATGGGCCGGGTGCTGCTCGCGGGCCTGGACGCCGACGCCCGCGCCGCCCACCTCGCCGGGGTGCGGCCGGAGCCGCTGACCCTGCACACCGTGACCGACGTGGCCGAGCTGGCGCGCGAAGTGGAGCGCGCGGCGGCGGAGGGGTACGCCCTGGTCGACCAGGAGCTGGAGGAGGGGCTGCGGTCGCTCGCCGTGCCCGTGAGGGACGCGCGCGGACGCGTGGTGGCCGCGCTCAACGTGGCCACCCACGCCGGCCGCGGCACCGCCGAGAGCGCCCGCGGCGAACTCCTCCCGGCGCTGCGCGCCACCGCGGCCCGTATCGAGGCCGATCTGGCCACGGCCTCGGCGCATCACGCCCTGGGGGCGGGTGAGAGAGTGGGGGCATGAGAGCGGCGAACACCCCGGGGGCGGGGCGCACCGGCCATGTCGTGGTCATCGGCGGCGGAATCGCGGGCCTCGCGGCGGCCCACCGGCTGCTGGACGGCGGGGCGCGGGTGACGGTGCTTGAGGCGTCGGGGCGGCTCGGCGGCAAGCTGCGCCCGGGGGAGATCGAGGGCGTACCGGTGGACCTGGGCGCCGAGTCGATGCTCGCCCGCCGCCCGGAGGCGGTCGAGCTGGCGCGCGCCGTGGGCCTCGGCGACCGGCTTCAGCCGCCCGCGACCGCGACCGCCTCGCTCTGGACGCGTGGCGGGCTGCGCCCGATGCCCAAGGGGCATGTGATGGGCGTCCCCGGCGATCTGGAGCCGCTGGCCGCGTCCGGGGTGATCTCGGAGGAGGGGCTGGCCCGGATCGCCCGCGACCGCGAGCTGCCGCCCACGCCGGTGGGTGAGGACGTGGCGCTCGGCGGGTATCTGGCGGAGCGGCTCGGCCGCGAGGTCGTGGACCGGCTGGTGGAACCGCTGCTGGGTGGGGTGTACGCGGGCGATGTGTACCGCACCTCGATGCGCGCGTCGGTCCCCACCCTGTTCGAGGTGGCGCAGTCCGGCCGCCCGCTGACCGAGGGCGTCCGGGAGCTGGCCGAGCGCTCGGCGCGACGGCAGGACGGCCCGGTGTTCATGGGCATCGACGGCGGGATCGTGCGGCTGCCGCTCGGCGTGGCCGACGCCGTACGGGCCGCGGGCGGCGAGATCCGCACCGGGGCGCCCGCACGGGAACTGCGGCGCACGGCCGACGGCTGGACGGTCGCGGTGGACGGCGCAGGCGGCACGGGCGCCGGGAGCGGCGCGGGCGGCACGGGCGCCGGG
>NZ_BAAAIF010000116.1:0-18069 GCF_039525925.1 Streptomyces javensis | reverse complement strand
GGGCACCGCCGTCTCGTTCGTGGTCGCCTACGCCTCGATCGCCTGGCTGCTCAAGTTCGTCGCCAAGCACTCCTTCAACGCCTTCGTCATCTACCGCGTCGCCATCGGCCTGCTGCTGCTCGGCCTGCTGGGCACCGGAGCGCTCACGGCATGATCGCTTCGAGTACGGTCATCCGCCCGCCACGCCGGATCCCGTGGCCTGCGCTGGTCGCCCTCGCCTATGCGGCGGCCCAACTCGCCCTCGTGGTACCGCATCTGGGGCCGGGCTGGGATGAAACGGTGTACCTCTCCCAGGTCGACCCGCACCGCCCGGCGGCGTACTTCAGCGCCCGGCGCTCAACCGGCCGGAGCCCCAAGCCGCCCCGCCGCCAATGTGGCGCGTCGCCGGCGGCGCAAAGACGCACCCGTGTCCCTAAGCCGAACCCTTGGCGGTAACGCCGCAGGTCGGCTTCGGAGCCAGGCGCTGGCGTCCCGCAAGCCCTGTCCGGAGAAACGTCCCACGGACGCCACCGCGGACCCTGAAGAAGCGCGCCGCTGACGTCCTGGCCCACTTCGACCGGCCCGGCACATCCAACGGACCCACCGAAGCGATCAACGACCGGCTCGAGCACCTGCGCGGATCAGCGCTCGGGTTCCGCAGCCTCACCAACTACATCGCCAGAAGCCTGCTCGAGACCGGAGGCTTCAGGCCGCAACTACACACACGCCCCGGCCCGCCTGTGCGACCCCTACCGGCGTGGGCGGGACAGCCGCCCAGCACGGCAGCCGAGTACCGTGAACGATGGTGAGCCGCTCTCCCCTTGCATGGGCAGGGCGCCGTCGCGGTAATCAGGATGCGTTCAGGTGTCCGGTGGCAGGTTCGGGGTTCATGACCTACGAGACATCTGAGCCTCTCCCGACCCCTGCCGACGACAGGCCCACCGCTCGGTCGAGTCACCGACGGCGCTGGAACAAGGTCCCCGAAGTCATCCTCTACTTCTGGGTCATCAAGGTGCTGTGCACGACGGTGGGTGAGACCGCGGCCGACCTGCTGAACGAGAAGGCCGGGCTCGGCCTGACGGGTGTGTCCGCCCTGATGAGCGCGCTGCTGGCCACAGCGCTGGTCGTGCAGTTCCGCACCAGCGCCTACCGCGCGGGCGTGTACTGGCCGGTCGTGGCCCTGATCAGCGTCGTCGGCACGCTGATCAGCGACAACCTGACCGACAACATGGGCGTACCGCTGGAGACGAGCACGACGGTGTTCGCGATCATCCTGGCGGTGGTGTTCGCCGTCTGGTACCGGCGGGAGCGGACACTGTCCATCCACACCATCGACTCCACGAGCCGCGAGTCCTTCTACTGGCTGGCGGTGCTGTTCACCTTCGCCCTGGGCACCGCGGCCGGTGACCTGGTCTCCGAGCGGATGAACCTGGGGTACTGGCTGTCCGCGTTGCTGTTCGCCCTGGCCATCGCCGCCGTCGCCGTCGCTCACTTCGCCCTCGGTCTGGACGCGGTGTGGAGCTTCTGGATCGCCTACATCCTCACCCGCCCGCTAGGCGCCTCCGTCGGCGACTACCTCTCCCAGCCGACCGGCGACGGCGGCCTCGGTCTGGGCACGGTCGTGACCAGTGTGCTGTTCCTGGCGGTGATTCTCGGCCTGGTCGTGTTCCTTTCGGTGACGCGCAAGGACGTCACCGAACCGGAGCGAGTCGCCCGGTAGACGGTCGGAGCGCCGGCAGGTGTTCAGGATGCGTTCAGGCCGCGGCTGACAGGGTCGTACACCACCGCCGTCCGCGGTCGGTCCGGCTCGCGGAACGCCCGACCCGTTCGGCATGAGCGCCGTATCCCCGATCAGACGGGAGCATGTACATGGGGAAGCCGGAAGTCCTCACCGACCTCGACGTCGCGAGTACGAGCACGTCGGTGATGAAGAAACTGCCCGAGGTCACCCTGGCCTTCTGGATCATGAAGATCGCCGCGACAACGCTGGGTGAGACGGCCGGAGACCTCTTCGCCCAGACCATGAAGCTCGGCTACTTCCTCACCACGATCGCGCTGTTCCTGCTCTTCGTGGTGACCCTCGTCGTCCAGCTCAGGTCCAGCCGCTACAACCCCTTCTTCTACTGGACCGTGATCCTGTCGACCAGCATGGCCGGCACTACCATGTCCGACTTCATGAACCGTGACGCCAGCGCCAAGTACCTCTCGGGCGGCGCCACCTCGCTCGGCTGGGGTCCGCAGGGCCTGGGCATCGGCTATCCGGCCGGCGCGGCGATCCTGATCTCAATCCTGCTGGTGATCTTCCTGGCGTGGAAGGCGAGCGGGATGACGTTCCAGATCCGCGACATCGTCACCTTCCGCGGTGAGGCCCTGTTCTGGTCGGCCATCCTCGTCTCCAACACGCTCGGCACATCGATGGGAGACTTCCTGTCCGACAGCTCCGGTCTGGGCTACGCGGGTGGCGCGCTCCTGGTCATCGGGGTCCTGGCCGTCCTCGTCGCGATGATGAAGGTCTCCGTGGTCCCGAATGTGCTGCTGTTCTGGATCGCCTTCGTCCTCACCCGGCCGCTCGGCGCCACCGCGGGCGACTTCCTCACCAAGCCGGTCGCCAAGGGCGGCCTCGACCTGGGCACGGCGGGCTCGTCGGCTGTCCTGCTGGCCGTCCTGATCGGCCTGATGGCCTACGCCCACGTGCGAGAGCGCCGGGTCCCGGGCCCGCGGAGCGAGGAGCGGGAGCCGGTCACCCAGCGGGCAGGGTGACGGTGAATCGCGCCCCGGGCGCGTGCCCGGCGTCGTAGGTCACCTCGCCGCCCGCGGAGCGGGCCAGACGGCGCGCGAGCGGCAGTCCGAGGCCCGCTCCGTGGTGACCGTCGCCGGGGTCGGCGCGCCGCCCCGGTTGGAAGAGTTCGCCGACGAACGCCTCCGGTACGCCCGGTCCGTCGTCGGTGATGTCGATGACCACGGCGCCGGGTGTGTGCCGCACGGACACGGTGACGGTGGAACGGGCGTGACGGACGGCGTTGGCGAGCAACGGGCTGACGACGCGTTCGAGGAAAGCGGGTGCCACTCCCGCCTCGTGGTGCCCGCCCTCGGCCGCCACCACGGCTTTCACCCGGACCGGTGTGTCCAGGCGCTGGGCCATGCGGCGCAGGACGGGTACGACACCGGCCGTGCCGGGGGCTGTTGAGGTGTCGGCCGCGGTGTCGCGGGCGTCGCGCAGAAGCGTGTCGCAGATGGTCCGCATGGACTGGGCGGCCTCGTCGATCACCTCGTGAGTGGCCCGGGTCTCCGCGGCCGAGCGGGGCCTGGACCGCCACCAGTCGAGTTCGGCGATGATCCGGGTGAGTGGGGTCCGCAGCTCGTGGGACAGCTCCCCCGTCAGTTGCCGCTCATGACGCAGCACGGCACGTATGCGGTCCAGCAGCGCGTCCAGCGAGGTGCCCAGACGGGCCAGTTCGACCGGGCCTCCCCCGGTGCTGAAGCGTGTCTCGGAGGCCACGGCACTCCACTGGGTGGCCTGGTCGGTCATCGTCCGCACCGGGCGCAGGGCTCGGCCGACCGCGAGACGTGTCAGCACATAGGCGCAGACAAGCATGAACGCGTCCAGGATCAGCGATCCCACCAGCAGGGTGTCGGCCGAGCTCTGGTACGGGCTGAGGTCGAGGGCCGTGACGACGGTGGCCGTGGCATCGCCACCGGACACGGGCCGGGCGCACAGGCGGACGGACCGTTGGCCCTCGGCGTGGACGGTCGCGCAGTCGGGCGCACCCCGCGCGGCGAGCCGGCCGGCGGTCCGGGTGGGAGGGCTGCCCGCCGCGGTGGCGGGCGGCTTTTCCAGCAGGCGCTTCCCCGCGTAGATCCACACGTTCGTGTCCAGCAGCTGATCGTTGGCGGTCTCCAGGACGCGCACCCGGGGGCCGCTGGTGTCGACGGTCGTGGCGACGGCGGTCGCCCGGGCCCGCAGTTCGTCGTCCGCCTGGTGCCGCAGGTGTCGTTCCACCACGGTGTTGAACACCACGGTCAGCGCCGTGATCAGCAGCGCGGCGGTGGTCAGCGCGACGAGCGAGAGCCGTCCGCGCAGGGTACGGGGCGCCAGAGCGCGAAGCACCGGTCGGTGCCGGACCGATCTCATGACAGGCGGTGCCCGATCCCGCGCGCGGTGGCGATGGTCAGGCCGCTGCCCGTCTCGCGCAATTTGCGGCGCAGCCTGGTCAGATACTGATCCAGGGTGTTGTCACTGACCTGTCCGCCTTCGGGCCAGCCCGCCCTGACCAGATCACGGCGGCGCACCAGGTCCCCGTCCGCGGCGACGAGCGTGGCCAGCAGCCGGAACTCCGTCGGGGACAGGGCGACCCGGGTGCCGTGCACGGTCGCGCTGTGCCGGACCGCGTCCAGGACCAGAGCCCCGGCCGAGGCGGCCGGCGGGGGCGCGGCCCGCTTGAGCGCCGCCCGCAGCCGGGCGGCGAGCTCGGCGAGGTGGAACGGCTTCGGCAGGTAGTCGTCACCCCCGGCCGAGAAGCCTGACAGCCGGTCGGTGAGGTGGTGCCGTGCGGTCAGGAAGACGACCGGGGCGTGGAACCCGCCCGCGCGCATGGCCTGGCATACGTCCCGTCCGTCCGCGTCGGGCAGGCCGATGTCCAGGACGACCGCGGCGATCTCGGCGCCGACCAGGCGTAGGGCGGTGGCGCCGTCGGTGGCCGGGACGGGGTCGAAGTCCTCTTCGTACAGACCGCGACGGAGCACATCACGCAGGGCGTGATCATCCTCGACGATCAGGATTTTGCGGCGCATGGTCCTCCGGCGCTCTCTCGGCGGTGGGGGCGGTATCGGTGGGGGTCAGGGAGAGGGCCGGCAGCCACCGGCCCGCGGCGTACAGGCACACCCCCAGCCAGCCGACGGCGAACAACCAGCCGCCGAGAACGTCCGTGAACCAGTGCACCCCGAGATAGACACGGGTCAGCCCGACCAGCAGACCCCAGCAGCCGACGACGACCCTGAACGACGTCGCTCCGCGCGGAGCGCGCAGGGTCAGCGCGACCATCAGCAGTCCGGCGGCCAGGGCTCCCGTGGTGGCGTGTCCCGAGGGGAACGCCCAACCGCTCGCGTGCGCCGCCCAGTCGCCCCGCGGGGGACGGGCGCGGTGGACAAGTTCCATCACGCCGTACCGCAGTGCCTGCCCCACACCGAGACAAGCGAGGCAGAACGCGGCGGCGAGCAGCCGCTGCCGCACGGCGCGGGCCGCCAGGAAGCCGGCCAGTGTGGCGAGTACGTACGGAATGACGCCGGTCCCGGTGTCGGTCACTGCGCGGGCGAGGGTCCGCATCACATCCGGGCGGTGGCCGATGGACCATCCGAGGAGGCCGTCGTCCAGCCACAGCGGAGCACCGGCACCGCCCACGACGACCATGGTCAGCACGCCCAGCGCCGTCCACGCGCCCAGAGCCACGCTTCCGGCCAGTCCGGGGGCATCTCCGCGGTTCACGAAACCACCGCTCCGTCGAAGGACGGGATCATCCACCAGCCTCCTCCGTCTTGGCCCGCCTGCGACTCCGGTACAGCTCCGCACCGAACGGAATCAGCGACACCGCCACGATCAGCGCGACCAAGAGCAGCAGATAGCGGTCCACATTCGGGATCGAGGAGCCCAGGGCGTACCCCGCGAGCGTCAGCCCCACGCTCCACACCAGCCCGCCGATCACCTGCCAGACGGTGAAGACCCGGACCGGCACGTTCAGCGCCCCGGCCAGGGGGTTCAGCACGGTCCTGACCACCGGCACGAATCTCGCCAGCACGATCGCCTTCGCATACCCGTATCGCCCCAGCAGATCCTCCGCCCGCCGCGCCCCCTCGTGCAGCCGGGCGGAACGGCCCCGGGCGAGCAGTGCGCCACCTGCCCTGCGGCCGATCAGATAGCCGCACTGTGAGCCGGCCAGCGCGCCCACCGCCGCGGCGACCAGCAGCGGCCCCAGCGACAACCCCACGCCGTGCCCGCCGTTGCCCGTGCAGAGCAGGCCCGCAGTGAACAGCAGGGAGTCACCCGGCAGGAAGAAGCCAATCAGCAGCCCCGTCTCGGCGAACATCACCACGCCGACACCCAGCACGCCGAAAGCGCCCAGCAGCGACCGCGCGTCGAGCACATTGACGGCGAGCTGCGACGACATCCATACGGGTGTGGTCATCATCGGCATGGGCCCCTTCGCTACGGACGACCGGACACACCACCTCGCGTCCTACTACAGGCGTGTAGGTGGTCTACGTTACTGTAGACGCTCGCAGGGTGGGGATCGTTTCCAGCGCACTGCCGAGCCGCGCCAACGACCGGCGGGCGGGCACCGTGGTGACGGCAGTGGCGCTTCTCCGGGTGCTACTGCCGGCCCGCCGATGTCGCCTGTCCACGTGAGGATGTCAGCCGGCGATGGGGCGGTCGGGGCGGAAGCGCCTGGCCTCGCACCGCGGTGGTGACCGATACGCCGACGGGCCATGACCACCGCGACGCCAGCAGGCGGGTGATCATCGGCGTAACCAGGATGACCACCAGGAGCCGCAGGCTCTGCACGGTCGAAACCAGCGCGACGTCCGCGTGGGAGGAGACCGCGGCGGCGAGGACCGCATTGATCCCCCCGGGGGTCGTGGCGAGGTAGGCATCGGTGAAGGCGGTGCCCGTCACCCCGGCGAAAACCCACGCCAGCCCGGCGCAGCCAAGGCAGATGACCGCCATGCAAGCCAGGATCGGGAGCAGGAGGCGCCGCACGCTGACGAGCGTCCGGCGCGTGAACCGTACGCCCACATCGAGCCCGACAAGGACGAAGACGGCGTTCTGGCCCACCCCGACGGGCGCGAAGCCGGGCACGACGCCGCTGAGCGTCGCGACCAGGGCGACCAGCATCGGCCCGATCAGCAGCGGCGTGGGCACCCGCAGCCGCCGACCGGCCCAGGAACCGACGACGGCGATAATGGCGAGGGTGAACAGGCCGGTGAACTGGTCCGACCCGGCGACCACGTGGAGGAGGCCGGATCCGGCGCCGCCGCCCGCGCCCGGGTGACCGCCTGCCGCCGAGGACGCGGAGGTCACCCAGTGGGCCACCAGGGGCGCGGTGGTGGCGACGAGACCGACGCGCAGGTACTGGGTGAACGCGACGAGCCGCACATCGGCGTTCAGCTCGTCGGCGCAGGTGACGATGGCGGCCGAACCGCCGGGCACCATGCCGAGGACGGCGCTGGGCCGGTCGATGCGGCCGCCGCGGGCCAGGAACCAGGCGACCGCGACGCTCAGCGCGATGGTGGTCGCGGTGACCACGGTCAGCGGCAGCGCGACGGGCGCCGCGGAGACGAGCGCGGACGGGGTGAGGTAACTGCCCATGAGGGCGCCGACCAGTGCCTGCGAGGCCCGGTGGGCCGGTGCCGGGAGCCGGTCGCGGACCACTCCGCACAGCGCCAGGGCGGCGCCGGCCAGCAGTGAGGACAGCAGGTAGGGGGCGGGAACGCCGAAGGCGTCCGCCGCGAGGCCCGCGGCGTACCCCCCGGCGATGATCAGAGCCCAGAGTCCGGTGGGCGCTGGGCGGGAGACGCGGGGCTCGGAGATGCGCGGGGCGGGCTTCGGCGCGGTACCGGCGGTGGAGGACGGAGGTTCGTCCGTACGCCGCGGCGCGGAAGTCGGTGCCACGATGGGCGCCTTTCGTCGGATGGTGCAGGTGCGTTGGACTTGACGCCTGTGTGCGGCAGGCACTTTCCACTGTGGCGGATACGGCCTGTGCAGGCCCTGAGAGCGCTGAGTGAGCGCTGAGGAGACCCTGAGAGCCCGCTGAGAGACGCGCGGCCGACCTGCGGTCCGGCCTCTAGACTCGCAATCGAGGATCAGTCTTCCGGCCGACCCGTCGGTTCGGTCATGAGGTGATGTCACGTGCACGTGCTGGTTGTCGAGGACGAGCAGAACATCGCCGCCGCTGTGGAGCGCGGACTGCGCTCCGAAGGGTTCGGCGTCGACATCGCCGGGGACGGCACGAAGGCCCTCAGCCTGATCAGGCACAACGACTACGCCGTGATCGTGCTCGACCTGATGCTGCCGGGCCGCAACGGCTACGACGTGTGCCGGACCCTGCGCGCGGTGGGCATCACCACCCCCGTGCTGATTCTCACGGCCAAGGACGGGGAGTACGACGAGGCGGACGCTCTCGACCTCGGCGCGGACGACTATCTGACGAAGCCGTTCTCGTTCGTGGTGCTGCTGGCCCGGATCCGCGCGCTGCTGCGCCGCAGCGCCCCGCAGCGGTCGCCGGTACTCCGTGCGGGTGATCTCTGGCTGGATGCGGCCGCCCACCGGTGCGGTCGCGGCGACGAGCCTCTGGATCTGACGCCGCGCGAGTTCGGGCTGCTGGAGTTCATGCTGCGCCGCCCTGACACGGTGGTGAGCAAGACGGATCTGCTCGCGGAAGTCTGGGACGCCTGGTTCGAGGGCGACCCCAACATCGTCGAGGTCTACGTCGGCTACCTCCGGCGCAAGATCGACATCCCCTTCGGCCGGTCCGCCATCGAGACCGTACGCGGCATCGGCTACCGGCTGGACGCGAAGGGCGGCTGAATGTCCCGGCGCCTTCCCATCGGGCGTCCGGGGTTCGGCCGGGTGCGGCGGCTGCCCCAGAGGATGAGCCTGCGGACCCGGGTCACCCTGTGGGCCACGATGGTCGTCGCCCTCGCGATGGTCGCGGCCGGCCTCGGACTGCTGCTCGGTCTCCAGCACTCCATGTGGCAGGACCGGGACAGCACCGGCCGCCAGCGGCTGTCCGACGTCACCTCCCTCGTCCGGCACGACCGGCTGGGTTCCCTCATTCCCTCCAACGGCGGGGACGCCGATGTCGTCGAGGTGCTCGACACTCACGGGAAGGTGCGGGCCAGCTCCGACTACGACACGCGCCCGGGCAGTCCCAGCGGCTTCCCCAGCCCCCTCCCCCCGCAGGTGCTCGCCGGACATCCCACCACCCTGGGTGACCTCAGCATCGGCGACGGGGGCGACTTCCGCGTACTGGCCCGCCCGATCCGCGTCGACGGCCGGCCCTCCACCATCGTCGTGGGCGTCTCCTTGGCCCAGGCCGAGCACACCCTGTCCAGCCTGAGCACCGGCCTGGTGATCGGAGTGCCCGCGCTGACCGCGCTGGTGGCGTGGACGATCTCGCTCACCGCCGGCCGCACCCTGCGCCCGGTGGAGAGCCTGCGCCGCCAGGCCGCCGACATCACCGCGACCGATCTGCACCGCCGCCTCGACCTGCCCGCCTGCCAGGACGAAATCCACGCCCTCGGCGTCACCCTCAACGACATGCTCGCCCGCCTCGACGACGCCTCCGTCGCCCAGCGCCGTTTCGTCGCCGACGCCGCGCACGAACTGCGCAGCCCGCTGACGGCCCTGCGGGCCCAGCTCGAGGTCATGTCCAGCTACCCCGACCCCGACCGGGACCCGCGGATGGCCGCCACCCTGCTGGAGGACACGGTACGGCTGCACGACCTGGTCGAGGGACTGCTGGCCCTGGCCCGCAGCGAGGACCCCGCCCGGTCGCGGTCCCAGGTCGCGCGCGTCATCGACCTGGACGAGGTGGTGCTGGCCGAGGTCCGCAGGCAGCGCTCCCTGGCCGGGGCGGACATCGACGCCCGACGGGTCTCGGGCGGGCGGGTGCGGGGCGACGCCGAGGCACTGCGCTGCGTCATACGCAACCTGCTGGACAACGCCCGCCGCCACGCCGGCCAGCGGGTACGGGTGGCCCTCAGCGAACGCGGAGGCACCGTCGAACTCACCGTCAGCGACGACGGATCGGGCATCCCGGCCGCGGACCGGCTGCGGGTCTTCGAGCGCTTCACCCGGCTCGACGAGGCGCGGTCCCGCGAAGCCGGCGGTTCGGGCCTCGGCCTCGCCATCGTCGGCAAGGTCATCACCGCGCACGGCGGCACCGCCCACGCCGACCAGGACCCCGCGCCGGACGACGGCGGCATCGGCGGGGCGCGCCTGGTGGTCCGCCTGCCGGCCGCGCCTCCGCCCGGCTGATCAGCCGGGCCCGTGGCGTCAGGATGTCCAACTCGCGCACACTCCCCCGGTGAAGGGTCATGGACCGAATAGACGGCGAGCCACCGGCGGATGCGGGACGAGAGCCATCACACGACGGGGTACGGCGCCGCCGGCCGTAGTGAGAACTGCCCCCTGCCGGGCCGCAGGGCTTTTTGACCGGTGGGCCATGAGGGCCGCGCGGTTTTTCGCCTTCGCGGCCAGGCTTCCGGTCGCCCATCACGAGGGCGGCGGCGTCGGCCCAGCGGTCAAGGGCATGGGCCAGGGGCTCGCGGAAACCGCGGAGCGCGGGGTGCGGCATGGCGGCCGGCTCCGACGCGGCGAGGAAGCGGTGGTGGCGTCCGGCGGCCCGGTGCGGACGTCAGGCGGCCTGCGCCACAGGACGGAACAGGCGGCGTCGAGCGATGAGTTCGACGGTCACAGCGACGGCAATGGCCTGCACCGCCATCAGGGCGATCAGGACGAACAACTGAACCGCCCCGGCCATCATGGGGCTCGCCCCGCCCAGGAGCATGCCCACGAACGCCCCGGGAAGCGTCACCAGCCCGACTGTGCGCGTCTGGTCCAGCCCCGGAAGCAACGCGTCGGACGCGACCGGCCGTGCGATCTCCATTCGCGCATCCCGGTCCAGGAAACCCAGAGCCATCGCCGCCTCGACCTCACCGCGGCGAAGTTCCAGCTCATCGAGGGCGCGCCGGCCCGCGAGCACCGTCACCGTCAGCGCGCCGCCGATGAGGATGCCACTGATGGGGATGAGCACAAGGCCCTTCACGGGAACGAGTCCCGTCAGCAGCAGCGCTGCCACCGTGGGGACAACGCCGGCGGCGATCGGTGCGGCGGTCAGCCACCAGGTGTGGTTGCTCGTCAGCCGTCGGCCCGCCGTGCGCACGGCGACGCCGAACATCACGACCAGGAACGCTGCCAGACCCGCCAAGTTGGTGACGGCCCAGGTGATGACCAGGGACACAGTGGCAAGCTGCGCCGCCGCACGCACGCCCGCGATCACGATCTCCCGTGGACGGTCGGCGGAGGAATCGGGGGACAGCCGAAACCAGTAGACGACCCCGGCAGCCGCAACCAGCAGCACTCCCAGTAGCACACCGAGGGTGAGGTTGACCGGCAGCAGGGATCTCGCGCTCAGCGTCACGTACCCCACCGTAAACGCCCTGAGCATCGGCAAGGGCATAGCTGCTGGGTGGTGGCCCCGGACACGGGGCCACCCCATGTGCGCCTACGCGACGCTCGTCATGGTGGCGAACACCACGACATTGCTGGGGTAGTAGTGCCGTTTCGCGTCGAAGTCACCGCCGCAGGTGACCAGGCGCAACCCCGCGTGTTCGACGTTGTTGTACACCTCCAGGGTGGGGAAGAGCTCTTCTTCGGGTATTCGGCGACCCGGTCCACCGTGAACGTGGCCGTCTCCCTTTCTTGTCCTGCCCCAGCGTCTCCAGTTCGCCCGGCACACCGAGGGAGGGTATGGCGACCCGCTGCGGCGTCGACCTGGCCAGGGCTGAGACGGCCTGGCCGCCGCCCGAGCCCGTCTCACCGGTGTTCTGACCGCCATGCCCGGGGACACGGCGTCGGCCGAGCCGGATCCACTGCCGGTCAGCACGACAGCTAATCACCGCATCGGGGCACGGGCCCCATTGCATACTGTGTGCAGGTGCTCAAGATCTACGCTCCTGCCCACTCCGGGACACCGCGGTCCTCACGCGAGCGCACCTGGAGGCGCCTGTCTCCGCTCCTTCGGCTGCTGGTCCTGACCCAACTGGTCTTCAACGTCGGCTTCTTCGCGGTCCTGCCGTTCCTCGCCGGGCACCTCGGCACCGCGCTCGGCATGGCGGGCTGGATGGTCGGGTTCGTCCTGGGCCTGAGGACCTTCAGCCAGCAGGGCCTGTTCATGGTCGGCGGCTGGCTGGTCGACCGCCACGGTGTGCGCCCGCTCGTGCTGACCGGCTGTGCCGCGCGGATCGCGGGCTTCGTCTGGCTCGGCTACGCGGAGCGGACCTGGGCGGTGATCGGCGCGGTGCTGCTGATCGGCTTCGCCGCCGCCCTGTTCTCGCCCGCGGTGGAATCCGAAGTGGCCCGGCAGGCCGTGCTCTGGGAGGAGGAGGGCCACGGCCCGCGCACCCGAGTGCTGGCGCTGTTCAGCGCCGCCGGCCAGGCGGGTACGTTTGTCGGTCCCCTCCTCGGCGGCCTGCTCCTCGCCGTGGACTTCCGGGCCGCGTGCCTCGCCGGAGCCGGGGTCTTCGTGCTCGTCCTCGCCGGGCACGCGTGGCTGATGCCGCAGCACATACCCGGCCGGGCTCGGATACGGGAGCCGGGCGGACTCCGCGTGATGGTGCGCAACCGCCGTTTCCTCGCCCTGTGCTGCGCGTACGGCAGCTACCTGCTCGCCTACAACCAGCTCTACCTGATCCTGCCGGACGAGGTGGAACGGGTGGCAGGCTCCCAGGTGCCGCTGTCATGGCTGTTCGCCCTGTCCTCGCTGCTGGTCGTGTTCACTCAGCTGCCGGTCACCCGCTGGGCGGGCAACCGGCTCGACCTGCGCCGCTCGATGACCGTCGGACTGCTGCTCATCGCGGCCGGTTTCGCGGTCGTGGCCGCCGCCCGCCCGGCCGCCTGGACGGGCGCCGCCGGGTTGCCGCCCACTGCGGGCTTCGTCATCCTGCTCACCCTTGGCCAGATGCTGGTCGTCCCGGCCGCCCGCGCCTGGGTGCCCGACCTCGCCGAGGACGGACGGCTCGGCCTCTACACCGGCGCGCTGTCCTCCGTATCCGGCCTGATCGTCCTCATCGGCAGCTCGGCCACCGGCTCCCTGCTCGATCTGCGCCTCCCGGCCGCCGTGCCCTGGCTGATCCTCGCCGCCGTCCCGGTCCTCGCCGTGGCACTGCTGCCCCGCCGTCCGGAGCCGGCCGGAGGGGCGTAGCGCTTTGCTTTGTGTTTGCGCTGTATGCGGGATACGCGCATCCGCATTTCAGTCCGGCTGTTTCTCAGCGGGGCGCAGCCCGGCCGTCCACTTCTCCTCGATATGGCCGAACTTCCACACGGCCAGCGCGATGGCCCAGGTGGCAAAGAACAGGCCGACGATGATGAAGCCGACGATGTTGAGGTCCAGGCCGCTGATCCAGTCCCAGAAGGCGCCGTGCAGATGGAGCTTCTCGGCGAGGAGGCCCAGCAGTTCGACGGTGCCGATGATGAGGGCGACGGCGACCGACAGGCCAGTGATGGTGAGGTTGTAGTAGACCTTGCGCACGGGCTTGGAGAAGGCCCAGCCGTAGGCGAAGTTCATGAACGAGCCGTCGATGGTGTCCAGCAGCGACATTCCGGCGGCGAAGAGCACCGGCAGGCACAGGATCGCGTACCAGGGAAGCCCGGAAGCGGCGCCGGACCCGGCGAGCACCAGCAGGGCCACCTCGGTGGCGGTGTCGAAACCCAGGCCGAAGAGCAGACCGAGGGGGTACATCTGCCACGGCTTGGTGATGGATTTCATCAGCCGTCCGAGCAACCGGTTCATCAGCCCGCGGCTGTTCAACTGCTCCTCCAGGGCGGCCTCGTCGAAGTGGCCGGAGCGCATCCGCCGGAAGACCTTCCAGATCCCGGCCAGGACCAGCAGATTGATGATCGCGATGATGTAGAGGAACGTGCCGGAGACCGCGGTGCCGATCAGGCCGGTGACATCGTGGAGCTCGGAGTTGTCGTTTCGGACCGGCCCGGCGAGGGCCTTGACGCCGAGGGAGAGCAGGAACGCCAGGCCGAAGACGATGGACGAGTGGCCCAGCGAGAACCAGAAGCCGACCGACAGGGGCCGCTGCCCCTCGCTCATGAGCTTACGGGTGGTGTTGTCGATCGCGGCGATGTGGTCCGCGTCGAACGCGTGCCGCATGCCCAGGGTGTACGCGGTGACGCCGATGCCGACGCCGAAGGTCTTGGTACCCAGGCTGTAGTGCTCGGGAGCGACGATCGCCACCAGCGTGAACCAACCGATGATGTGCAGGGCGGCGATGAACCCGGCCATGCCCGCCGCGCGGCCCCACTCGGCCCGGCTCATCGAGCCGGAGATGCGCCGCCAGCGGGATTTCGTGTGACCAGCCGAGGTTCCGGCTGAGGGGGCAGAGGTCATGGGTGGTCTTCCTTGGTTCACGCAGGGACGTGGCTCAATTCAGACGCACAACGGTTTCACTTGCAACAAACTCGCAGTAAAGCCCGGAGGTCCTGGTGCGCGACGGGTCGCGGACGAACGGGGCCGGCCAACGCGGTGGGGTTGGCCCCCAGGAGCGCCGTCAGTGTTCGGTGGTAGCGGAAGGGCTCCCGCGGACAGGTTGTCCGCGGGAGCCCTTCGCTGTCCGCCTGCCGGTGAAAGGTGAGAAGACGATCACAAGCAGGACTTCTGTGGGGCTACGCTGTCACGGCGCCAGCAGCAGGCTGTTGCCGCGCTCCTTGGCGGCGGCGTAGCGCTTGGCCACGTCCTGCCAGTTGACCACCTTCCACATGGCCTCGATGAAGTCCACCTTCTGGTTCTTGTACTGCAGGTAGAAGGCGTGCTCCCAGGCGTCGAAGGCCAGGATCGGGGTCGAGCCCTGGCCGATGTTGCCCTGGTGGTCGTAGACCTGCTCCACGACCAGCCGGCCACTGACCGGCTCGTACGCCAGCACACCCCAGCCGGACCCCTGCGTCGTGGCCGATGCCTTGGACATCTGCGCCTTGAAGCCCGCGAACGACCCGAACGATTCGGCGATGGCGTCCGCGAGCTCGCCCACGCCGTCCTTCTCCAGCGGCTCGCCGCCGCCGTCACCGGTCATGTTGTGCCAGTAGATGCTGTGCAGGATGTGCCCGGAGAGGTGGAAAGCCAGGTTCTTCTCCAGGCCGTTGATCGACCCCCACGAGTTCTTGTCCCGCGCCTCCGCGAGCTGCTCCAGCGTGTCGTTCGCGCCCTTGACGTACGCGGCGTGGTGCTTGTCGTGGTGCAGCTCGATGATCTCGGGGCTGATGACCGGGGCGAGCGACGCGTAGTCGTACGGAAGCTCCGGGAGCGTGTAAATCGCCATGTGCAACATCCTCCGGGCGTTATTGCGAATGGTATGCAGCAGCACACTAATGGTAAGAGCGGTAGGTTGCCGATCATGCATTGGGCCTAGGACCTCTGCCGTGTCGCAGTGGACGCGGTTGTCCCGCTCCCTTTCCGGCCGCGACGAACCCCCGGAACGACAGCAGGCGGCGGGCGGCGACCTCCGCGCCCCCGCGGGTCCCGGACCGGCCGAGAGAGAGGCGAATGGTGTGAGCAGGCACTCGGCGTTGACGTACGACAACGCAAAGAAGGCACCGGAACCCCGTGAGCTGCTGCGGCGCCACGGGCTGCGCTGCACTCCGGGCCGACTGCGCGTACTGGCCCTGCTGGCCGCCTCGGAGCGTCATCTCTCCAGTTCGGAAGCGTGTGAGCAACTGACCCGGTCCGGGAAGGCGGTCCACCACACGACCGTCTACCGAACGCTGGAGGCCCTCACAGCGGTTGGCCTGACGCACGCGGTCCACGGCCCCGGCGCGACGCGCTACGGCATCACCGGAGAGCCGCATCACCACACGGTGTGTCAGCAGTGCGGCCATATCGCGGCCCTGGCGAGCAGGCACTTGACCGAGGCGGTGGGAAGGATCGAGGAGCTGACCGGGCTGCGGCCCGACTCCTCGGGTTCGCTACTGGTCTTCGGCCGATGCTCTGGTTGCAGCGGATGAACTGCCGGATCGGGGCGAGGCGCGCACACCCTGGGTAACCGGCGGCCACGCGTCCCACGACCGCGGACGGTCCGGGTCTCACGGGCGGCTGTCAGGCGGTCGGGCGCAGGACGATCAGCGCACCGTGCGGCCGCTGGGGTACGCATCACCAGCCCTCTTATTGCACACTATGCGCAATAACGTATCCTGTGCAGGAAGGGGTCGGCGTGAGTGCTCCGATCGTGCTCGGCATCGAGTCGTCGTGCGACGAGACCGGCGCGGGACTCGTCCGGGGCGGGCGGCTGCTGGGCCATGCGCTGGCGTCGAGCATGGACGAACACGCCCGCTACGGCGGTGTCATCCCCGAGATCGCCGCCCGTGCGCATGTGCACGCGCTGCGGCCGGTCGTACAGCGGGCCCTCGACGCGGCAGGTCTGCGGCTGTCCGATATCGGCGCGGTCGCCGTCACCACCGGTCCGGGGCTGTCCGGCGCGCTCCAGGTGGGCCTGGCCGGGGCGAAGGCCCTCGCCTACGCACTCGGCGTCCCGCTGTACGGCGTACACCACCTCGCCGGCCATGTCGCCGCCGACACCCTGGGACACGGCCCGCTGCCCGACCCCTGCATGGTGCTGATCGTCTCCGGCGGCCACACCTCGCTCCTCCTCGTACGCGATCTGGTCCGCGATCCGATCGTCCACCTCGGGGACACCCTGGACGACGCCGCGGGGGAATGCTTCGACAAGGTGGCGCGGGTCTTCGGGCTGCCGTATCCGGGCGGTCCGGCCATCGACCGGGCAGCGCGCGTGGGGGATCCGCGCGCTGTCCCCTTCCCGCGCCCGCTGGCCGGATCGCCGGACCACCGGTACGACTTCTCCTTCTCCGGTCTGAAGACGGCCGCCGCCCGCTGGGCGGAGGGGCACGCGGGCCGCGAGCTGCCGGTGCCCGACGGCGCGGCCTCGCTCCAGGAGGCGGTGGCGGACGTACTGACCCGCAAGGCGGTCGAGGCGTGCGCCGAGCACGGCGTGGACACACTCGTGGTGGTCGGCGGGGTCGCCGCCAACTCGCGCGTACGGTCCCTCGCCGAGGAACGCTGCCGGACCGTCGGCATCACCCTGCGCGTGCCGCCGCTGCGGCTGTGCACGGACAACGGCGCGATGATCGCCGCCGTCGGCGACCTCCTCGTACGCGCCGGAGCCGAGCCCGCCCCGCTCGACATGTCGATCGACCCTTCGGCGCCACTGGAGTACGCGGCCCTGCACCCCGTCGCGACCACCACCAGGACGGTGGCGGCATGATGGACATCCGTGTCTTCAAGGGCACCGGCCTCCTCGACCACGCCGCCGCCCTGCGCTCCGTCTACGTCGACGCCTTCTGCGCCCCGCCCTGGAACGAGGACGAGGAGAAGGCGGCGGAGTTCGTGGAACGGCTCCCGGTGAACGCGGGCCGCCCCGGCTTCACCGCGGCCCTCGCCTTCGCGGGCCCGGATGTCGTCGGCCTGGCCACCGCCTGGACCACTCTCGTCCCCTTCCCCACCGACCGCTGCTATCCCCAGGCCGCCGTCAGCCTCGGCCCCGACCGCACCGTGGAGTGGCTGTGCGGGGCCCGCGAGATAAACGAGCTGGCCGTCCGCGCCCATGCCCAGGGCACCGGCCTCGCCGCCGAGCTGCTGGAGGCGATCACCGCGGACGCTCCCGACGGCCGCTCCTGGCTGCTCACCTCCGTCCAGTCGGGACGGGCCATGTCCTTCTACCGCCGCCAGGGCTGGACCCAGGCCACCCATCCCGCCCCCGAAGGCAAGGGCATCGTCGTCTTCCTCGGCCCCGGCCACCCCGCCCGGCATCTGGCCGTCCCACCCCTGTAAGCATCCGGAGCCCCACCTTGCGCACCGCCGAGGTCCGCCGCCGCTTCCTCGACTTCTTCGCCGAGCGCGGTCACACCGTCGTGCCCAGCGCCCCGCTGCCGACGCCCGACCCGACGCTGCTGTTCGTCAACGCGGGCATGGTCCCCTTCAAGCCGTACCTGACCGGCGAGGCACAGGCGCCCTGGCCGCGCGCGACGAGCGTCCAGAAATGCGTGCGCACCCTGGACATCGAGGAGGTCGGCCGCACCACCCGGCACGGCTCCTTCTTCCAGATGAACGGCAACTTCTCCTTCGGCGACTACTTCAAGGAAGAGGCGATCGCCTTCGCCTGGGAGCTGTCCACCGCCCCGGTCACCGACGGCGGCTACGGCCTGATGTGTTGTCCGGGGAGGTTGGTGACGGGCGACGCGCCGTGAGGGGTGCTTGAACGGGGCGAGGGCCTCTGGTTTCGGTGTGGATTGCGAGTCTGCAC
>NZ_BAAAIF010000115.1:0-18236 GCF_039525925.1 Streptomyces javensis | reverse complement strand
AAGCCCAGCTCCTTGAAGGCGCGCCCGGCCTCGACCGCCTCGGCCCCGCCGTGCCCCAGCACCGACGCGACCTGCGCACGCACCAACTCCAGCAGCGCGCGGTCCTGTTCGGCCCTCGGCAGGCCGCTCAGGCGCTCGCCCAGCGGGGAGGCGGAGTCGGCGTCGGTGACGACCTTGGCGGTCTCGGCGCCGGTCGCCGCGCCCGGTCCGGCCTCCGCCGCCAGCGCGGCGATCAGCGGGCTGGGCCGTACGGCGGTGAGGGTGCGGGTGAAGTTCTCCCAGTCGATGTCCGCGACCGTCACGGCGGTGTCATCGAGGTCCAGCGCCTGCCGCAGCGCGGCGACGGCCGACTCGGGCGCCATCGGCGGCATGCCCTCGCGGCGCATCCGCCGCTCCATGGCGTCGTCACCGGCCATCCCGGAGTCCGCCCACGGGCCCCAGGCGATCGAGGTGGCGGGCAGACCCTGGGCGCGCCGCCGCTCGGCCAGCGCGTCCAAATAGGCGTTGGCCGCCGCGTAGTTGGCCTGTCCGGCCGCGCCCACCGACCCGGTGATCGAGGAGAACAGCACGAACGCCGAAAGGTCCAGGTCGCGCGTCAACTCGTCCAGATGCAGCGCGGCATCGGCCTTCGCCCGGAGCACCGAGGCGAACCGCTCGGGCGTGAGCGAGTCCAGTACGCCGTCGTCCAGCACACCGGCCGCGTGGACGACGGCGGTCAGCGGGAATTCGTCCGGTATGGACGCCAGCAGCTCGGCGAGCGCGTCCCGGTCCGCCACATCACACGCGGCCACCGTCACCCGAGCACCCGAAGCCACGAGCTCATCCCGCAACTCCGCCGCGCCCGGGGCGTCGGGCCCCCGGCGGCTGGTGAGCACGACATGCTCGGCACCGTTCGCCACCAGCCAACGGGCCACATGCGCGCCCAGCGCACCCGTACCGCCCGTCACCAGCACCGAACCGGACGCCCGCCAACCCTCATCGCCCGACATCCGAGAGCCGACCGCCCGCACCAGCCGACGGCCGAAGACACCCGAACCACGCACCGCGACCTGATCCTCAACCGAGCCACCGGACCCGGCCAGCACACCCGCCAGCCGCCCCAGCGCACGCTCATCCACCGACCCCGGCAGATCGACCAGACCACCCCACCGCTCCGGCAGCTCCAACGCCGCCACCCGGCCAAGCCCCCACACCAACGCCTGCGCCGGGCTCACCACACCATCCGAACGCCCCACCGACACCGCACCCCGCGTCGCCACCCACAACGGCGCACCCACACCCACGTCACCCAACGCCTGCACCAACGCAGCCGTACGCAACAGCCCCGCCTCGCCACCGCCATCGCCATCGCCCACCGCGAGAAGCGACACCACACCCGTCACCGAAGCATCGCCCACCGCCGTACGCAGCTCATCGGCCACCCCTGCGCGGTCCGCCGCGTTCGACTCGACCACGCGCACATCCACACCACGCCCGGCCAGCATCCGCACCACACCCGTGGCCCAAGCACCCTCAGCAGCGTCCGCAGGGACGACCACCAGCCAGCAACCACCCAACACCCCGGCCGCCAACCGCTCCGACACCGGCTGCCACGACACCCGGTAACGCCAACCATCCACCGCCGAACGCACCGACTCCTGCCGCCGCCACGACGACAACGCGGGCAACACCTCACCCAGCGAAACCCCCGGATCCACCGCGAGCTCCGCCGCCAGCGCGGCCACATCCCCACGCTCCACCACATCCCAGAACCGCCCGTCGACGACACCGCCCGGCGCGACCCCCGCCCCCGCCGTTCCGGCCGGGGCCGGGGCGTTGAGCCAGTACTGCTGGCGCTGGAAGGCGTAGGTGGGCAGGTCGATCGTGCGGGCGCCGGTGGCGGCGTACGGGGCGGCCCAGTCGGCCTTCTTGCCCCGGACGTACGCCAGCGCGACAGCGGCCGTCAGGGTCTCCGCCTCGGGGCGCCCGCCGCGCAGCGCGGCGGCGTACGCGGTGCCGTCGGCGTCGGGCAGACAGTCCTGGGCCATGGCGGTGAGCACGGCGTCGGGGCCGAGCTCCAGGAAGGTGGTGGCGCCCTTGTCGGCGAGGGTGTGCACACCGTCGAGGAAGCGGACGGCCTCGCGGACATGGCGCACCCAGTACTCGGGCGAGCACAGCTCATCGGCGGTGGCGACCCGCCCGGTGACGGTGGAGACCACGGGGATGCGCGGCGGCGCGTACTCCAGCACCTGGGCGACCCGCCGGAACTCGGCGAGCATGCCGTCCATCAGCGGGGAGTGGAACGCGTGGCTCACGGTGAGCCGCTTGGTCTTCCGACCCCGCGCCTCAAAACCAGAAGCGATCTCCAGCGCGTCCGCCTCGGCGCCGGAGACGACGACGGACTGGGGGCCGTTGATCGCGGCGATGCCGATCCGGTCCTCGCGCCCGGCGAGCAGCGGCAGCACCTCGTCCTCCGACGCCTGCACCGCGACCATCGCGCCACCGGCCGGAAGTTCCTGCATCAGCCGGCCACGGGCGGCGACCAGCGCGGCGGCGTCCTCCAGGGACAGCACCCCCGCCACATGGGCGGCGGCGAGCTCGCCGATGGAGTGTCCGGCGAGCAGTTCGGGGCGCAGTCCCCAGGACTCGAGGAGGCGGTAGAGCGCGACCTCGATGGCGAACAGGGCGGGCTGGGTGTAGTCGGTGCGGTCCAGGAGGGCGGCCTCGGGGCTGCCCTCCTCGGCGAAGAGCACGTCGAGGAGCGGGAGTTCGAGCTGCTCCTCGAGGTACCAGCAGGCGTCGTCGAGGGCTTCGGCGAAGACGGGGTAGGCGGCGTGGAGCTCGCGGCCCATGCCGAGGCACTGGCTGCCCTGTCCGGTGAACAGCAGGGCGAGCTTTCCGGCGGCGGGGGCGCCGCGCACGACGGACGGCCCGTCGCCGCCGTCGGCGAGGGTGCGCAGGGCCGAGCGGAAGCCGTCGCGGTCGGCGGCGAGCAGCACGGCGCGCTGTTCGAAGGTGGCGCGGGTGGTGGCCAGGGAGTGGCCGACGTCGGTGAGGGCGAGGTCGGGGTCGGCCTCCAGCAGCGCGTACAGCCGCTCGGCCTGGCCCTGGAGGGCGTCGGTGGTCTTCGCGGAGAGGGCCCAGGGCAGCAGGGCGGGTTCCGCGGAACCCTGGCCCTCGGGCTCCCCGGGCTCCCCGGGCTCGTTCGGCTCCGCGTCCTCGACCGGCGGCTGCTCGATGATGGCGTGCGCGTTGGTGCCGCTCATGCCGAACGACGAGACGCCCGCGCGGCGCGGGCGGTCGCTCTCCGGCCAGGGCCGCGCCTCGGTCAGCAGCTCGATGTCGCCGGCGGTCCAGTCGACGTGCGGGGTGGGCTCGTCCACGTGCAGGGTCCGCGGCAGCACCCCGTGCCGCATCGCCATGACCATCTTGATGATGCCGCCGACACCGGCCGCGGACTGGGTGTGGCCGATGTTGGACTTGAGCGAGCCGAGCCACAGCGGGCGGTCCGCCTCGCGGTCCCTGCCGTAGGTGGCGAGCAGCGCCTGGGCCTCGATGGGGTCGCCGAGCGTCGTACCGGTGCCGTGGGCCTCGACGGTGTCCACCTCGCCGGCCGTGAGTCCGGCGTTGGCGAGGGCCTGGCGGATGACGCGCTGCTGGGCGGGGCCGCTGGGGGCGGTGAGGCCGTTGCTGGCGCCGTCCTGGTTGATGGCGGTGCCACGGACGACGGCGAGGACCCGGTGGCCGTGGCGACGGGCCTCCGAGAGCCGCTCGACGAGCAGCATGCCGACGCCCTCGCCCCAGGCGGTGCCGTCGGCCGCGGCGGCGAACGGCTTGCAGCGGCCGTCGGGGGCGAGGCCGCGCTGGCGGCTGAAGGCGATGAACGAGCCGGGATTGGCCATGACGGCCGCGCCGCCGGCGAGCGCCATGGTGCACTCGCCCGCGCGCAGCGCCTGGACCGCCAGGTGGAGCGCCACCAGGGAGGAGGAGCAGGCGGTGTCGACGGTGACGGTGGGGCCTTCGAAGCCGAAGGTGTAGGCGATCCGGCCGGAGGCGACGCTGGCGGCGTTGCCGGTGACCAGATAGCCCTCGATCCCCTGCTCGGCCTCGTGCAGCCGGGGGCCGTAGTCCTGGGTCTCGGCGCCGACGAACACACCGGTCCGGCCGCCCCGGAGGGTCGCGGGGTCGATACCGGCGCGTTCGAAGACCTCCCAGGAGGTCTCCAGCAGCAGCCGCTGCTGCGGATCCATCGCGAGGGCCTCGCGCGGGGAGATTCCGAAGAACGCCGGGTCGAACTCATCGGCGTCGTGCAGGAATCCGCCTTCGCGGGTATAGCTGCTGCCCGGCCGGTCCGGGTCGGGGTCGTAAAGTCCGGCGAGATCCCAGCCCCGGCTCACCGGGAATTCGGAGATGACGTCTTTTCCACCCGCGACGATTTCCCACAGTTCTTCGGGGGAGCCGACCTCGCCGGGGAACCGGCAGCTCATTCCGACAATGGCGATGGGATCGTCGGCGGCCGCCGGGCCCATTACGGCGTCGGCCGGGGAAGCGTCGGAATCGTCGTCCGCACCGAGCAGTTCGGCCCGTACATGGCGGGCGAGGTCGGCGGGGGTCGGGTGGTCGAAGGCGAGGGTGACCGGCAGCCGCAGTCCGGTGGCGGCGGTCAGCCGGGCGTGCAGATCGACCGTGGCGAGGGAGTCGAAGCCCAGGTCGAGGAAGGGACGCTCGGGGTCGAGAAGGTCCGGTGCCTTGTCCTTGAGGGCCTGTTCGACGATCTCGCCGACCCAGTCGGTGAGGGCCTCGGCGCGCTCGGCCTCGGGGAGCGCGGCGAGCCGGTCACGCCACGGGGACGCCCCTTCGGGGCTCGTGCCCCCCTTTTCGGTGTGCTCGGGCGTGAAATCCACGGACTCACTCACCATCGCGCGCCCCATTACCCTCGCAGACATAACACCAAGACCGTACGTCAGCTTTACACAGGGCAGGGCGACCAGAAACCCCTTCAAACCCCCTATGGACCCCTATCATCCCTTTGGGGTCCCGTATCCGAGGGGCAACGCGCAATGGCCACCGTTAATTCACCAGAGTGCATGAGAATTCCGGTGGCGACAAGGATCTCGAGCAAATAATGCGCCCAGTATTCAGTTTTCCAGCGGTGGCGGGGGTTCAGAGGTGGAGGGGCGGCCTTTCGGTCCGCCCCTCCACCTCTCGGGGGATCGCCAGTTGGTCTCGGGGTGGTCAGCCGCGGTCGGGGGCTCTCTCGATGAACGGGGCCAGCAGCCCCGGTACCGCGGTCTCGGCGAGGGCGATTCCCTGGCCTTCGGTCAGGTCGTGCACGTGGTAGACGCCTTCGCCCGCGGCGGTGGTGGCGCCGAGGGTGATCAGCCCGGCCCGGCGCTGGAAGGGCGTCCGGGAGAACTTCCAGCCGATGATCCCGTCGCGCTGGAGGGCGACGGTGCGGCGGGCGAACGCGCCGGAGCAGGCGGCCAGATAGCGGTCGCGCAGCCCGTGGCCGAGGCTGTGGTAGGCGCTGAAGGCGAACGCCACCAGGACCGGCACCAGCACCACACCGGTGATCACGCCGGTGATGACGAGCCACCGGCCCAGCCACAGACCCAGACCTACGGGTACGGCCGCGATCAGGACCGACCACATGAGGGCGCGGTTGATCCGGCGCCGCAGGGCCGCCTTGGGGTGCGGGAGCAGACCCTTGCGCTCGATCAGCCCGGGGCCGGTCGGCAGCGCCCGCGCGGCGACCCGCATGGCCTCGTCGCGCGGGGTGGGCGGGGTCAGTCCGCGGCGCCTGCGGTTGTCCTCCTGGTTGCCCAGACCGCTGGCGACGGCGTTGAGCTTGGCGCCCTTGGCCCAGCGCAGCGGGACGGGCTCGACGAGTTCGAGGCCGCGCAGATGGCGCTCCTCGATGCTCACGGAGCGGGTGGCCAGCAGGCCGCGGCGGATGCGGAGGATTCCGCCGTCCTCGCGGCGCAGTTCGTAACCGGCCCAGTTCTCGATGTAGGTCGCGGTGGAGCCGATCATGCCGAGGACGACGATGACGACGGCGGCCAGCAGGACTCCGTACCAGAGCGGAATGGTGCCGAAGCGGTCCTCGAGGTCCTTGACGACGCCGAGGTCCAGCGGGTTCACCTGGAGCTCGCTCAGGGTGCGGTACGTACTGGCGGCGGCGATGAAGACACCGCCCACGCCCCATACGGTCAGCGGGCCGTAGCGCAGCCAGGACCAGTCCAGCCGGCTGAGCACACCGTCGCTGTCGGCCACCGGCCGGGCCCGGCCCGCGTCGCGCAGCGCGATGATCTGGCGGCGCAGCTCCACGGCCTCGGCCTTGGTGATGCCGTCGAGGGCGAGCCTGCGCGCCGCGGCGTCGCTCTGGTCCCCGCTGTCGATGCGCAGCGTGGTGAGGCCGAAGACGCGGTGGACCGGGTTGGAGGTGATGTCGACACCGCGGATGCGGCCGATCGGGACCGAGCGCTCACTGCGGAAGAGCAGCCCGGTGTGGAGTTCGAAGCGGTCCTCGGTGAGCCGGTAGCGGGTGGTGAACAGCCGCATCAGCCCGATGCCGCTGATGACCAGGAAGGTCACGAACAGCGAGCCGAGGGTGATGATGACCTGGAGGTTGGTGTCGCCTCCGGTGACCGCGAGGCTGGCCAGGAACATGGCCACCGGCGCGGCGAGGATGGAGAGGTTGACCAGGAGCAGCCGCCCGTTGAGCCGTCCCCAGTCGCGGCCGGCCGCGTGGGGGGTCGGCCGCACGGTGGTCTCGGAGCTCATGTGGCGTCTCCCGGCACGGCCTGGGTGGACTTGGCCAGGTACTCCACCAGGTCACCGGCGAGCTTGTGGTCGATGCCCTTGATCTTCACCGCGCCCGCGGCGGAGGCGGTGGTCACGGTGACGCCGGAGAGCCCGAACAGCTGCTGGATCGGGCCGCGCAGGGTGTCCACCGTCTGCACCCGGGACAGCGGCACGACCCGCCACTGCTGCCAGAGCCAGCCGGAGGCCGCGTAGACCGCCTCGTTGGTGGCCTCCCAGCGGTGCACCCGGTACCGCCAGGCCGGCATGACGGCCATGTAGAGCAGCCCGGGGACCAGCGAGATCAGCGTGGCCCACATGAAGAACTCACGCGTGGGGGGAATGGAGGCCCACAGGATCCCGAAGACGAGCGGCAAGGGCAGGGCGAAGAGTGCGGACTGGAGCGTCCACCAGCCGATCGCTCGGCGGTCGACCCGGTGCCGAGGCGGTCGGAGCCTCAGGTTGTCATGGCGTTCCACTGCTTCACCCTGCTCTTGCGTCTGACGGGTACCGGGGCGGGGCCCGGCGGGGGTTGGTGGACTATGAAACCAGGCGGCTCAGACCGACGCACCGGTGACGGTCTGCTGCGGCAGCTGACCGCTTCCGGTGTTCTGGCCCTTGAGCTTGCGCATCTTGGCCAGCAGTACGGCGGTTCGGGTCAGCACCATGGCCAGCGACATGAAGACGAAGGCGTTGGCGTAGGTGTCCTGGCCGCTGATCTTGTAGTCGATGGAGAACTTGACCAGGTCCATGGTGAACCAGTGCTCGGCGCCGTAGGCGAAGAGGATGCGTCCGCCGGAGAGGACGATCCACACCAGGGCGTAGCCGATGCCACCGATGGTGTAGAGCTCACCGGACGTGGCGTCCTTGTAGGCGGGCAGCAGCACTCCGGCGATCAGACCGCAGATGACACCGGTGCCGACGCCCACGAGCTGGAGGGAGATGTCGTTGCCCTTGGTCGGGAAGGACTCGACGAAGATCGCGATGACCACGGCCACGGCGATGACCGAGCGCACCATCCGCATCGTGGTGATGCGGCGGCGGCCGATGTCGGTCGCCAGGATGATGATCAGGATCGTGCCACTGGCGATCAGTGCGGACATGAACTGGCTCATCTGTGGCATATGCGACGTTCTCCAAGCCGAACGGGGATGTGCGTTCGGTGTGACGGTTCTCCGCCCCACCTAAATCAACGCTAGAAGCGGGCGCGCCACCGCGAGACGACTGAACGGTGGGTTCTGGCTGTCAACCGTCCGGTGGACACGGTGGACACGCGTGGTAGTACTGAGCCGTGCGCAATCACTCTCCGGGGGACGGCTCGCAGACCGGGGCGTACTACGGTCCCGAGTCCGGCACCCGCTGGTTCGGCCTCTGGGACGGCTTCTTCGCCGTCTCCTATCTCGTTACCGCGGTCCTGCTCTTCCTCTCCGGCGGCTCGCAGGTCAACCACTCCATCCCGATCGCCGCGCTGACCCTCATCGTGCCCTGGTACGCGGCGGTCGGCCGGACGCTGATGATCGAGGACACCTACGGCCCCCGGAACCTGGTCTTCGCGGCGGGTCTGGTGGCGCTGTTCTGTCTCACCACGGCGTTCAACCTGGTCGGCGCGTTCGCGCTGTTCGCGGTCATCCCGATGCTGATCATGAGCCTGCCGATGGCCTCGGCGGTGGTGCTGGCCACGGCGGCCAATCTCTGTCCCGTGCTGGTGGTGGCGTTCACCGGTGAGGACCTGGGGCTGAGCGTCCTGGGTGTGCTGCCCATCTCGCTGCTGAGCATCGCGCTGTCGGTGCTGCTGGGGATGTGGATCAAGCGGGTGGTGCGGCAGAGCAAGGAGCGCGGACTGCTCATCGAGGAGTTGCGGCACAGCCGGGAGCGGGTGGCCCGGCTCTCCCACGAGGCCGGTATCTCGGCCGAGCGCGAACGGCTGGCCCGCGAGATCCACGACACCCTGGCGCAGGGCCTGACCAGCATCATCAGTCTGGTGCAGGCGGCCGAGTCGGAGGTGCGCGAGGCCCCCGACCAGGCGGTGAACCATCTGTCGCTGGCCGGCCGGGTGGCCAAGGAGTCGCTCGCCGAGGCCCGTGACTTCGTGGCCGCCCTCACCCCGCCCGCGCTGCGCGGCGGTTCGCTCTCCCAGGCGGTGCGGCGGCAGGCGGAGGGGCTGATCGCCGAGACCGGCCTGGAGGTGCGGTGTTCGGTGATGGGCGACGAGAAGTCACTGCCGATGGCGGTGAGCGTGGTGCTGCTGCGTACGGTGCAGGAGGCCATCGCCAATGTGCGCAAGCACGCCAAGCGGGCCCGTACGGTCGATGTGATCGTGGTCTTCGACGAGGGTGGCGTCCGGCTGCTGGTCCGCGACGACGGCGAGGGGTTCACCCCGGACGGCACCCAGGAAGGCTACGGGCTGCGCGGGATGCAGGCTCGGGTGGCGGAGATCGACGGCGTCGCGTCCGTCACCAGCAGCCCCGGACGGGGCACCACCGTGGAGGTGAGCGTGCCGATGACGGCGCCGGTCGGGGAGGAGTCGCGTGTCTGAGGGTACGCCGGGCGGGTCGAGTCCGATCAGGGTCCTGCTGGCCGACGACCATCCCGTGGTGCGGGAGGGGCTGAGCGCCATGCTGGAGTCCGCCGACGGGATCACGGTGGTCGGGCAGGCCGGTTCCGGTGAGGAGGCGGTGGTCCAGGCAGTCGCGCTGCGGCCGGACATCACCCTGCTGGACCTGCGCATGGGCGGGATGGACGGGGTCGAGGCCACCGGGCGCATCCTGCGCCAGGTGCCGGGCTGCAAGGTGGTCATCGTGACCACGTACGAGGACGACTCGGACATCCTGCGCGCGGTGGAGGCGGGCGCCGCGGGCTATCTGCTGAAGGGCAGTTCACGCCAGGAGCTGATCGACGCGGTCCAGACCGCGGCGCGTGGCGAGACCGTGCTCACCCCGTCCCTCGCGGGCAAGCTCTTCCGCACCCGGGCGCCCGAGCCGTCCCCGCTCTCCGGACGTGAGCGCGAGGTGCTGCGGCTGGTCGGCCGGGGGCTGACCAACGCCGAGATCGGCGCCGAGCTGTTCGTCAGCGAGGCCACGATCAAGACGCATCTGCTGCGTTCGTACCGGAAGCTCGGTGTGTCCGACCGCACGGCCGCGGTGATGAAGGCCATGGAACACGGCCTGTTGAATTAGCGGGACCGCTACACCGTCCCGGTGAGGCTGCTGTCGGAGAGCTTCGCGGGGAGGTCGCGGCGGCGCTTGACGTTCAGCTTGCGGTAGATGCGGGTCAGGTGCTGCTCCACCGTGCTCACGGTGACGAACAGCTTGGACGCGATCTCCCGGTTGGTGTTGCCGTGCGCGGCCAGCACCGCGATCCGCACCTCCGCCTCGGTCAGCGCCTCCACATCGCGCTGTGTCTCGGTCGTCCCCTGGCCCGGCTGGGCGGCGGCCGCGGCGAGCTCTCCGGGGTCCGCGTGCCGGGGCATCAGCTCACGGCAGAGCGGATCGGCGCCGCACGTCTTGGCCACGTGCCATGCCTTGCGGACGAGCACCCGGCCCCGGTTGAAGTCGCCCAGCGAGCGGTAGGCGCGGCCGAGTTCGCCGAGGGCGACGGCCAGCTGGATGCGGTCGTCGCCGCCCTCCAGGATCTCCACGGCCTCCTTGAGCCGGGGCACCCGGCGCTTGAGCTCGTCGGTGCGGGCGAGCACGACCAGCAGGGCGCCGCGCAGCCGGGCGTCCTCCGGGCCCAGCCGCAGCTGCTCCTCGGCCAGGGCGCGGGCGCGCCCCGGGTCGCCGAGGGCCAGCCAGGTCTCGGCGGCGTCCAGCCGCCAGGGGGTCAGCAGGGGGATGTCCATCCGCCAGGCGCCCATCAGCTCACCGGCGGCCGTGAAGTCGCCGAGCGCGGCGTGGTAGCGGCCGGTGGCCAGGTGGCAGCGGCCCCTGGCGCGCAGGTAGAACAGCCCGGGGAGGGTCTGGAAGAGCTCCTCGGGCAGGGGCTGTTCGAGCAGCGCCATGGCCTCGTCGTAGTGGCCCATCCCGGTCTCGGCCTGGATCAGGGTGGACAGCGGCAGCCCCAGCCCCACGCCCCAGCCCTGGACCGAGATCCGTGACATCGCGGTGCGCGCCTGGTGCGCGGCGACCTGGAGGTCGCCTTGGCGCAGCGCGATTTCGGCCCGTACGGCGGACAGCAGCGCCTGCCAGGTGGGGACGCGGCGGGAGGAGCATTCGCCCTGTAGCCGCTCGCACCAGGACAGCGCGAGGTCGAGCCGACCGGCCAGGACGAGTGCCATCAGCGCGACGGCCAGCGGCTGGAGGGTGCTGTCGCTCAGGTGGTAGCGCTGCAACACCCGCTCGGCCTCGATGACGGCCCGGTCGGCCTGGCCCTCGGTGAGCACGGCGGACATGGTGGCGGCGGCGTGGGCGTGGGCCAGGTCGGCCATGTCGCGCGGGGCCCCGGCGGTGGCCCCGGTGGTGCCGGTCCCGACGGTGGGGAGGCGGTCGCGCAGCGGCGGGCTGAGCATGGTCAGCCACTGGGCGGAGGCGGAGACGGCGGCGGTCATCGCGGGGTCGTCGCCGGTGGCGGCCGACTGGGCCAGCGCGGAGACGGCGCCGGCCGCCGCGTCCAGCCGTCCCGACCAGGCGAGGTAGGAGGTGATCGGGGCGACGTCGCGTGGGGCGAGCCGGCCCCGTCCGGCGTCCTCGGTGAGCTCCGGCAGATGGCTCTCGGCGGCGGCCGGGCCGATCCGCCACGCGATGCTGACCAGCCGGGCCTTGAGCGCGGTGCGCTCGGGACCGGGCGCGCAGGCGTGGTGGGCGCGTTCGAGGCAGCGGAGCGCGAACTCCAACTCCTCCTCGACCAGGGCGAATTCGGCAGCCTCGCGCAGCACGGGGACGGCCCAGGCTTCCGCGTCCTGCCGGGCGGAGACCAGCTGGCGGGCCACGTCGAGCGCGGAGGCGCCGTCGGCGTGCAGCAGCCGGGCGGCGCGGGCGTGCAGTGCGCCGCGGGCGGTGGCGGGGGTCGCGTCGAGCACCGCGGTACGGGCCACCTCGTCGCGGAAGGCGTTGTGCTCCAGGATGGCGCACTGGTGCAGGTCCTGGACGCCCTGCTGGACCGCGTTGGCGCTGAGGTCCAGGAGCTGGCCGAGCAGCCGCGGGGAGCGGGCGTCGCCGAGGACGGCGACCCCGCGGGCGATCTCCAGCGCCTCGGGCTCACCGCGGTGCAGACAGCCGAGGACGGCGTGGGCGAACGCCTCGCCGGGCGCCGGGCGCTGCTGGGCCTCGCCGTGCTCGCCGACGGTCCGCCAGTCCTCCAGCAGGGCGCGCAGCAGCATCGGGTTGCCACCCGAGATCCGGTGGCATTCGGGGGCGAGGCGGGCGGCGACGGTGGCGGACAGGGTGCCGGAGAGCGCCTCGGCGACGCCCGACTCGGTGAGCATGTGCAGCCGCATGCGCACACAGTTGGGCTGGCGGAGCAGTTCGGCGTGGAAGGTGAACTGCTCCTGACGAAGCCGGGGGGATTCGGTGAGGACGATGAGAACCTTCGCCTGGCGCACCCGCCGGGCCAGGTGGAGCAGGAATTGCAGGGACTGGTCGTCGCCGCAGTGCACATCGTCGACAAGGACGACAAGTGTGCGATCGTCGACCATTCGCAGCAGCGCCGAGGAAATCTGGGACATCACGTGCATGCGTCCCGCGGCGGTGGATTCCAGCGCGTTTCCGTCAAGCAGCGCGATCACTTCGGATCGCACATCGGCGGGCATCGCACCGTTATCGAAAATCTTTCGGACAATTCCGAAGGGAAGGTCCCGCTCGGCCCGCGAACCGGTCGCTTCCAGGAGCAACGCACCGCTTTCGATGGCCTGTTCGGCAAAGGTGTTCAGCAGTGTGGTCTTGCCACTGGCCACCGCACCGCTGACAAGAGCCAGCCGACCCCGGCCCTGCGTCGCGCCGCGCAGCATTTCACGCAGCGCGGAGAGGTGGTTCTCCCATTCGAAGAGGTTCGCAGGCAAAGAATTCATCCCCCGATGAAGCCAGCTGATGCCCCCAACGGACCGCCGGGGGCATCGAGCATGACGAGTGGTGTTTTCCAGTGCGTCGGGCAGGTTCTTGAGGCGGTCGGGTCAGGGTCTCGGCCCCGAAAGCGCCTCCGCGACGAGACTCATAATCGGCCCTTGATGCCCGGCCAAGAAGAAGTGACCACCCGGGAACACCCGGATGTCGAACGTGCCGGTGGTGTGCGACCGCCAGGCCTCCGCCTCCTCGAGGCTGGTCCTGGGGTCGTTGTCGCCGGTCAGCACGGTGATCGGCGAGCGGACGGCGGCGCCCGGCACCGAGCGGTAGGTCTCGATCGCCTTGTAGTCACCGCGAATCGCCGGCATCGCCATGCGCAGGATCTCCTCATTTCCGAGGACGCGGGAATCGGTGCCGCTCAGCAGCTTCATCTCGCGTACGACGCCGTCGTCATCGCGCCGGTGCACATTCTCGTCGCGGTAACGGGACGGCGCCCGGCGGCCCGAGGCGAAGAGGGCGAGCGCGGAGAACTCCGGGTCGGCCTCCTCCAGCCGGCGGGTCACCTCGAACGCGAGAACGGCGCCCATGCTGTGCCCGAAGAAGACGACCGGGAGATCGAGCCAGGGCTTCAACTCCGCGGCGATGGCGTCGGCGTACTCGTCGATGTTCTCGATCAGCGGGTCCTGACGCCGGTCCTGACGCCCCGGATACTGCACGCACAGGACATCGGCGGACGAGGAAAGCGTTTGGGACATCGGGAAGAAGAACGACGCCGAACCCCCGGCGTGGGGCAGACAGACCAGACGGGCGCGACTCTCGGGCATCGGATGGAATCGTCGTATCCAGACGCTGTCTTCTCGCTGTGCACCCATGCGTAGGGAAAGTCTTTCACTCGTCAAGCAAAATGTGGGGGACAGACGGCAGAGCGTACCGGGCACGCGCCCGAGGACGCGTCGGCAAGCACCGCCCCTTCATGATTAACACGCCCAATGATGTAGGGGGCACCCCTAGTCTAGGGGGATTCTTCTTGACTGGGGTCACGGGGCGTGCGTGACTGCCGTGCACCCTTGTTGAGCGCCTCCGCCAGATCGTCGAGGGCGTCCACGAGTTGCTCCGCGTCGCGCAGCGCCACTCCCGGACGGTCCCCCGCCTTCTGCCGCCACCGCTCCAACGACCGGTGCACCGCCTCCCAGTTCAGCGGCCGCCGCTCCCGTACCGCCTCGACCGCCTTCGGCATCGCCTGCCGCAGTGCCGCCGCGAAGTCCCCGGCCCCCTCGGACGGCGCCGCGTCGCGCTCCGGCAGATGCGCCTCCAGCAGCATGATGACTCGTCCCATCGTCGACAGCGCCGTCTGCGCGGCCCGCGCCGCGGGCCGCGACAGCCCGCGGTGGCGCACCGGTTCCCGGTGCGCCTGGGTCTCGCTCTGCTCCCAGGCCGCCCGCGCCGCGCGGGCGTCCAGCAGGGCGTCCCGCACCTGGCGGGGGCGGCGCTCGGCGGGGCGGGCGTAGGCGTCGAAGACGGCTGTGGCGAAGGCGCCGTTGGCGGCCAGCCAGTCCGCGAGCCGGTCCCGCAGCCGCGGTGTCTCCCAGGCGGGGAAGACCGCGTACGCGACCATCGCCAGCACCCCGCCCAGCAGCGTCAGCGCCACCCGCGCCTGCACGGTCTGATGCCATGCCTCACCCGCGATGCTGAGCAGGAAGACCACGTACGCGCTCACGCACGCGGAGGTCACGATGAAGCCGGTGCGCAGCAGCAGGTACATCGCCAGGACGCACACCAGGGCCAGCCCGGCGCTCAGGTAAGGGCCGGGCTGGACCAGTGCCACCACCCCACCGCCGACCAGCACGCCCGCCAGAGTGCCCAGGAAGCGGGCGACACCGCGGGAGTAGGTCTGGGCGAAGTCCGGCCGCAGGACCATCGTGGAGGTCAGCGGCGCCCAGTAGGAGTGGCCCAGCGGCAGCGTCGTGCTCAGCAGATAGCCGCTGACGCTGACCGCGCACAGCCGCACCGCGTGCCGCAGCACCGGCGAGGACCAGCGGGCCTCGCGGCGGACGGCGCGCAGCGCCATGGCGGCGGTGCCCCCGAAACCGGGGCGGGGCAGGAAGCGGTGCACCGTCCGGCCCTCGGCGGACACCTCCTCCACCGGTTCGTCGGACGCCTCCACCACGTCCGCCACCAGCGAGAAGAGCCGCAGCGCGGCGCGGCGGGCGGCGCCGGACAGCTTGGGCCCGTCCTCCGGCATCCGCAGGACGGCCATGGCCTCGGAGGGCACCCGCACCGGTGTGCCGTGGCGGATGGCGTGGGCCACCGCGTCCAGCACGGTGCCGGTGGCAGCCAGCAGTTCCCGCACCCGGTCGCGCTCGGGCCCCTCCTCGGGGGCGCCGACCACCGGGTCGGCCAGTGAGGCGAGCACCGGGCGGATCCGCTCGGCCAGCAGCCGGTAGCCGCTCAGCTGGCGGGGTCGCCGCCGGGCCTGACGGGGTGTCACGCCGGCGGCGCTGCGCGCGTCCATCAGCGGCGTGGGGTCGAAGGGTGCCACCGGCTCGACGCGCAGCCTGCGTGCGTAGTCCGCCACGGCGGCGAGCGCGTCGGCGAGGGCGTCGCGCTGCACGCCCCACGGCCGCACCGGGAAGAGCACGATCAGCGCGGCCTGCACCACGCCGCCGAGCCCGACCAGCAGGGCGTGCCCCAGGGCGCCCGTGACCGAGGTCGGGAGGGTGACCGTGATCAGCATGACGGCCACCATCTGGGTGGAGACCAGTCCGGAGACCGGGCCGACCGCCCACGACATGCCCGTCATCAGCGTCCACACGGCGAGCATGAGGACGAAGGTGAGGGTGTGGGCGGCGGCCAGATAGCCGAGGAAGGTGCTCACCGCGAGACCGCTCGCGGCGGCCAGCGCCAGCCAGGGGCGGGGGCGCCAGCTGCGCTGGAAGGTGGCGATCCCCGCGGAGAAGGCGCCGAAGGCCGCCGAGACGGCGAGCGTCGGCGAGCCCAGCCACAGCGCCACCCCGATGACGAGCGCGACCCCGCAGGCGCCGCGGACCGCGACCATGGGTTCGGTCCTGGTGCGCTCGATCGCGAGCCCCGTCCGGGCGGTCTCCTTCAACGCGTGCGACCAGGTCATACGGCGAGACTACGGGGTGGCCCCGGGAGAACTGAACCAGCCGTTCCGGTCCGGGCCTCCCGGGAGCGGCCCCTTGCCGGGATCAGTCGCCGGGCGCGCAGTCCACCTGGAGGAGCTGGATCGGCCGGCTGGCGTCGAGGTCCACATAGGCGGTGAAGGTCCGGGTCGTCGGCGCCTCGCCCCAATGGGTGGTGATGGTCGCCCAGCCGACCCGCGCGGACTGGGCCGTGGTCACCTCGCCGACCTCGATGTCCCGCGGCTGGTTCTGCGCGCACAGCAGCAGGTCGTAGTCCGGCGTCTGGGCGGCCTCCTCCTTGAGCTGGTCAGAGACCAGGTGCTCCCGCTCCCAGGGGCGCGGGCCGTGGTTTCCGTAGAAGCCCTCAAGGAAGTGGTGGATCTCCTCGGCGGTGTAGCGGCCGTTCGGGTCGGTCCGCTCGGTGGCCGAAGCGGGCGACCCGGCGGCCAGGGCCAATCCGAGGCCGAGCGCGGCCACACAGCCGCCGGCCACCGCGGCGCGGGAGCGAAGCGCACGAATGGAACGAAGCATGGAAAATCCCCCTGTGTATGGTCTTGCGCTGATGGTTCGCCCCTTAGCCGGGCGAGCACACAAGAAGACCCTTCAGCCCCTCGAATGGTTGCTCAACTGTCCCTGGGACATGAGAACTTCCCCCTCGGCCCCCAGGTCGCTATCCGTCCCGCCGGGTTCTGGGTGAACGCGCCGCAGTACAGCACCGGCTCCGAGCCCCGGTCGGTGTGGTGCAGGATCACCACCGGCTTGTCCCGGGGCACCGAGCGGCCCCGCCCGACGTCCAGATAGCCGCTGGCGCCCTGCTTCCGGATGCCGTTGTCGAGGCCGATCTGCACATTGGAGCGCTCCACGTTGTCCGTACTGCGGAAGGCCCGGTTGGCGGCCTCGGCCATCAGCTGCATCGCGTCGTACGCCAGGGCGGCCCGTCCGTCGTCGCGCCACAGGTCATGGGCGCCGAAGTCCCGCGCGTAGTCGGCGTTGAACTTCTTGGCGATGTCGCTCAGCCGCGGATGGCCCGCGGGCAGCACATGGACGGTGTGGTACAGCCGCAGCCAGGGCCGGTCCGCGTACTCACCGGCGAGGGCGGCGGTGGTGAGGTCGTTGCCGCCGAGGACCGTGAGCTTCCTGCCCTCGCACGCCGTGTTGTCCCCGAAGTCGTCGAGGAACGCGCTGAACTGGAGGGCGCGGGAGGCCCAGTAGACGACCGTACGGGGGTTGGCGGTGATCCGCTCGCACACCGCGTCGGCCAGCTCGCCGATGCTCTCCTTACGGGCGGCACCGTCCTTCGGCGGCGGCTCCTGGGCGAGCCCGCCGCCCCGGCCGCCCGGGGTGTACTCCAGAGTGAACGGCCGGGCGCCGAACCGCTCGGCGAACAGCGTCCCTATCTCGTCGCTGTACAGATCCCGGGGGTCCTTGACGACCACGGCGGCGCGGGCCGGGGAGCAGCTTCCGGTGCCGTCGTCCATGATGTTGCCCCGGTGGGCGAAGTCGGCCTCGACCGCGGCCTCGCGGCTGTTGGTGGGCGCCACCCTGCGGTAGTACCCGTCCACCTGCATCAGATCCGCCGTGGCCGTGGTGCCCACGACGGGGATCCGCGCGGCGCCCAGGATGCGCACGGCCTCCTGGGTCTGCCTCAGGCTCTTGGAGAAGCCCACCACGCCGATGATCCCGGAGCCCTTCTCACGGGCGTCCTCCGCGACCTGGCGTGCGATGCGCGGCGCGCCCGCGAAGTTCTCCCCCGCGTTACGGCTGTCGACGCGCAGCCACACCTTCTGGGAGTCGTTGCCCGCCTCGTCGTTCAGCGCGCGCTGGGCCAGGGCGATACCGCGCAGCTCGGGCACGGCCGCGTTGTACCGCTGCCCCTCCTGGTCGGCGGCCACATCGGAGCCGATGTGCACCACCGTACGGGCGGTGCCGCCGTGGCCCCCCACCTCGCGGTCCACCCGTGCGTTCTCCTCGCGGATCAGCCGCCGGGCGTCCTCGTACTGCTTCCGCGGCGAGTCCGCGCTCAGCTCGGGGCGGCCCGCGACCACCTCGCTGGACGCCCCGCCCAGACAGCCGCGGTCCGGCTCGTCCGTGATCCGGTCCACCAGCCACACACCCGGCGCGCTCAGCAGGGCCGCCACCACGGTCCCGGTCAGGGCCAGCTCGGCGGCCGGCCCGAGCCGGAAGGCGCGCGGCGATACGGGGTCCAGGTCCAGCGCCTCCGACTCCGGCACGGGCCCGGGCAGCGCGGCCCGCAGCCGCCGGGGCGCCCGCGACGGCATCCCGCTCGCACCGCGCAGCCGGGCGGCGGCCCGGTCGATGG